>NZ_QEZH01000030.1:0-96813 GCF_003993515.1 Xanthomonas sp. BRIP62415
GGGCGAGAAGGCGCGGTGTGCGCGCCATTGGCGCGCGTGCCTTGGAGCGGCCGCGCGGCCAGCGCGGGCCGGGGCGCGGAGCGGGGATTGGGGGTGAGGGTAGGGGTGAAGCCTCGCTGGAATTCGATGCGGGTGGCGTCGCTCTTACCTCAAGGAAGGTGCATGTAGCTTCGCTCGCAGCCTCATCCGCCCCTGCGGGGCACCTTCTCCCGACGGGAGAAGGAAAGAGGGTCATGCGCGCTTCCAACGTACGCCTTGCGGGGTGTCTTCCAGCACGATGCCTTCGTCGGCCAGCTGGGTACGGATGGCATCGGCGCGGGCAAAATCCCTGGCCTTCTTCGCGGCATTGCGTGCTTCGACCAGCGCAGTGATGCGCGCATCGTCGCCGGCGTCGGTGCCGCGCGAGAACCAGGCGGCCGGATCCTGCTGCAGCAAGCCCAGTGCCAGGCCTGCGCCGAGCAGCCGCGACTTCAGTCCGGACAGCGCGGTAACACCTGCCGGTGCGTCGCCGCCATGCGCGAGTTGGGTGCGCAGCGCGCGGGCCTCGGAGGCGATGCTGGCGATGACCGACAGCGCGAGCGGCGTATTGAGGTCGTCGTCGAGCGCGGCCTCCACCTCGTCGGGAATCGCGGCCGGCGGCGCGGGGGCGATCCCTGCGGCGTGCTCGGCCGCGGCCAGGTCGCGCACGGTGCCGTACAGCCGATCCAGCGTGTTCTTGGCCTGTTCGATCAAACCATCGGACCAGTCCAGCGGCTGCCGGTAATGCGCGCTCAGCAGCGCGTAGCGCAGCGCCTCGGGCGGGTGCCTGGCGATCAGGTCGTGCACGGTCTCGATGTTGCCCAGCGACTTGCTCATCTTGGCGCCGCTGAAATTGAGCATGCCGTTGTGCAGCCAGAAGCGGGCGAAGGTGGCGCCGCCATGCGCACATTCGCTCTGCGCAATCTCGTTCTCGTGATGCGGGAACTGCAGGTCCACGCCACCGGCATGGATGTCGATGGTCGGGCCCAGGTGCGCGGCGGCCATCGCCGAGCATTCGATATGCCAGCCCGGGCGGCCGCGGCCCCAGGGCGAGTCCCAGCCGGGCAGCTCGTCGCTGGAGGGCTTCCACAGCACGAAGTCGCCCGGGTCGCGCTTGTACGGCGCCACGTCCACGCGCGCGCCGG
Source organism: Xanthomonas sp. BRIP62415 (assembly GCF_003993515.1). NCBI lineage: Bacteria > Pseudomonadati > Pseudomonadota > Gammaproteobacteria > Lysobacterales > Lysobacteraceae > Xanthomonas > Xanthomonas sp. BRIP62415. The sequence goes on from NZ_QEZH01000030.1 coordinate 1,164, forward strand.
CCAGCATCTCGTCCGGATCGCGGCGCGAGAGCTTGCCGTAGTGCGCGAAGCTGGCCACCGCGAACAGCACATGGCCCTCGGCGGCATAGGCATGCCCATTGGTGATCAGCTGCTCGATCATCGCCACGATCTGCGGGATATGCGCGGTGGCTTCCGGTTCGATGTCCGGCGGCAGCACGCCGAGCGCGGCCATGTCCTGGCGATAGATCGCCGCGAAGCGGTCGGTGATGGTCGAGATCGGCACGCCCTGCGCCTGCGCGGCGGCATTGATCTTGTCGTCCACGTCGGTGATGTTGCGCGCGTAGCGCAGCGCCCCGAAGCGCCGCCGCAGCAGTGCGGCCAGCACATCGAACACGACCGGGCCGCGGGCGTTGCCGATATGCGCGTAGTTGTAGACGGTGGGGCCGCACACATACAGGGTGGGGCTGGACGGATCGAGCGGTGCGAACGGCTCGACCCGCCGCGTCAGGTTGTTGTGCAGGCGCAGGCTCATCGGCATCTGGAAAAGGATAACCGGGCGATTCTAGCCGGTCGCGGCGGGATGGCGAACCAGCCGTCTGCCTACCACGATGCCGGTGACCGGATGGGCTGCGTTCAGCCCAAGGGATCGCAAGCTCCATACACTTACGTATTGCTTCGCTCCGCCCCCCTGGTACTGATGCGACCTTCCCCGTTCTTCCTGCTGCTGTGTGTGTTCGCTTGGCAGGCACCGTCAGCGCATGCGGCAGAGACCGATCCCAAGAACAGGGTGGTGGTGATCGAGAACGTGAAGCTGGATTACGCGCAGGTGCTCAACGTCGAGCCGGTCTACCAGACCTTGCGTGCCACCCGCATCGAAGAGCAGTGCGAGGCCGAGCCGGTCGCGCCGGTGGTGCCGGCCGAGGACGAAGGCCGCATCAACCGGATGGTGGATTCGGTCAAGGAGATGTTCTCGCGGCGCCCCGAGCCGGCCGCCGTGCCGATGGCAGTGCCACCGACCAGCACGCGGCGCAACTGCCGGGTGGTGGAAGTGCCGCGCGAGTTCCGGCGGCCGATCGCCTTCGACGTGGACTACGTCTACAAGGGCACCAAGTACCGCTCGCGGCTGCCGGAAGACCCGGGCAACCGGCTGCGCATCCGTGTGTCGGTTACCCCCTACATCCCCGACGCCATCGTCGCGCCGCCGCGTTGAGCTGCGCAGCGGTTGCGCCGTACCCGCATGCATGCGAGGATTCGCGCCCTATGCACGCAAACGCCTTTCAGCACGACACCAGCGCCGCCCGGATGGCCTCCGGCATGACCTCGCGTGCCCGCCGACCGGAATCCCACATTTTCGCTGGGTAACCGGAGCGTTTGGCTGTTCCGCTGTTGAAAACCCAGCCCTGAGGCTGGGTTTTTTCGTTTTGACGTCACAAAAGTTTCAACCGCAAGAAACGCGCATGTCGCGCACCCCGTCGCTCCTGGCGGACCACGCAGCAGAAGCACGCAGCACAAGGATCGATCGATGTCACTGAAGCACTTCTTGAACACCCAGGACTGGAGCCGCGCCGAACTGGACGCGCTGTTGACCCAGGCTGCGTTGTTCAAACGCAACAAGCTGGGAAGCGAGCTGAAGGGCAAGTCGATCGCGCTGGTGTTCTTCAACCCGTCCATGCGCACGCGGACCAGCTTCGAGCTGGGCGCGTTCCAGCTGGGCGGGCATGCAGTGGTGCTGCAGCCGGGCAAGGATGCCTGGCCGATCGAGTTCAATCTGGGCACGGTGATGGATGGCGACACCGAGGAGCACATCGCCGAAGTGGCGCGCGTGCTGGGCCGCTATGTCGACCTGATCGGCGTGCGCGCGTTTCCGAAGTTCGTCGACTGGTCCAAGGACCGCGAGGACCAGGTGCTCAGGAGCTTCGCCAGGTACTCGCCGGTGCCGGTGATCAACATGGAGACGATCACCCACCCGTGCCAGGAGCTGGCGCACGCGCTGGCCTTGCAGGAACACTTCGGCACCCAGGATCTGCGCGGCAAGAAGTACGTGCTGACCTGGACCTATCACCCCAAGCCGTTGAACACCGCGGTGGCCAATTCCGCGCTGACCATCGCCACCCGCATGGGCATGGACGTGACCCTGCTGTGCCCGACGCCGGACTACATCCTGGACGAGCGCTACATGGACTGGGCGGCGCAGAACGTGGCCGAAAGCGGCGGCTCGCTACAGGTCAGCCACGACATCGACAGCGCCTATGCCGGCGCCGACGTGGTGTATGCCAAGAGCTGGGGCGCACTGCCGTTCTTCGGTAACTGGGAGCCGGAAAAGCCGATCCGCGACCAGTACCAGCACTTCATCGTCGACGAACGCAAGATGGCGCTGACCAACAACGGCGTGTTCTCGCACTGCCTGCCGCTGCGTCGCAACGTCAAGGCCACCGACGCGGTGATGGATTCGCCCAACTGCATCGCCATCGATGAGGCCGAGAACCGCCTGCATGTCCAGAAGGCGATCATGGCGGCGCTGGTCGGCCAAGGCCGGGCATGAGCGGCCACACCCATCACTACACCGCGCAGGTCACCTGGACCGGCGATCGCGGCGAGGGCACTGGGAGCTACCGCGGCTATGGCCGCGAGCACGAGATCGCCATCGCCGGCAAGCCGACGCTGGCCGGTTCGGCCGACCCGGCGTTCCGCGGCGACGCCTCGCGGCACAACCCCGAGGATCTGCTCGTGGCCTCGCTGTCGGCCTGCCACATGCTCTGGTACCTGCATCTGGCCGCCGAGGCCGGCGTGGTGGTGCGCGGCTACGTCGACGAGGCCGGCGGCACGATGCTGACCGACGCCGGCGGCGGCCAGTTCCGCGAGGTGGTGCTGCATCCGGTCGTCACGATTTCCGCCGGTGATCCGGCGGCCGCGCAGGCGCTGCACCATGCCGCGCACGCGGCCTGTTTCATCGCCCGTTCGGTCAACTTCCCGGTGCGCTGCGAGCCGCGCGTCGTGGTTGTCGAGTAGGTTCCCTTTTCTACCTTCCCCCCAGGATCTTCGTCATGAGCAGCAAAGATATCGTTCTCGCCTTCTCCGGCGGCCTCGACACCAGCTTCTGCATTCCGTATCTGCAGGCGCAGGGCTATGCGGTGCACACCGTGTTCGCCGATACCGGCGGCGTGGATGCGGAGGAACGCGACTTCATCGAGAAGCGCGCCGCCGAGCTGGGCGCGGCCAGCCATGTCACCGTCGATGGCGGTCCGGCCATCTGGCAGGGCTTCGTCAAGCCGTTCGTGTGGGCCGGCGAGGGCTACCAGGGCCAGTACCCGTTGCTGGTGTCCGACCGTTACCTGATCGTCGATGCCGCGCTCAAGCGCGCCGAAGAACTGGGCACGCGCAGCATCGCCCACGGCTGCACCGGCATGGGCAACGACCAGGTGCGCTTCGACCTGGCGGTCAAGGCGCTGGGCGACTACCAGATCGTGGCGCCGATCCGCGAGATCCAGAAGGAGCACACCCAGACCCGCGCCTACGAGCAGAAGTATCTGGAAGAGCGCGGCTTCGGCGTGCGCGCCAAGCAGCAGGCCTACACCATCAACGAGAACCTGCTCGGGCTGACCATGTCCGGCGGCGAGATCGACCGTTGGGAAGCGCCGGGTGAAGGTGCGCGTGGCTGGTGCGCGCCGCGCAGCGAGTGGCCGGCCGAAGCGCTGACCGTCACCCTGACGTTCGTCGAAGGCGAGGCTGTTGAACTCAATGGCAAGACGCTGCCCGGCGAGCAGATCCTGGCCCAGCTCAACAAGCTGTTTGCGCCCTACGGCGTGGGCCGCGGCGTGTATACCGGCGACACCGTGATCGGTTTGAAGGGCCGCATCGTCTTCGAAGCGCCCGGCCTGATCTCGCTGCTGACCGCGCACCGCGCGCTGGAAGATGCGGTGCTGACCAAGCAGCAGAACCGCTTCAAGCCGGATGTGGCGCGCAAGTGGGTGGAGCTGGTGTACGAAGGTTTCTACCACGACCCGCTCAAGACCGATATCGAGGCGTTTTTGAAGTCGTCGCAGTCCAAGGTCAACGGCGAGGTCACGCTGGAAACCCGCGGTGGCCGCGTCGATGCGGTGGCGGTGCGTTCGCCGCATCTGCTCAACACCAAGGGCGCGACCTATGCGCAGTCGGCCGACTGGGGCGTGGAAGAGGCGGAAGGCTTCATCAAGCTGTTCGGGATGAGCTCGACGCTGTATGCGCAGGTGAATCGCTGAGGCGACCGCTCCGCAGGCAGCCGGCATCTTGCTTCTCCCGCGTGCGGGAGAAGCTGGCGCATCGCGCCGGATGAGGGCGACCTGCCGCATGCCCCCATCCGCCCTGTCGGGCACCTTCCCCCGCAGGCGGGGGAAGGGCCAGAGGGGCGTTAGAAAGACCGACCACCCTCTGGCCGACGCAATCAAGACGCGATCAATGACCACACTGCTCGACAACACACTGACGCATCTGCAAAAGCTGGTGTCCTTCGACACCCGCAACCCGCCGCGGGCGATCGCTGCCGAGGGCGGCATCTTCGATTGTCTGCGCGCGCAGCTGCCCGGGTTTCAGGTCGAGGTGATCGACCACGGTGCCGGTGCGGTGAGCCTGTATGCGGTGCGCGGTGCGCCCAAGTACCTGTTCAACGTGCATCTGGATACGGTGCCGGATTCGCCGCACTGGAGTGCCGATCCGCACGTGATGCGGCGTACCGACGATCGCGTGATCGGTCTGGGCGTCTGCGACATCAAGGGGGCGGCAGCGGCGCTGGTGGCGGCGGCCAATGCCGGGCAGGGCGATGCGGCATTCCTGTTTTCCTCCGACGAGGAAGCCAACGACCCGCGCTGCATCGCCGCGTTCCTGGCCCGCGGCGTGCCGTATGAGGCGGTGCTGGTCGCCGAGCCGACCATGAGCGAGGCGGTGCTGGCGCATCGCGGGATCAGCTCGGTGCTGATGCGCTTTGCCGGGCGTGCCGGGCATGCGTCGGGCAAGCAGGATCCATCCGCCAGTGCGCTGCACCAGGCGATGCGCTGGGGCGGCAGGGCACTGGAGCATGTGGAGTCGCTGGCGCATGCGCGCTTCGGCGGCCTGACCGGCCTGCGTTTCAACATCGGCCGCGTCGAGGGTGGCATCAAGGCCAACATGATCGCGCCGGCGGCCGAACTGCGTTTCGGCTTTCGTCCGTTGCCGTCGATGGACGTGGATGGCTTGCTGGCCACGTTTGCCGGCTTCGCCGATCCTGCGGCAGCGCAGTTCGAAGAAACCTTTCGCGGGCCGAGCCTGCCGTCGGGTGACATCGCGCGTGCAGAAGAGCGCCGCCTGGCCGCACGCGATGTCGCCGATGCGCTGGACCTGCCGATCGGCAATGCAGTGGATTTCTGGACCGAGGCCTCGCTGTTCTCGGCCGGTGGCTATACCGCACTGGTGTACGGACCGGGCGACATCGCCCAGGCCCACACCGCCGACGAGTTCGTGACGCTTGCGCAGTTGCAGCGTTACGCCGAGTCGGTCCATCGCATCATCAACGGCTGCAACTGAAGCCGCGTTCCGCGCCTGGCGCGGCCATTCCTCTCTTCGATCACGGCAATGTCCCTCTCCGCACAGCCCCACAAACAGACCCGTCAGACCATCGTGCGCCTGCTTTCGAGCATGGCCAGCGCCAAGGAAATCAGCCAGTACCTCAAGCGTTTCTCGCAGCTGGATGCCAAACGCTTTGCGGTGGTCAAGGTGGGCGGCGCGGTGCTGCGCGACGACCTGGACGCGCTGACCTCCTCGCTGTCGTTCCTGCAGGAAGTGGGCCTGACCCCGATCGTGCTGCATGGCGCCGGCCCGCAGCTGGATGCGGAGCTGTCTGCAGCGGGCATCGAAAAACAGACCGTCAACGGCTTGCGGGTGACCTCGCCCGAAGCCCTGGCGATCGTGCGCAAGGTGTTCCAGGCCTCCAACCTCAAGCTGGTCGAAGCGCTGCAGCAGAACGGCGCGCGTGCGACCTCGATCACCGGCGGCGTATTCGAAGCGCAGTATCTGGATCGCGACACCTATGGCCTGGTCGGCGAGGTCAAGGCAGTGAACCTGGCGCCGATCGAAGCCAGCCTGCAGGCCGGCTCGATTCCGGTGATCACCAGCCTGGGCGAGACGCCGAGCGGGCAGATCCTCAACATCAACGCGGATTTTGCTGCCAACGAACTGGTGCAGGAGCTGCAGCCATACAAGATCATCTTCCTCACCGGCACCGGCGGTCTGCTGGATGCCGATGGCAAGGTGATCGATTCGATCAACCTGTCCACCGAGTTCGATCACCTGATGCAGCAGCCGTGGATCAATGGCGGGATGCGGGTCAAGATCGAACAGATCAAGGACCTGCTCGATCGCCTGCCGCTGGAATCGTCGGTATCGATCACCCGGCCGGCGGATCTGGCCAAGGAGCTGTTCACGCACAAGGGCTCGGGCACGCTGGTGCGGCGCGGCGAGCGCGTGTTGCGCGCGACCTCCTGGGACGAACTGGACCTGCCACGGCTCAAGACCCTGATCGAATCCAGCTTCGGTCGCACGCTGGTGCCCGAGTACTTCAGCAACACCAGGTTGCTGCGCGCCTATGTCAGCGAGAACTACCGCGCCGCGGTGATCCTCACCGATGAGGGCATGCTGGGTGCAAGCGCGTTGATCTACCTGGACAAGTTCGCGGTGCTCGACGATGCGCAGGGCGAAGGCCTGGGCCGCGCGGTATGGAACGTGATGCGCGAGGAGACTCCGCAGCTGTTCTGGCGCTCGCGGCACAACAACCAGGTCAACATCTTCTACTACGCCGAGTCCGACGGCTGCATCAAGCAGGAGAAGTGGAAGGTGTTCTGGTACGGGCTGGAGACCTTCGAGCAGATCCAGCATTGCGTGGCGCATTGCGCGACGCGCCAGCCGACGCTGCTGGGCTGAGTACGATGGCGCCCGTCGCGTTGCCATCGCTTTGGCGCGAGCTGCCCACGCTACGTGGGCAACTCGCACTACTGGAACCCTTGCAGGCTGCGCATGCCGATGGTCTGCGCGCTGCGCTGGGCGATGGGGCCTTGTCGCGGCTGTGGTACACCGGCGTGCCGGCACCGGCGCAGGTGGACGACTACGTGGGCGCGGCGCTGGCGGCGCAAGCCGACGGGCGGGTGCTGCCTTACGTGGTACGCGATGTGGCCGGTGAGGTCGTCGGCTGCACGCGCTATTACGGGCTGGATGCGACAGTGCCCAAGCTGTCGATCGGCTACACCTGGTACGCGCCGCGCGTGCAGCGCAGCGGCGTCAATACCGACACCAAGCGGATGCTGTTGCAGCACGCCTTCGAAACGCTGGGCTGCCTGAGCGTGGTGTTCGAGACCAGCTGGTTCAATCACACCTCGCGCGCGGCGATTGCGCGGCTCGGTGCAAAGCAGGACGGCGTGCTGCGCAATCACACCCGTCACCCTGACGGCACACCGCGCGATACCGTGGTGTTCTCCATCATCGATACGGAATGGGCCGGGGTCAAACGCCACCTGCAGTTCCGCCTGGAAGCAAACGCATGACTGTTCAAGCAACGACCATCGGCATCGTCGGGGCCCGCGGGCATACCGGATCGGAATTGATCAAGCTGGTGGTGGCACACCCGCATCTGCAGCTGCTGTTCGTGTCCTCGCGCGAACTGGCCGGGCAGCCGGTGGCCGACCACAACGCTGCGTATCGTGGCGAGCTGCGCTACGAGAGCCTGGATGCCGATGCGGTGGCCGCCAAGGCCGCCGACGTGGTGATCCTGGCATTGCCCAACGGCAAGGCCGAGCCCTTCGTCGCGGCGATCGATGCGGCCAGGCCGCAGACGCTGCTGATCGATCTGTCGGCCGATTACCGCTTCGATCCGGCCTGGTATTACGGGTTGCCGGAGCTGACGCGCGGCAGCTACGCCGGGCAGCGACGCATCAGCAATCCGGGCTGCTATGCCACCGCGATGCAGCTGACGATCGCGCCCTTGCTCGACCAACTGGCCGGCCCGCCGCAGTGTTTCGGCGTGTCCGGGTATTCCGGCGCGGGCACCACGCCGTCGGACAAGAACAACCCCGAGTTGCTGGCCGATAACCTGATGCCGTATGCGCTGACCAACCACATGCACGAGCGCGAAGTCTCTGCGCAGCTCGGCGTGCCGGTGGAGTTCATGCCGCATGTGGCGCCGCATTTCCGCGGCATCACCATGACCGTCAACCTGTGGCTGCAGCAGCCGCTGACACGCGAGCAGATCCAGGCGCGCTACACGCAGCGTTACGCCGACGAGCCGCTGATCGAGATCGTCGATGAAGCGCCGTGGGTCAGCCGCATTGCCGGCAGGCATGGCGTGCAGATCGGCGGCGTGACGCTGGCGCCGGGCAACAAGCGGGTGGTGGTGGTGGCGACGCTGGACAACCTGCTCAAGGGCGCGGCGACGCAGGCGATGCAGAATCTCAACCTGGCGTTGGGCTGGGACGAATTGACTGCGATTGGCTGATGATGCGAGTCCCTCGCAAGAGCCCGCACATCCTTGTGCGGGGATTCGAAGATGCGAGTCCCTCGCAGCAGCCCGCACCTCCATGTGCGGTGATTCAACTGGACGACTTACTCGAGACGCTTTCCGATGACCAATCTGTTGTGGCAAAAACCCGGCGTGGCGGTGGACGCCAAGATCCAGAGTTTCCTGGCCGGCGACGACGTCATCCTGGACCGCGAGTTCTTCCTGTACGACATCGCCGCCAGCAAGGCGCATGCGCAGGGGCTGCAGCACATCGGCATCCTGTCGCTGCAGGAGCTGGGCGGGCTGAGCGAGCAACTGGATCTGCTGGCTGCCGATTTCCGCAGCGGCGCGTTCGTGCTGGACGAGCGCTACGAGGACTGCCATTCGGCGATCGAAGCGCGCCTGACCGAGCGGCTGGGCGATGCCGGTCGCAAGATCCACACCGGGCGCAGCCGTAACGACCAGATCCTGGTCGCCACCCGCCTGTGGTTGAAGGACAAGCTGCAGCGCGTGGCCGAGCTTGGCGCGGAGATCGCCAAGGTGGCGCTGGATCGCGCGCAGGCAGAAGCCGCGTTGCCGGTGCCGGGCTATACGCATATCCAGCGCGCGGTGGTGTCCTCGGCCGGCATGTGGTGGGCGGGCTGGGCCGAGGCCTTTATCGACAATGCGGTGCGTGCGGCCGACACCCTGCGTCTGGTGGACAGCAATCCGCTCGGTACCGCGGCCGGTTACGGCGTCAACCTGCCGCTGGACCGTGCGCATACCACCGCCGAGCTGGGCTTTGCTCGGCTGCAGGTCTCGCCGATCTATGCGCAGCTCTCGCGTGGCAAGTACGAACTGGCCGCGCTCGAGGCGCTTGGCAGCGCAACGCTGGACCTGCGCCGGATTGCCTGGGACCTGTCGTTGTTCACCAGCGGCGAGTTCGCCTTCGTCGCGCTGCCGGCGCAGTACACCACCGGCAGCTCGATCATGCCGAACAAGCGCAACCCCGACGTGATCGAGCTGATGCGCGCCACCCACGCCAGCGTGGCCGCCGCGCGTACCGAGATCGAACAGCTGCTGTCGCTGCCGTCGGGCTATCACCGGGACCTGCAGAGCAGCAAGGGCGCGATCGTGCACGGCTTCGGGCGCGGCATGGCGGCGCTGGAACTGCTGCCGGCCCTGCTGGCCAACCTGGAATGGCGCCCGGACAAGCTGCGTGCGGCGATCGATTCGGGCATGTACGCCACCGACGTGGCGGTGGAAGCGGCCGTTGCCGGTGTGCCGTTCCGCGAGGCCTACAAGGCCGCGGCGGAATCGGCCGACACCGCCGGGCAGGGCCGCACGCCGGAAGGCAGCCTGGCCGCGCGCGTCTCGCCAGGCGCCGCCGCGGACCTGCAGCTGGACGTGCTGCGTGCCCGCTGGGAGGCGCTGGTCTGATGGCCGTGATCAGTACCGACAGCGCAGAACATTATCCCTGGGGCGAGGCCAGCGATGGCTGGCACCTGCTGCGCGACCCCAACCTGAGCGTGCTGGAAGAACGCATGCCGCCGGGCGCTGCCGAACTGCGCCATCGGCACAGCCGCGCACGGCATTTCTTCTATGTGCTGGCCGGCGAGGTAATGCTGCAGCTGGACGGCGAGCAGCATGTGCTGCGCGCGGGGCAGGGCCTGCATGTGCCGCCCGGTTCCACCCACCAGATGCACAACCTGTCCGAGAGGGAAGCGCGCTTTCTGGTGATTTCCACGCCGTTTGGCCGTAGCGAAGCAACACCCGACAAGGAGGCCGGCTGATGGCGACGCGCTATCTGGTATTGGCGATACGCAAGCCGGATTTCCCGGCCGATGTGGTGCAGCCGCATCGTGCATTTCTCGACACGCTTCGTGCGGCCGGGCAGCTGGAGCTGACCGGCGGCTTCAGCGATGGCAGTGGTGGCGCCTACGTGCTGGTCAACGTGGACAGCCTGCAGCAGGCGCAGCAGATCGTGGCACGTGATCCGCTGGTACTGCGCGATGCCTCCACGCTGACCGTCCATGAGTGGAACACGCACTGAGCAGATCGTCGCCATGAGCACGCCCATCGCCACTGCTGCGTCGTTTACCGAGCAGGCGCTGCCGCCGTGGCGACGCGCAGTGCTCAAGGTCGGCAGCAGCCTGCTGGCCGCCGATGGCGGTGGCTTGTCGCCACGGTTCGCATTGGGCCTGGCGCAATTCGTCTCGGCCAATCTGGCCGCCGGGCGCGAGCTGGTGATCGTGTCGTCGGGCGCGGTGGCGGCCGGCCGGGCGATCCTGCCCAGGGCGGCCGAGGCCGGTGCGCCGATCGCCGCGCGCCAGGCGCTGGCTGCGCTGGGGCAGGCGCAGTTGATCGCGCTCTGGCAGCGTTTTTTCGAGCGCCCGGTGGCGCAGGTGTTGCTCACCCACGACGACCTGCGTAACCGCCGCCGCTATCTCAACGCACGCGCCACCCTGGGCGAGTTGTTGCGGCTGGGCGCGTTGCCGGTGATCAACGAAAACGACACCGTGTCGGTGGATGAGCTCAAGCTGGGCGACAACGACAACCTGGCCGCGATCGTCGCCGCCCTGGTCGATGCCGATGCCTTGTTCATCGCCACCGATATCGACGGGCTGTACAGCGCCGACCCGCGCAGCAATCCGCTGGCGCGGCCGCTCGACGAGGTGCCCGAGCTCACTGCCGAGGTGCTGGCGATGGCCGGCGGCAGCGGCAGCAGCGTGGGCACCGGCGGCATGCGCACCAAGCTGGAGGCCGCTGCCAAGGCCGGTGCGGCCGGCATCGAAACCTATCTGTTCAACGGCCGCAATGGCGATGTGGTGCGCGCCCTGGCGCAGGATCGCCTGCATGGCACGCGGATCCATGCCGCGCGCACGCGCATTGCCGCCCGCAAGTACTGGCTGCGCCACGCACCGGTGGAGGCTGGCGCGATCCTGATCGATGCCGGTGCCGCCGCCGCGCTGACCGACAAGGGCGCCTCGCTGCTGCCGGGCGGGGTGGCCAGTGCGCACGGCGACTTCCGGCGTGGCGACATGGTGGAGATCCGCCTGCGCGATGACGCCGGCGAGCGCTGCCTGGCACGCGGCGTCAGCCAGTATTCGGCCGTGGATATCCGCCGCATCGCGCGCCGCCACTCGCGCGAGATCGAGCCCGTGCTCGGCTACAGCTACGGCGAGAACGTGGTGCATCGCGATGATCTGGTGCTTTTGTAGCGGGGATTGGGGAATCGGGATTGGGGATTGGCAAACGCATGTGCGCCGCGTTTCTCAAACCCCGCCTCCGTGTCCCTACGACTGATTCCCTTGTGGTGATAAAACGGTGTCGTCCGCTTTTGCCAATCCCCAATCCCGACTCCCCGATCCCGGCCCTCCAATGACCATCAAATCCCTCGCCCTGCAATGCCGTGATGCGGCGCAAGTACTGTCGCAACTGTCCGCGCAGGCCAAGCAGGCCTTGTTGGAGGCGATGGCTGCCGCGCTGGAAGCCGATGCCGCATCGATCCTTGCCGCCAACGCGCGCGATCTTGAAGCCGCCCGCGCCAAGGGCACCGGCACGGCCATGCTCGACCGGCTGGCACTGGACGACAGGCGCCTGGCCGGCATCGCCGTAGCCTTGCGCGAGGTCGCGCAATTGCCCGATCCGGTCGGGCAGGTCACGCGCGAGGATGTTCGCCCCAATGGCATCGTCGTGCAGAAGGTGCGCGTGCCGCTGGGGGTGATCGCGATGATCTACGAAGCACGCCCGAATGTGACTGCCGATGCGGCAGCGCTGTGCATCAAGGCCGGCAACGGCGTGATCCTGCGGGGCGGCTCGGAAGCGATCCACTCCAATACCGCGATTGCGCGCGCCCTGCAGCGCGCCTTGCGCGAGGCCGGCGTGCCGGAAGCGGCGCTGACGCTGGTCGAGGATCTACGCCGCGAGACCATGCTGGAGCTGCTGCAACTCAGCGATATCGTCGATCTGGCGATTCCGCGTGGTGGCGAAGGACTGATCCGCTTCGTCGCCGAGCATGCGCGCGTGCCGGTGATCAAGCATTACAAGGGCGTGTGCCATCTGTTCGTGGATGCGTCGGCGGACGTGGATCTGGCCGTGCGTCTGTTGGTCGATGGCAAGGCCAGCCGGCCATCGGCCTGCAATGCGCTGGAGACCTTGCTGGTGCATGCCGACATCGCCGCGCGTTTCCTGCCGGCGGCCGCGCAGGCCCTGCGCGGCCGTAACGTGGAGCTGCGTGGCGATGCGGCAACGCGCGCACTGTTGCCGGATATTGGCGCCGCCAGCGACGAGGATTACGCCGCCGAATTTCTCGACCTGATCCTTGCCATCCGCGTGGTGCCGGATCTGGACACCGCGCTGGCGCATATCCGCCAGTACGGCTCGGACCACACCGAGGTGATCGCCACGCGGGACGCCGCCAATGCCGAGCAGTTCGTGCAGTCGCTGCGCTCTGCCGTGGTGATGGTCAACGCGTCCTCGCGCTTCTCCGACGGCGGCGAGCTCGGCCTGGGTGCGGAGATCGGCATCTCCACCACGCGCCTGCATTCCTACGGCCCGATGGGCCTGGAAGCGCTCACCGTGGAGCGCTTCGTGGTGCGTGGCGAGGGCCAGGTACGGCACTGATCGGCGATACGCAGGCCAGCCACCCGGCTACCACGACCTACCCGGCAACCACGACCTTTGACACTCCCCCGGCAGGCCGCGTCCTGCCTACAGTCGAGGACTGCCCCCGCACGTTCCGGAGTCGTCGATGCGCCGTTTTGCCGCCTGCCTGCTCGCCACCGCCATTGCCGCCGCCACCGGCGGCGCGCTGGCGCAAACCTCGCCGATGACGCCGGACATCACCGGCAAGCCGTTCGTGGCCAGCGATGCCGCCAACGACTACATCAAGCGCGAGGTGATGATCCCGATGCGCGACGGGGTCAAGCTGCATACGGTGATCGTGCTGCCCAAGGGCGCACGCAACGCACCGATGGTGCTGACGCGCACCCCGTACAACGCCAGCGGGCGCACCGAGCGCATGGCCTCGCCGCATATGAAGGACCTGCTCGCACAGGGTGATGACGTGTTCGTGGAAGGCGGCTACATCCGCGTGATCCAGGACGTGCGCGGCAAGTACGGCTCGGAAGGCGATTACGTGATGACCCGGCCGCTGCGCGGTGCGCTCAATCCCAGCGAGGTGGACCATGCCACCGATGCCTGGGACACCATCGACTGGCTGGTGAAGAACGTGAAGGAGTCCAACGGCAAGGTCGGCATGATCGGCTCGTCCTACGAAGGTTTCACCGTGGTGATGGCGTTGACCAACCCGCATCCGGCGCTCAAGGTCGCAGTGCCGGAAAGCCCGATGATCGACGGCTGGATGGGCGACGACTGGTTCAACTATGGTGCGTTCCGCCAGGTCAACTTCGACTATTTCACCGGCCAGCTCACCCAGCGCGGCAAGGGCATCGGCATCGCGCGCCAGGGCCATGACGACTACAGCAACCTGCTGCGTGCCGGCTCGGCGGGGGATTTCGCCAAGGCCGCCGGCCTGGAGCAGCTGCCGTGGTGGCACAAGCTCACCGAACACGCGGCCTACGACACGTTCTGGCAGGAGCAGGCGCTGGACAAGGTGATGGCGCGCACGCCGCTCAAGGTGCCGACCATGTGGCTGCAGGGGCTGTGGGACCAGGAGGACATGTGGGGCGCGATCCATAGCTACGCGGCGATGGAGCCGCGCGACAAGGGCAATACGCTCAACTACCTGGTGATGGGCCCGTGGCGGCACAGCCAGGTCAACTACGACGGCAGCGCGCTGGGCGCATTGAATTTCGACGGCGATACCGCGCGCCAGTTCCGTCACGACGTGCTGCGCCCGTTCTTCGATCAATACCTGGTCGATGGCGCACCCAAGGCGAACACGCCGCCGGTGTTCATCTACAACACCGGAGAGAATCACTGGGACCGTCTGCAGGCCTGGCCGCGCAGCTGCGCCAAGGGCTGTGCCGCGACCAGCAAGCCGCTGTACCTGCAGGCCGGCGGCAAGCTGTCGTTCCAGCGGCCGGCGGCGGGGCAGCCGGGCTTCGAGGAGTACGTGGCCGACCCGGCCAAGCCGGTGCCGTTCGTGCCGCGCCCGGTGGACTTCGGCGATCGCAGCATGTGGACCACCTGGCTGGTGCAGGACCAGCGCTTCGTCGACGGCCGCCCGGATGTGCTGACCTTCGTCACCGAGCCGCTGACCGAACCCCTGCAGATCGCCGGCGCACCGGAAGTGCATCTGCAGGCCTCCACCAGTGGCAGCGACAGCGACTGGGTGGTGAAACTGATCGATGTCTATCCGGACGAGATGGCGTCCAGTCCGAAAATGGGCGGTTACGAATTGCCGGTGTCGTTGGCGATCTTCCGCGGCCGCTATCGCGAGAGTTTCAGCACGCCCAAGCCGCTGGCGTCCAATCAGCCGCTGGCGTTCCAGTTCGGCCTGCCGACTGCCAACCACACCTTCCAGCCGGGCCACCGGGTGATGGTGCAGGTGCAGTCCAGCCTGTTTCCGCTGTACGACCGCAACCCGCAGACCTACGTGGACAACATCTTCTTCGCCAGGCCCGGCGATTATCAAAAGGCCACCCAGCGCGTCTACGTGACCCCGGAGCAGCCCAGCTACATCAGTCTGCCGGTACGTTGACCACGCCGGCGCCGCGCGGCGCCGGTGCCCAGACGTCTTCCAGCAGCTGCGGGCGGCAGGCCACCCAGGCTGCCGCCAGTTGCAGCAGGATGCAGATCACCAGGAAGACGAATGGCGAGCTCCAGCCGCCGTGGTGGGCGTGCAGCCAGCCGAACAGGAACGGCCCCAGGCAACTCATCGCATAGCCCATGCCCTGCGAAAACCCGGACAGGGCGGCCGAGCCGGCCGCGGTGCGGCTGCGCTGGTTGACCAGCACCAGTGCCAGCGGAAACGTGCTCGGCCCCAGGCCGAGCAGGGTCACCCACAGGATCGGCGCGGCCAATGGCGCCCACCACAGCCCGGCGAACGCGACCAGATGGCAGGCCGCGCACAGCAGCACGATCGGAAACGGGTTGGGCATGCGCACTGCCAGCGCCGGCATGGTCAAGGCACCGACCATGCCCAGTGCGGCGAACAACGCCACCATGGTGCCGCCGAACGCGGGCGAGGCGCCGGCTTCGCGCAGCAGGGTCGGCAACCAGGTGAACATCGAATAGGTGACCAGCGAGGTCATGCCGAAGGTCACCGCCATGCTCCAGCCCAGGGCGGTGCGTGCCACGCGGCCCTCGGCTTCTGGTGTGGGCGTGACCGGTGCCGGTCCGGTCGCGCGGAGACGGCGGTGGTTGGTGTGCACCATGGCCCAGGCCACCAGTGCCAACAGCGCCGGCAACACCCACACCACCATCGAGCTGCGCCAGCCCAGCGCATCGGCCACCGGTACCGCCAGCAGTGCCGGCAGCAGGGTGCCGACCTGCAGCACGGTGATGTAGAGCGTGCTGACGCCGCCGACGCGATCGCCGAAATAGCGCTTCACCAGCGGCGGCAGCACCACATTGCCCATGCCCATGCCGGCCAGCGCCACCAGCGATCCGATGAACAGTCCGGTGGTCTGCGGCAACAGCGGGCGCAACACCAGGCCGAGGGTGGCCAATGCCATCGACAGCAGCGCCGTGCGCAGCAGGCCGAAGCGGCGCAGCAACGCCGGCGTGGCGACCCCGGTCAATGCGAATGCCGCCGTCGGCAACATGCCGAGCGCGCCCATGGTGGGCGCGCCGAATGCGTACTCGTCGGCAATGCGCTCCAGCAGCGGCGTCAACGAGGTCACCGCGGTGCGCAGATTGAACGCAGACAACAAAATGGCAGCCAGCACCAGGCCGCGACCACGCAACCGGGCGGACGGGGAGGCAGCGGCAATGACAACAGACATGACAGACCATCCGCACTGCGCACCTGCATGCGCCAGCGCCTGAAAACACAAAACCGGCACGAGGCCGGTTTTGTGTTTTGAAACTGGTCGGGGAGACAGGATTCGAACCTGCGACCTCTACGTCCCGAACGTAGCGCTCTACCAGACTGAGCTACACCCCGAAGGAGCCGCGTATGTTACATAGGGAATGCCAGATCGGCAAGCATCTATCGAAAATATTTTTTACCGATGCGGCTGGCCACGCTCGGGCTCGCGTGCTTCGAACCACATGCCGTTGAGCACCGCAGCCAGTGCGGCCAGACCGGTGCCGAGGATCCAGGCGAAATACCACATTGTCATTCTCCTTGAGTCGTTGAAATACGTGAGACGTTGAAGGCCCGCCGCGGGCGCCATGCGCGCAGCAGCGCAGCGGGGCTTGCTCAGTAGGCGTTTGGATTGGCCGACAGTTCGTCGGCGGTGACCTTGCCCTTGAGCACGCGATAGACCCAGCTCGTATAGGCCAGCACGATCGGCATGAACAGCGTGGTCGCCAGCAGCATGATCCACAGCGTCAGGCGGCTGCTGGAGGCATCCCACAGCGTCAGGCTTGCGCTCGGTGCGGTGGACGAGGGCAGCAGGAACGGGAACAACGCAAAGCCGACGGTGAAGACGATGCCGACGATGGCGCAACCCGACGCGAGGAACGCCAGGCCGCCGCGACGTACGCGCAACAGCAGCGCATTCATCGCAAGCCCGATCAGGCCGACCAGCGGTGCGATCAAGGTGGCCGGCATGCTGCTGTAGTTGTGCAGCCAGCCGCCGGCCGCGGTGAGTGCGGCGGTCTTGGCCAGTGGATTGGTCGGCGCATCGGTGGCCAGCACCGAGGTCACTGCATACCCCGGCAGACCCAGCGCCACCCACGCACCGGCGGCCGCAAACAACGCCACCGCGCCGAGCGCGGCGATGCTGCCGAAACGCGCGGCGCGCGCGGCCACCGGTCCGTCGGTCTTGAGCACCAGCATCGCTGCGCCGTGCGCCATCAGCATGGCCACGCTGAGCAGGCCGGCGAGCAGCGCGAACGGTGTCAGCAGTCCGAACAGGTTGCCGGTGTAGAAGATGCGCATGCTGTCGTCGAAGTGGAACGGCACACCGAGCAGCACGTTGCCGACCGCCACGCCCATGATCAGCGCCGGAATGCAGCCGCCGACGAACAACGCCCAGTCCCAGTTATTGCGCCAGCGCTGATCGACCAGCTTGCCGCGGAACTTGAAGCCGACCGGGCGCAGGATCAGTGCGAACAGGATCAGGAACATCGCCAGGTAGAAGCCGGAAAAACTCACCGCATACAGCGGCGGGAATGCGGCGAAGATCGCGCCGCCGCCCAGGATCAGCCACACCTGGTTGCCTTCCCAGACCGGGCCGATGGTGTTGATCACCAGCCGCCGTTCGGCATCGTTGCGGGCAACCAGCGGCAGCAAGGTGCTGACGCCCAGGTCGAAGCCGCCCATCACCGCGTAACCGGACAGCAATACGCCAAGCAACAGCCACCAGATCACGCGCAGTGTGGTGTAGTCGAGCAAGATGAAATCCATGGTGTCTCTCCTGGCTTACGGTGCGCCGCCGGCCAGCGCGCCGGTGCTCAGTGGGGCGTTGGGTGAGGACGCGTGGGGCGAGTCGTTGTGCGGTGCCGGGGTGCGGTGCGTCGGCGGGAACAGCGCATCCGGGCCCTTGCGGATCGTCTTCAGCGACAGCTTGATCGCGATCACCAGCAGCGTGGTGTACAGCGCGGTGAAGCCGACCAGGGTCAACACGATTTCGTACAGGTCCAGTCCCGAGGCGGCATAGAAGGTCGGCAATACGCCTTCCACCGCCCACGGCTGGCGGCCGTATTCGGCCACGAACCAGCCGCACTCGATCGCGATCCACGGCAGCGGCAAAGTCCACAGCGCCACCGTCAGGAACCAGCGTTTGTCCTGGAAGTTGTGCTTGCAGGCGAACCAGAACGCGATGGCGAAGAACGCAATCAGGTAGATGCCGATGGCGGCCATGATGCGGAAGGTCCAGAACAACGGCAGTACCCGCGGCACCGTGTCCATGGCGGCCTGGGCGATCTGCTGCGGCGTGGCATTGCCGATGTCGTCGCGATAGCGCTTGAGCAGCAGGCCGTGGCCCAGATCCTGCCAATGCGCATTGAAGACCTGGCGTGCCTGGGCATCGTCCTTGTTGGCACGGATGCGCTCCAGTGCGCCGTAGGCGATCTGGCCCCCGCGGATACGGTGTTCGGCACGGCCGACCAGTTCCAGGATGCCGGGGATCGGCTGGTCCAGCGAACGTGTGGCGATCAACCCCATCAGATACGGAATCTTGATCGCGTAGTCGTTGCGATGGGTCTGCTGGTTGGGAATGCCGAACGCGGTGAAGTCGGCCGGCGCGGCTTCGGTCTCCCACATGGCCTCGATCGCGGCCAGCTTCATCTTCTGATGTTCGTTGGCGGCATAGCCGCTCTCATCGCCGAGCACCACCACCGACAGCGACGACAACAGGCCGAACGCGGCAGCCACCGCGAACGAACGTCGTGCCATCTCCACATGCTTGCCGCGCAGCAGGTAGAACGCGCTGATGGACATCACGAACACCGCACCTAGCACGTAGCCGGCGCTGACGGTGTGCACGAACTTGGCCTGCGCCACCGGGTTGAACAGCACCGCCATGAAATCGACCACTTCCATGCGCATGGTGTCCGGGTTGAACACTGCGCCGGTCGGGTTCTGCATCCAGCCGTTGGCGATCAGGATCCACAACGCGGAGAAGTTGCTGCCGAGTGCCACCAGCCAGGTGGTGGCCAGATGCTGCACCTTGCTCAGCCGGTTCCAGCCGAGAAAGAACAGGCCCAGGAAGGTCGCTTCCAGGAAGAACGCCATGAGGCCCTCGATCGCCAGCGGTGCGCCGAAGATGTCGCCGACGTAATGGCTGTAGTACGACCAGTTCATGCCGAACTCGAACTCCATCACGATGCCGGTACCCACGCCCATGGCGAAGTTGATGCCGAACAGCACGCCCCAGAACATGGTCATGCGCCGCCAGATCTCCTTGCCGGTCATCACATAGACGCTCTCCATGATGCCGAGCAGGAACGACAGGCCCATGGTCAGCGGCGGAAAGATGAAGTGGTACATCGCGGTGACTGCGAACTGCAGCCGCGACAGTTCAACAACTGTCGAGTCGATCATGGCGGGTGGGCCTGGTTGGGTGTCGATGAAGGAATGCAGCCGATCATCTGCGCTTGCCGCGACATGCGCGTTGATCCAGATCAATGCCGCGGCGGACGGGTGCGGCACAATGCGCAGCCCGGAGCGGGAGGTGGCGCCTTACAATCGCCTGCAACACGATGTCTTCCCAGAGAGCGATGTGAGCCAGCCCAGCGTGCGAGCCAGCGAAACGCCAGCCCAGCGCCGCCAACGCGGCCGGTGGCTGGATGCACTGGCAGCCCCGGCCACGCGTGCGCGGCGCCTGGCCGGCGTGGCGGTGGCGGTGTCCGGCGTGCTGCTGCTGGCGCAGGCGGCGGCGATCGCCTGGTTGCTGCAGGCCGTGCTGGTGCAGCATCTGGCGCTGACGCAGCTGCGCGACGTGGGCGCGGGGCTGGTCTGTGCGCTGGTGGGGCGGGCGATGCTCAATGCCTGGGCGCAGTCGCTGACCGGCGAGGTGGCCGATGTGGCCAAGCGCGAGCTGCGCGCCCGCATCGCGCGGCGCCTGGTGCAGCACGGGCCGGTATGGTTGCGCCGGCAACGCAGCGGCGAACTGGGCGAGCTGAGCCTGGCGCACACCGATGCGTTGGAGGGCTACTTCGTCGGCTACCAGCTCGCGCGCACCGAAATGACGCTGGTGCCGCCGCTGATCCTGCTCGCGGTGTTCTCGGTCGATTGGGTGGTGGGCCTGGTGTTGCTGCTGACCGCGCCGCTGATTCCGTTTTTCATGATGCTGGTGGGCTGGGGCGCCGAAGCCGCCGGGCGCGAGCAGTTGGGCGAACTGGCACGCATGGGCGGGCACTTCGCCGATCGCCTCAAAGGCTTGGGCTTGCTGCGCGTGTATGGCCGCGGCGACGCCGAGTTGAGCGGCATTGCCGCCGCGGCAGAAGGCGTGCGCGAGCGCTCGCTCAAGGTGCTGCGCATCGCCTTCCTGTCGTCCACGGTGCTGGAGTTCTTCGCCTCGGTGAGCGTGGCGATCGTGGCGCTGTACTTCGGCCTGACCTATCTGGGCATGTTGAATCTGCATGGCTTGCCGACGCTGGGCGAGGGCATGTTCTGCCTGCTGCTGGCGCCGGAATTCTTTGCGCCATTGCGGCGGCTGGCCGCGCATTACCACGACCGCGCCAATGCCCTGGCGGCGGTGGCCGAAGCCGAGCGTCTGCTGGAAGGATTCGAGCCACCGTCGGCAACGGTGCGGGTGCCGGTGCCTCCGTTGCGTGTGATGGAACCTGCCCAGACGCAGGCCCCATTGCTGCAGGCGCATGATCTTGCGCTGCGGCCGCCGGGCGCGCCACACAGCGTGGTCGCGCATTTTTCGCTGACCTTGCAGCCCGGCCAGCGCGTGGCGGTGATCGGTGCCAGCGGTAGCGGCAAGAGCACCTTGCTCGAGGGGCTGGCCGGCTGGCTTGCGCCGGAGGCAGGCAGCGTGGTGCTGCGTCCGGATGCCCGCATCGGCTATGCCACGCAGCGGCCGTACCTGTTTCACGGCAGCATCGCCGACAACCTGCGCCTGGCCGATCCACAGGCCGGCGCGGCGCGCCTGCACGCGGTGGCCGATGCCGCGCAGGTGCTGCGCTTCGCTGCGCAGTTGCCTGCGGGCCTGGACACGGTGATCGGCGAACGCGGTTTCGGGCTTTCCGGCGGCGAGGCACGGCGCGTGGCCCTGGCACGGCTGTTGCTGCGTGAGCCGGACCTGTTGCTGCTGGACGAACCCACCGCCTTTCTCGACCCGGACACCGAAGCGGAGTTGCTGCGCACGCTGGGTGTATTCGCACGCGGCCGCGCGGTGGTGGTGGCCACGCACAGTGCGGCGGTGATGCAATGGGCCGATACGGTGATCGACCTGCGCGGCGCCACCGTGGTATCGGAGCAGCCATGAACCCCGCACAGCCCGATCGTCTGCGCACCGTGTTCCGCCGGCATGCCTGGCGCCTGCTGCTGTCGGCCCTGCTGGTATTGGTCACCATGCTGGCCGGCGTGGGCCTGCTCGGCCTGTCCGGCAGCTTTCTGACCGCCGCTGCCCTGGCCGGTGTCGCGGGCATGGGCACCGGTTTCAATTTCTTCTCGCCTTCGGCCGGCATCCGTGCGCTGACCTTCGCGCGCATCTTTTCGCGCTATGGCGAAAAATTGATCGGCCACGACGCCACGCTGCGCATCGCCCGCGATCTGCGCGTATGGTTCTTCCGCCGCGCGTTGCCGCTCGCGCCGGGCCGCTTGTCGGCCACGCGCACCGGCGATCTGCTGGCGCGGCTGATGTCCGACATCGGCGAGGTCGATGGCGTGAGCGTGCGCGCGCTGGCACCGTTGAGTGCATTGCTCGGCATCTGGCTTGCCGGTGTGGTTGCCGCGGCGCTGATCCATCCGCCAGCTGGCCTGTTGCTGGTGGTGCTTGGCGTGGTCATCGGTGGTGTGGTGCCGTGGCAGGTGGCGCGCGGCGGGGCGCAGCGCGAACAGCTGCGCGCCCGGCAACGCACGGCATTGCGAACGCAGGCATTCGAGGGCCTGGAAGGTGCGGCCGATCTCGCCGCGGTGGATGCGCAAGGTGCCTGGCTGCATCAGGTCGATGCGGCGGCGGCGGCAGTGGTCGATGGCGATCGCCTGCAGCGCCGCCGGCTGATCGGCGGCAATCTGCTGCATGCAATCTGCGGCGGTCTCGGCCTGGCCGGCATGCTGTGGCTGGCACTGGGCGCGGCCGAACGCGGATCGATTGCGGCGGGCATGGCGGCCGGGCTGGTGTTCCTGACCATGGCGCTGCTGGAAGTCTGGGCCGGCGCCGGGCTCGCCTTGCAGGCGCTGCAGAGCGCACGCGTTGCAGCCAGGCGCCTGCAGTCCATCGTCGACCAGGCGCCGTCCGTGCTCGATCCCCTGCAGCCAGTGGAGGTGCCACGCAGCGGCACGCTGCAGCTGGATCAGGTCGGCTTTGCATGGCCGGGCAGCGCACGTCCGGTGCTGCAGGCGCTCGATCTGACGCTGGCGCCCGGCGAACGCATCGCCATCAGCGGCGACAGCGGCAGCGGCAAGAGCACCTTGTCCGCAGTGCTGCTGCGGCTGTGGGACCCGCAGGACGGGCAGGTGCGCTACGCCGGTATCGACCTGCGCGACGTGGCGCAGACGCACTGGCATCGCCGCATCGCCTGGCTGCCGCAGAATGCCCCGGTGTTTGCCGGCACGGTGCGCGACAACCTGATCATCGGCGATGCGGACGCAAGCGATGCGGCGATGTGGAGCGTGCTGGACCAGGTGCGTCTGCGTGCGTGGGCCACCGCGCAGAACGGCCTGGACACCTGGGTGGGCGAAAACGGCGCCACGCTCTCGGCCGGCCAGGCGCGCCGGCTGGCGCTGGCGCGAGCCTTGCTGCGCGATGCAGCGATCCTGTTGCTGGACGAACCCACCGACGGCCTGGACGTGGATACCGCGCACGCCTTGCTGCTGGATCTGTCGGCGGCACTGGGCGAACGCAGCCTGGTGATGATCACCCACGACAGCGTGCCCGAGGGCGTGGTGCAGCGGCGCTATCGCATGCGCGCCGGTGCACTGGAGCCGTTGGCCTAGGGGTCCTTGCGCAGGCGGCTGCCATCAGCGAGGATCGGGTAACCACTTCGACAGGAATCGATGATGCAGCACATGCAAGGATGGATGAAGGCAGTGCTCTGTGCGGCTGCGTGCATGACGCAGGCCGCAGTGGCCGAGGTCTCCAGGCCTTCGGCGTTCATGACACAGGTCAGGGTCGAGGTCGGTCCCGATGGTTCCATCGTTTCGGCGCAGGCCGATCAAGGCCTGCACGAGAAAGTGCGGGAATCCATCGAGCGTCGCGTAAGCGCCTGGACGTTCGCACCGCCAACCGAGCAAGGCAGGCCGGTCTCGGCGGTCACTTATGTGCAGGTCGCAGCATGTTTGGTGTCGAAACAGGATGCAGTCAGTCTGGCGATCGCCAATGCGGGCAATGGTCCTTACCGGCCGCCGCGTGTTGAGTTCCAGCCCAGATCGGCGCCACCCCCGGGCCTGCTGTCCGCCACGGCGTTGCAGCTGACAATTGACTACAACGTGCTGGCGAACGGGCGCGCAACGTTCGAGCAGGTGCACATCAACAGCCCGACCGACGTACGCGGAGCGCGCTGGTTGGAGGGAATGGCTGCGCAATGGGTCAAGGCGCAGCGTTTCAAACCCGAGCAGTTGAACAATGTGCCGGTGTCCACCCGCATGCAGACGAATATCACGTTGTCGGGCGGCCCGACCACTAAGCGCGATCTCGATAACCAGCGCTCGTTGGAGTTGCCGCGGCAGGCGTTGTCGCGGGAATGCCTCCAGGCGCTTGGAGACACCGTAGACCAGACCGTGGTGGTGGACTCGCCGGTAAAGCTGCTGTCCAGGGGCGAGTCGTAGCCGGCCGACCAAGGCACCGCGCATGCATGCGGGCAATGCTCGGTCGCAGTGAACGCGTGAGTTGCCTCAACCAGGCAATGTGTCCAACGCAACCATCAACGCGGGGTGTTGCCATGCCCAACACAAGGCAGCGACGTTCACCACGACGGTGACCCAGAACCGTAGCTGGAAGGTCGCCTTGCTGGATTTGTGCCGGAACAGTTGCTGCGCCAGCAACGCGCCCGGCCAGCCGCCGAGCAGCGCGATGAGGTGCAGGGTCGCTTCCGGTGTGCGTTGCCCGCCGCGTTGGGCCGCGCGCTTGTCGCGCCAGTAGGCGAGCATCGCCACGATGCTGGTGGCCGCGTACCACAGCGCCAGCAGCGTTGGCAGGCGACCTGCAACCGCCATCGCGGCCATGCCGACCAGAAACAGCAGGGCCAGCGTCTTGCGCGGCAGGCCATGCGGGTGCGACGGGCCACGCGGGTGCGACGAGCCACGCGGGTGCGACGAGCCACGCCGCCGTTGCGCAGGTCTGGAAATCAGCAAGCGTCCAGGAAGTTGCGTACCGCCGGCCCGAAGCGCGCGAAGTCGACCAGGAAGGCATCGTGGCCTTGTGGCGAATCCAGCCCGATGAAGCGTGCATCGGCACCGCCGGCACGCAGGCCTTCGGCGATCTGTTCCTGTTGCTGCACCGGGAACAGGATGTCGGTATTGGCACCGATCGCCAGCGCACGCGCGATGCGGATCTGCGCCAGGCCGGCCAGTACCGTGGCGTCGGTCGAGGCGCCCATGTCCGGCTTGGCGGCGAGGTGTGCGCTGTCGATCTGCGTGCCATCGACACGCGCGTCGACGGTCGGCGTATCGTCGACATACTCGGCCAGGTCGAACCAGTCCATCGAGCGGCTCAGATACAGATAGCAGTTGGGATCGAAGAAGCGCACGAAGCGGCGCGCATGGCCTTCCAGATAACTTTCGACCTGGAATTCCAGCCCGAACGGATCATCGGCAGCCTGCTCGGAATCCAGCCGCACCCGGCCAAAACGGCCGTCCCATTCCAGCGCCGAGCGATAGGTGATCACGCCAAGCTTGCGCGCCATGCGCATGCCCGATTCCGGGTAACGGGTGTCGTCGTAATGGCCGCCGTTCCAGTGCGGATCCAGGCGGATGGCTTCGCGCTGCAGCGAGCGGATCGCGATCGAGAACGGCAATGCCTGCGCACTGCCGGAGATATTGATATGGCTGCGCGCGATACCCGGGTGCCGCAGCAGCAACGCCAACGCGGTCATGCCGCCCATCGAATTACCGATCAGGCAGGCGAGTTGTGAGATGCCCAATGCGCGCACCACGTCGGCGGCGGCATCGGCCACATCTTCGATCGACAATTCCGGGAAGCTCAGGCGATACGGCGCGCCGGTGGCAGGGTCGATCGATGCCGGACCGGTCGAGCCCTTGCAGCTGCCCAGGGAATTGACGCAGACCACGAACCAGCGCCCGGTATCGATCGGCTTGCCTGGCCCCAGCATCGCCTCCCACCAGCCCGGCTCGGCATTGGCCTGATTTGCCGCAGCATGGGCGTTCGGCGACAGGCCGGTGACGATCAACACCGCGTTGCTGCGATCGGCGGCCAGCGTGCCCCAGGTTTCGTAGGCCACGTGCGCCTGGTGCAACACGCCGCCGCGCTTCATCGGAAACGGCGAGGGCAGCGCGTGGAACAGCGTGCCGGGGGGAATGAATTCGGTCATGCGGCAATTCTATCTGCCATGGCATGCGCCGGGGTGCAGGATGGAAATGGGGAATGGGGAATGGGGAATGGGGAATCGGTTTGAGGCCTTCCGCTGTGCGATGCCACTCTGCAGAGCGGCGGACCTGCGGCCTGGCTGCAAGGCCCTTGCCCGCCCACCATCGCGGGACACGCCGCAAGTACGTCCATGTAGGCTCCGGCGCGGCATCCATGCCGCTCAGGGTCCCGCGACGGTGAGCGGGCAAGAGCCAGTCAAGACGGTCGGTGTGCATGGTTTTCAATAAAGCAGCCGACCAACTGTCTGGTGCGGTGAGGGCGCCGCGCCCTCGACACTGCGAGTGTGCTGCAGGGCCCTTGCCCGCCCACCATCGCAGGACACGCCGCAAGTACGTCCGTGTAGGCTCTGGCGCGGCATCCATGCCGCTCAAGGTCCCGCGACGGTGAGCGGGCAAGGACCAGTCGAGATGGTCGGTACGCATAGTTAAGAGCAGCGCCTGATGCGCTTTGTTCGATCGTGAAGCATCGTGTTCACGTCTGATGCGCACCGCGCGACAAACAGCTCTTCAAACAAAGAGCCGACCAATTGTCTGGTGCGGTGTCCTTGCCGGTTGCGGGACCGTGTGGCGGCATGGATGCCGCCACCGAGCCCCCAGGGACGGGTTCACGGCGTGTCCCGCAAGCGGTGAGGGCACCGCGCCCTCGACGCTGCGGGTTTGCTGCAAGGCCCTTGCCCGCCCACCATCGCGGGACACGCCGCAAGTACGTCCATGTAGGCTCCGGCGCGGCATCCATGCCGCTCAGGGTCCCGCGACGGTGAGCGGGCAAGGACCAGTTGAGACGGTCGGTGTGCATGGGAAGAGCAGTGCTGGATGCGCCTCGTTGAATCACGAAGCAGCGGTTCCACGTCTGATGCACATCGCACGACAGACGGCTTTCCGATGAGTGCCGACCAACTGTCTGGTGCGGTGTCCTCACCGGTTGCGGGACCGTGTGGCGGCATGGATGCCGCCACCGAGCCCCCAGGGACGGGCTCACGGCGTGTCCCGCAAGCGGTGAGGGCACCGCGCACACGACGCTGCGAGTTGGCTGCAGGGCCCTTGCCCACCCACCATCGCCGGACACGCCGCAAGTACGTCCATGTAGGCTCCGGCGCGGCATCCATGCCGCTCAAGGTCCCGCGACGGTGAGCGCGCAAGGACCAGTCGAGATGGTCGGTGTGCGTGGGTTTCAACAGTGCAACCGACGCACTCCGGTGCAGTGTCATCGTCGATTGCGTCGCAACGACATATGGCGAGCAATCAGCGGCCGATCATCAACTCCACTGGCGCGGCGGCGGGCAGTTCCACCATCACCGGCGCGCTCTCGACATCATCGGCCTGGCGTATCGCGTTGCCGCTGCGCGAAAGTCGCGCCAACACCTGCACGGTGTCCAGCGACGATAGCGCACGTGTCGGCATCGGGCTGTCGCCATCGTCCAGGGTGATGGTCAACGGCAGCTCGCTCAGCGTGTGTCTTTCCACTGCTACCGGCATCGGGGTGTCTGCAGCGCGTGCGATGACGAAGACGCTGGTATCGCCGGGCATTCCGGCGCGTTTGGCGAACTCGGCATCCAGCGTAACCCGCACCTGGATGCGTTTGCCGCTGGCTGCATCGATGGCGGGCGCAGCCGGTGCCTGGATCGGCGCCAGCCTGGCTTCCTGTCGCGCGGCATTGATCTGTTCGAGCAGGCCGGGGCGGGTCGCGGCATCGACCACACGCAGCAACGGCTCCCAGGTCTCGCTGGCCCTGGCCGGCTGACCGGCCTGTCGTTGCACCACACCCAGGAACCAGCGTGCACGTTGATGGTCCGGTTGCACGCTGAGCGCATGTTCCAGCAGACGCATGGCCTGCGGATCCGGGTGCCCGCTGTCGTCGGCGAGCATGCGCGACTGCGCGGCAGCCACCAGTACGTCCGGCTCGTCCGGACGCAGTGCGACCGCGCGCGCAAACGCATCGCGCGCTTCGGCAAATTTCTGTTGGCTGGACAGCGAGCGCCCCAGCAACACCCAGCCTTCGGCCTGGTCGGGATCGCGCGCCAGTGCCGCGCGCAGCTGCACGATCGCTTCATCCAGCGAGCGTGGCGTGGCCGGTCGCTCGGCGGGCGCCTGGATCGCGCCAGGCGTGCCGACCTGCCAATACAGCGCCGCGCTCGCCGCCAGCAGCAACACCGCGATGCCGGCAGTCAGCCCGCGCGCATCGCGCCACAGCGGCCGCAGCGCCACGCCGAAGACGATCAGGGCCAGCACCACCGCCGCAATGACGAAGCCGACCATCACCACTCCTGCTCATCTGCGGGCAAGGCGGGCGCAGCCACGCTGCGTCGGCGCACCACCAACGCGACGGCGCCACCGCCGATCAACAGCGCCAGCAGCGGACCGAACCACAACAGCCAGGTCCGCGATTCCACACGCGGGCGGTACAGCACGAACTCGCCATAGCGCGCCACCAGGAACTGGCGGATCTGCGCATCGCTGCGCCCTTCGTGCATCAATGCCAGCACTTCGCGGCGCAGGTCCTGGGCGATCTGCGCATTGGAATCGGCCAGTGACTGGTTCTGGCACTGCACGCAGCGCAGCTCGGCGGTGAGCGCATGGAAGCGCGCCTCTTCGTCGGCCGAGGCATAGCGCAGCGGCGCCGGGTCGCCGGCCGGCTGGGCCAGGGCCAGCCAGGGCAACAGCAGCAGCGTCAGCAGCCAGGCGCGCATCATTGCTTGGCGTGCAGGTCCGGTGCGGCACTGGGCGAGCGCTCGATCTTGCGCAGCACCGGAATCAGCTGGGTGTCGATGACGGACTGGGTGAGCATGCCGCTGTACTTCCAGCGCACCACGCCGCGCCCGTCGACCAGAAAGGTCTCCGGCGCCGCGGCGATGCCGAAGTCGATCGCGGTGCGGCCATCCTTGTCGGCCACCACCAGCAGGTACGGGTTGCCCAGTTGTTCGAGCCAGCGCAGTGCATCGGTGCGCTCGTCCTTCCAGTTGTAGCCGATCACGCGCACGCGCTTGGTCAGCGCAAAGCGGCTCAATACCGGATGCTCCTCGCGGCAGGCCGGGCACCAGCTGCCCCACACATTGATGATGTACGGTGCGCCGCGTAGTTCGCGCTCGTGCACCACGATGCTGGGGTCGTGCAGCAGCGGCAGCGCGAACTCCGGCGCAGGCTTGCCGATCAGCGCAGAGGGCAGGGCATCGCGATCGTCCTGACCGGAGCGCACCACCGCATAGACCAGCAGCGCTGCCAGTGCGAGCAGCAGCACGATGGCACCCACCAGAACCGCAGTGGGCAGGCGGGGTGAACGTGACTCAACCATCTTGGATCTCCGGAGAACGACGAAAACGCCGGTCGGCCGCGGTGACCAGGCCGCCGAGCGCCATCAGCAGCGCTCCCAGCCAGATCCAGCGGACGAACGGTTTGAGGTGGACGCGGACCGCCCAGGCCTGATTGCCCAGCGGTTCGCCAAGGGCGACATACAGGTCGCCGAACGGGCCGGGGCGGATCGCCGCCTCGGTCAGGGTCTGCCCGCCGCTGGCGTAGCGGCGTTTTTCCGCATGCAGCAGGCCGACCGGCACATCATCCTCGAACACCTGCAGGTTGGCACGGTCGGAGACGTAATTGGGCCCGCGCAGTTCTTCGACGTCATCGAAGTGCAGCGCATAGCGGCCGATCTGCATCTGCTGCCCGGGCGCCAGCGCGACCTCGCGCTGCAGGCTCAGCGATTCCACCAGCAACGCACCGGCCAGGAAGACCGCCACGCCCAGGTGGGCCAGCACCATGCCTAGCATTTCGGCGGTGAATTGACGGCCCTTGGCGGCGCGCCGTGTCCACAAAAAGCGCAGCGTGCCCAACAGCACCCAGGCCGCGCCGGCCACGCCGATCGCCGCCTTCCACTGCCCCTGCGGCGCGGCGAACCAGGCCAGTACGCCTGCGGCAACCGCCAGTCCGGCCCAGGGCCCGAGCATCGCCACCGGGCGCGAGGCCTGCTCGCGCTGCCAGCGGGTCAGCGGACCGAACGGCAGCAGCGCCACCAACGGCGCCATCAGCACCACGAACAAGGTGCCGAAGTAGGGCGGGCCGACCGACAGCTTGCCCAGGCCCAAGGCGTCGGCGAGCAGCGGATACAGCGTGCCCAGTAGCACCATCGCGCAGGCGCAGGTGAGCAGCAGGTTGTTCAACAGCAACAGAGTCTCGCGCGAGCTGCCGGCAAAGGCGCGGCGCGGATCATCGACCAGCGACAGGCGGGGCGCGCGGATCGCGTACAGCACCAGCGAGCCACCGACCACCGCCAGCAGGAACACCAGAATGAACAGGCCGCGCGAGGGATCGGCCGCAAACGCATGCACGCTGGTCAGCACGCCCGAGCGCACCAGGAAGGTGCCCAGCAGCGATAGCGAAAACGCGGCGATCGCCAGCAGCAAGGTCCAGCTGGCGAAGCTGCCGCGCTTTTCGGTGACCGCCTGCGAATGCAGCAACGCGGTGCCCACCAGCCACGGCATGAAACTGGCGTTTTCGACCGGGTCCCAGAACCACCAGCCACCCCAGCCCAGCTCGTAATACGCCCACCAGCTGCCGAGCGCGATGCCGACGGTGAGCATCGCCCAGGCCACATTGGTCCATGGCCGGGTCCAGCGCAGCCAGCGCGCATCCATGCGGCCTTCCAGCAGCGCGGCGATGGCGAAGGCGAATGGCACCGCAAAGCCGACATAGCCGCAGTACAACATCGGCGGATGGATGATCAGCCCCGGGTCCTGCAACAGCGGATTGAGGTCGGCGCCTTCCAGCGGCACCGGCAACAAGCGCGCGAACGGATTGGAGGTGAACAGCAAAAAGGCCAGGAAGCCGATGCTGACCAGGGCCATCACCCCGAGCACGCGCGCGATGACGTGTGCGGGCAGCTGCCGCGACCACAACGCCACCGCACCAGTCCACAGCGCCAGCACCAGCGTCCACAGCAGCAATGAACCTTCGTGCGCGCCCCACACCGCCGAATAGCGATACATCACCGGCAGCAGGCTGTTGGAATTCTCGGCGACGTAGCGCACCGAAAAATCCTGCACCAGGAATGCATGCGTCAACAGCGCGAAGGCCGCCGCGATCAGGCCCAGCTGCACCAACGCGGCTGGCCGCGCCACGGCCATCCAGCTGCTGCGTCCGCGCTGCGCACCGGCCAGCGGCAACGCGGCCTGCAGCAGGGCCACCAGCAACGCCAGAATCAGCAGGAAGGTGCCGAGCTCAGGCAGCATCGGGTCGGCGCATTGGTGAGCATGCAGTGGGGCAACGAGTGCGGGCGCAAGGCAGAGGCGGCATCCATGCAGCATCTGCACGCGCCTGCCCGCGCACAGCGGCGGCGTCGGCCGCGCAAGCACCTTGCACGCCAACACCGTGCAGCAACGCGAACGTCGTGATGCCTGACGTCACCGCAGCGCTCCGGCCTGGTCCGCGGCCGCCGGCACATCGTGCTTGCGGTGCGCGCTGCCCATCTTGTCGGCGACTTCCTTCGGCATGTAGGTCTCGTCGTGCTTGGCCAGCACATCTTCGGCAACGAAGACGCCGTTCTGCATGCGCCCGGTCGCCACCACCGCCTGTCCCTCGCGAAACAGGTCCGGCAGGATACGGTCGTAGCGCACCGGCAACTGTGCATCGCCATCGGTGACGCGGAACTGCGCTTCCAGCGAACCGGACGCACGTTGAAACGAGCCTTTCTCCACCATGCCGCCGAGCCGGAAGCGCGCATGCTCGCCGGCGTCGCCGCGCAGCACTTCCGACGGTGTGTACAGGTAGGCCACGTTGCGCTGCAGTGCCATCGCCACCAGCGCGGTCGCCAGGCCACCGGCCAGCACCAGCGCGATCACCAGCCAGATCCGGCGGCGCCGTTGCAGGTTCACCGGATCAGCTCCGCATCGCTGGGCACCGCGCGCTTGCGCTCGCGCAAACGCCGCGCCTGCGCGATCTTCAACGCGCGGCGCAGCTGCCAGCGGCCGGCAATCAGGTCCCACAGCAGCACCAGCACGAATACCGCGTAGGCGGCGATGACGTAGGGCAGGTAGCTCATGCCGCGCCCTCCGGCGCATCGTGCACGATCCAGGCCTTGCCAGCCTCGCGGCGCAGGTTGTCGGCGCGCGCACGCGTCAGCAGCGAACCGGCGAACCAGAACTTGGTGCCGATCACCATCAGCCACAGCGGCAGCAGCATGCTGGCATCGATGCTGGAGGGGCCGAGCAGGCGGATGCTCTGGCCCTGATGCAGCGAGTTCCACCACACCACCGAATAGCGGATCACCGGCAGCAGCGCCACGCCGACGATCGCCAGCAAGGCGGCCGCGCGCGCGGCCTGACGGCGATCGTCGATGGCCTGGTACAGACCGATCACGCCCAGATACAGGAACAGCAGGATCAGCTCGGTGGTCAGGCGCGGGTCCCAATCCCACCAGGCGCCCCACATCGGCTTGCCCCAGATGCTGCCGGTCAGCAGGGTGATCACGGTGAACGCCGCGCCGATCGGCGCGCAGGCCATGGCAAGGATTTCGCAGATCTTGATGCGCCAGATCAGCGCGATCGCCGCGTACACCGCCATCAGCCCGAACACGAACAGGCTCATCCACGCGCTTGGCACATGGATATACAGAATGCGAAAGCTGTCGCCCTGCTGGTAGTCGGCCGGCACCGCAAACAAGGCCTGCCAGATGCCCGCGCCCAGCAACACCGCGGCCAGCGCGTGGCACCACGGCGCCCAGCGCGCAGTGAAACGGTCGAAGGTCGGGGGCGAGGCGAGTTGATGGAACCAGCGGACGACGACGTTCATGCGATGGCAACGGCCTTTGGAATGGCATTGGCTCTCGAAACAGCAACAACGCAGTGAGTGGAGCGTCTTATCGACAGCGCATCGACCGCACGGCTCAACTCAACGAAATCCGGATCGCGGCAGCCGCAGCCAGCGGTGCCAGCACCACGCCGATCACCAGCCCGGCGCCCAGCAACAACAACGCACCCACCGCATCCTGGCCCTGGCCGCTGGCCGCCACGCTGCCGGCACCGAACACCAGCACCGGTACGTACAACGGCAACGCCAGCAACGCCACGAGAATACCAGAGCGTTTCATCGTCACCGTCAGCGCCGCGACCACGGCGCCGAGCAGACTCAGAAGCGGTGTACCCAGCGCCAACGATGCCAGCAGCACCGGTAGTTGGTCATGTGGCAGGTGCAGCAATTCGCCCAGCAGCGGGGTCACCGCGATCAACGGCAGCGCGCTGGTGGCCCAGTGCAGCAGCACGCGCACCGCGATCAGCCACGCCAATGGCACCGGTGCCAGCAGCCATTGCTCCATCGAGCCGTCTTCCACATCGCTGCGGAACAGCGCATCCAGCGACAGCAGGCCGGCCAGCAGCACCGACAGCCACAGCACCGCCGGCGCGGCCTGCGCCAGCAGGTCGGGGCGCCCGCCCAGGCCCAGCGCGAACAACACCACGATCAGCAGGGCGAACAACGCCGGCTGCAAGGCATCGCTGCGACGGCGCCACAGCAGCTGCAGGTCGCGGCTGAGCAATGCACGCGCGGCCTGCCACAGCGACGGTTGTGGCGAATGCAGGCTCATGCCGCCGTCTCCAGCTTGAGCATGCGCGTGCGCACCGGCGGCGCCGCGTAGGCACCGTGGGTGGTGACCAGCGCCGCGCCGCCACCGCGCAGGTGCGCGGAGATCATCCGGTTGACCAGGGTGATGCCGTCCAGGTCCAGGTTGGCATAGGGCTCGTCCAGCAGCCACAGCGGGGCCGGCGACAACCACAGCCGCGCCAGCGCCAGGCGTTTGCGCTGGCCGGCCGACAGCTGCCGCACCAATGCGTCTTCGTAGCCGGCCAGGCCGACGATGGCCAGCGCGCTGCCAGGCATCTGCTTGGCGCGTCGGCCATGCAGGCCGCACAGGAAGTGCAGGTTCTCCAGCGTGCTGAGATCGGCCTTCAGGCCCGGCAAATGGCCCAGATAGGCCATGAAGCGGCTGCGATCGCCGCGCCGCGCAGTCTTGCCGTCGATCTGGATCTGCCCCCGCTCCACATGCAGCAGCCCGGCCAGCACCCGCAGCAGCGTGGTCTTGCCGGCGCCGTTGTCGCCCTGCACCAGCAGCGCTTCGCCGGCATCGACATGGAAATCCAGCGGGCCGAACACCGGCTCCTCGTTGCGGCTGAAAGCCAGCGCGCGCGCCGCCAGCAGCGGTGGCGCAGTGTGCAGCGGTTCGATCATCGGCGCAGCGGGCTCCCGTCGCAGGACGGCATGGGGTGGGCGAGCGGGTGTCTTGCCATCGCGGGGAAGCAGCTGGCACGACACGCTGTGAGGCAGGGCGCGCATTGTAGCGACGATGGCCCGCTGCCGGGGGCGCATCGGGCGGCGTGATGTGTCCGGGAACGCTGTTTTGCACCGCCCGGGCGCACCCGCCTGGCGGCTTTGCGTACACTCGCGGTCCCCCGTTTGCTGCCTGGACAGGCCCGATGCCCCTCACGACCAAGCTGCCCAAGGTGGGCACCACCATCTTCACCGTCATGTCGCAGCTGGCGGCCGAACACGGCGCGGTGAATCTGGGCCAGGGTTTTCCCGATTTCGCGGTGCCGTCGCGGCTGGTCGAAGAACTGACCAGGGCCATGGCGGCCGGCCACAACCAGTACCCGCCGATGACCGGCGTGGCGGTCCTGCGCCAGGCCATTGCCGGCAAGGCGCAGCGCTGCTATGGCGCGCAGGTCGATGCCGACAGCGAGATCACCGTCACCAGCGGTGCCACCGAGGCGATCTTCAACGCCATCCACGCGGTGGTGCGTGCCGGCGAGGAGGTCATCGTGCTGGACCCGGCCTACGACTGCTACGAGCCGGCGATCGACCTGGCCGGCGCGCGCGCGGTGCACGTGGCGCTGGACCCGCAGACCTTCGCCGTCGACTGGCCGGCGCTACGCGCGGCGATCACGCCGAAGACGCGCCTGCTGATGATCAACTCGCCGCACAATCCCTCCGGCGCGATGCTGTCTGCCGACGACATGCAGATCCTGACCGAGCTGCTGCGCGGCAGCGACATCTTCCTGCTCTCGGACGAGGTGTACGAACACATCGTGTTCGATGGCCGCCGCCACGAATCGGTGCTGCGCTGGCCGGAATTGCGCGAGCGTGCGTTCGTGATTTCCAGCTTCGGCAAGACCTATCACTGCACCGGCTGGAAGATCGGCTACGCCATCGCGCCGCCGGCACTGAGCGCCGAGTTCCGCAAGGTGCACCAGTACAACACCTTCACCAGCTTCGGGCCGGCCCAGCATGCATTTGCCGCGATGATCCGCGACGAACCCGAACACGACGAGCAACTCGGCGCGTTCTACCAGGCCAAGCGCGACCGTTTCCGCGAGCAGTTGCTGACCACGCGCCTGCAGCCGTTGCCGGTGCCCGGCGGCTATTTCCAGCTGGTGGACTATTCGGCGGTCAGCGACCTGCCTGACACCGAGTTCGTGAAGTGGCTGACGGTGGAGAAGGGCGTGGCCGCCATTCCGCTGTCGCCGTTCTACCAGACGGCGCCGCAAGGACAACGGCTGGCCCGGCTATGCTTTGCCAAGAACGATGCAACGCTGGATGCGGCGATCGCGCGGTTGCAGCAGCTCTGACGAGCTGGGATTCGGGAATCGGGAGTGGGGATTCGTAACGGCGGTTGGTCGTTTGTTGACGAGTTCGCAGACTGCCGATGACAGGAAGCCACCCGAGACCCGCCGTTCGAATCCCCAATCCCCACTCCCGAATCCCGAATCCCGAGCATCAGCATGCACGACCTCCGCATCTCGCTTGTCCAAGGCGACACCCGCTGGCATGACCCGGCCGGCAATCGCGACTATTACGGTGCGTTGCTGGAGCCCTTGGCCGGGCAGACCGATCTGGTGATCCTGCCGGAGACCTTCACCAGCGGGTTCTCCAACGATGCCATCGACAAGGCCGAGGACATGGACGGGCCGACTGTTGCCTGGCTGCGTGCGCAGGCTGCGCGGCTGGGGGCGGCGGTCACCGGCAGCGTGCAGCTGCACACCGGGCAGGGCGTGTTCAACCGGCTGCTGTGGGCCGCGCCGGACGGGGCGCTGCAGTCCTACGACAAGCGCCATCTGTTCCGCTTCGGCAACGAGCACCTGCGCTACGCGGCCGGGCGCGATCGCCTGACGGTGGAGTGGAAGGGCTGGCGGATCAATCCGCAGGTCTGCTACGACCTGCGCTTTCCGGTGTTCTGCCGCAATCGCTTCGATGTCGAGCGCCCGGGCCAGCTGGATTTCGATCTGCAGCTGTTCGTTGCCAACTGGCCGTCCGCACGTGCGTATGCCTGGAAGACGCTGCTGCGCGCACGTGCGATCGAGAACCTGTGTTTCGTGGCGGCGGTCAACCGCGTCGGCGTCGATGGCAATCAGCTGCACTACGCCGGCGACAGCGCGGTGATCGATTTCCTCGGCCAGCCGCAGGTGGAAATCCGCGAGCAGCCGCAAGTGGTCACCACCACCCTCAGCGCTGCCGCCCTGGCCGAACATCGCGCACGCTTCCCGGCGATGCTGGATGCCGATGAATTTGTGATTAGGGATTAGGGATTGGGGATTGGTGCAAGCAGGCAAGGCACAGCTATCCGTTTGCCCGCTGTTGCGAATCCCCAATCCCAAATCCCCAATCCCGTCTACTCACCCAGCTTGATCTCGTAGATCTTCGGCCACCGCTTGCCGGTGACGAACAGGCGATCGTGCTCGGCATCGTAGGCGATGCCGTTGAGCACATCGTTGCCGGGGTCGGTCAGGGTGTCGGCGTCCGGTACCAGCGCCTGCAAGTCGATCCAGGCGATCACCTTGCCGCTGGCCGGGTCGATGCGCGCGATGCGGGTGGTCAACCAGACGTTCGCCAACAGCTCGCCTTTCACCCATTCCAGCTCGTTGAGATTGTCCAGCGCCTTGCCGCCGGCAGTGACCTTGATGCTGCCGACCTGCTGCAGCGTCTGCGGATCCAGCCGCCGAATGCGGGCAGTGCCATCGCTCATGTACAGGCCGCTGTCGTCGCGGGTCAGCGCCCACCCCTCGCCGGAATAGCTGAACTGCGTGCGCGGCGTCAGCGTGGCCAGGTCGTAAACAAACCCGCGCTGGTTGCGCCAGGTCAGCTGGATCAGGCGGTCGTGCCAGGCCACGATGCCTTCGCCAAAAAAAGGCAACGGTGTCGTGACCTGCTGCAGGACGCGGCCGGTCTCCAGTTCAACCTTGCGCACGCTGGACCGGCCCAACTCACCGGTGCTCTCGTACAGGAACCCGTCGAGATAGAACAGGCCTTCGGTAAAGGCGGCGGTGTCGTGCGGATAAGTGCGCACGACGGTATAGCCCTGGGTCGGGACGGCGTCGCTGCAATGGGCGAGCGGAGGCAGCAGCAGGGCGGCGAGGAGCAGGCTGTAGGCAGTTCGTGGCATGTGGCGATCATCCCACGCCGCGGTTGCAGACCGTCATGGCGCAGGCAGCAAGCGGCGAATAATCATTCGCTGAACGGTCGCCTGCGCGGTGCCGGCATGTTGTCGCGGCTGCCACATCGGCACTGCTAGGCTCGGCGCCACGTTCACCAACCGGAATGCCCGCATGATCAAGTCACTTTCCCTTTTCGCGCTGCTGGGCGCCGCCACGCTGGCACCGCAGGCGCAGGCCGCCGGCAACATCGACTGCCAGCTGTCGTTCAACCTGTCGGGCTGGTCGGTGTTCTACAAGACCGCCAGCGGCACCGGCACCATCACCTGCGACAACGGCGCGGTGATCCCGGTCAAGATCTCCAGCAAGGGCGGTGGCCTGACCGTCGGCAAGTCTAAGATCGTCGGTGGCCGCGGCAGCTTCTCCGGCGCCTACAGCCTCAATGATCTGTTCGGCACCTATGCAGCGGCCGAAGCGCATGCCGGCATCGTCAAGTCCAGCACCGCACAGGTGGTCACCAAGGGCGACATTTCGCTGGCACTGGCCGGAACCGGCGAGGGCGTGGATCTGGGTGTCAATGTCGGCAACTTCGTGATCGAGCGCCGCAAGTAATTCGCCGGTCGAGCGCGCGGTGCCCCGCCGCTCGCGCGGCCCGCGGTGACTTCATCGAGCGGGGCAGATCACACCGACCCATCCGCGCTTTGACCTGGACGTCAGGCGTGCCCTGAGCAGCAACGAAAAACGGCCCTTCGCAGGGCCGTTTTTCATGTGCGTCTTGCCAGCTTAGCGTCCGCGATTACCGCCGCCTGGCGGGCGACGATTGCCACCACCCGGCGGACGACCACCCGGGCCGCCGGGGCCACGCGACGCGCCGCCGGGACCACCGGGACCGCGATTGCCGCCCGGACCACGGTTGCCACCGGGGCCGCCTGCACGTGCGCCGCTCGGGCGGCCGGCTGCCGGACGTGCCGCGCCATACGGGCTGAAGCCCGGGTTGGCGTGGTCGGACGGAAAGCTCGGCGCATTGCCCGGATGACCATAGGGATGCTTGCGCTGACCCTGGCCCTGCGACTGGCCCTGTCCGCCACCGGCGCCGCCACGCCCCTGGCCAGCTGCGCCGGGACGTGCATTGCCCGGGCCGCCGCCTGGACGCGCACCACCCGGACCCTTCTTCGCATACGGGCGCGCCTGGCCGGTGCCGGGGCCACTGGGGCCGGCATTGCGGTGACCGCTGGGGCCGGTACTCACGCCATCGGGCACGTACCAGCTGCGGAACGCGGCCGGGTTGCCGTCCGGCAGGGCACGGTCGCCCTTGCCGGGAGCGCGCTGCTTGAACGGGCGCTGCTGCGACTGCTTGGCCGCCGCTTCGCCGCTGACGGTGAGGCCGCCGCGGAAACCGCCCGGCTTGCCGCGGCCACGGCCGCCACGATCCTCGCGCAGATTGTCGAAGCGACGCAGCTCGCGGCCTTCGTCGGCGCCGGAGGTCTGGCCGTTGACATAGGCATTGCTGCGGCCATCGCGCGAGACGTGCACGGTGGACTTGGCGGCGCGGCGCTGGCCGATCACCGGCTGCAGCGTCAATGCCGACGGCGCGCCGTCTTCCAGCTTGAGTTCGGCGCGCAGGGCATCGACCTTGTCCTGCGCCACTTCGATCGACTGCCCACGCAGCAGCTCGCGCGGCAGCGAGATCTTGCCGTAGCGGCTGCGCTTGAGGCGACTGACCTGGCAGCCCTGCGACTCCCACAGCCGGCGCACTTCGCGGTTGCGGCCTTCCTTGACCACCACGCGGAACCAGTCGTGCGAGTCGGTGCCGCCGATGCGTTCGATCTCGTCGAACTTGGCGCCGCCGTCTTCCAGCAGC
Source organism: Xanthomonas sp. BRIP62415 (assembly GCF_003993515.1). NCBI lineage: Bacteria > Pseudomonadati > Pseudomonadota > Gammaproteobacteria > Lysobacterales > Lysobacteraceae > Xanthomonas > Xanthomonas sp. BRIP62415. The sequence continues at coordinate 40,157 of NZ_QEZH01000030.1, forward strand.
ACGCCGCGCGATAGGCGCTCGATGATCGCGTCGGAGACCTTGTCCTCGCCTTCCGGCGCACGCACGCGCACTACGTATTCGCGCTCGACCTCGTAGGAGGGATGCATCATCGCGTTGGCCAGCTCACCGTCGGTGGTCAGCAGCAGCAGGCCGGTGGTGTTGATGTCCAGGCGGCCGATCGCGATCCAGCGCGAACCCTTCAATACCGGCAGCGACTCGAACACGGTCGGCCGGCCTTCGGGATCTTCGCGCGTGGTCACTTCGCCTTCGGGCTTGTTGTAGATCAGCACGCGGGCCGGTTCGGTCAGCGCGCTGGCCACGAAACTGCGGCCATCGAGCTCGATCTTGTCGCCGCTGCGCACCGACATGCCGGTCTGCGCGACGGCGCCATTGACCTTGATCAGGCCATCGGCAATGCGCTGTTCCAGTGCGCGGCGCGACCCCAGGCCGGCCTGGGCCAGCACCTTGTGCAGGCGCTCTTCCAGCTTGGGCGCTTCGGGCGCGCTGTCGCGCTTGAGGGAAAGCTTGTTCAACGACAGCTTGCGGGGGGTGTCACTCATGTGTCTGGCTCCGGCCGACGCGTTGCGGGTCGGCCTCTGGGTCGGAATCGGCTTCGTCAACAGCCACGGTCGTCGTCGCGACGGCGTTGTCTTCGTCTTCGTTCACTGCTTCCGCGCGCGTTCCCGGCGCGGTGTCGGGGTCGCCCTCACGGGCGTCATCTGGGTCCAACGGGTTCGTGTCCTGCGCCGAGGCATGCCCGGCGTGTTGCGCTGTCTGGTCACTCGCCTCATCGGCGCTGGCGCGGTCATCGACCGCGTCGGCGTGGTATTCGTTTTCTTCGTCGACGGCAGTTGCGGTGCCGGCCGTCTGATCCTCGACATCGCCATCGACGTGCATTGCATCATCGGTGTCGCCGGTTGCGTCGGCCGTGCTGTCCGCTGCCGGCAGACCATCTGCATCGCGGTATTCCGGCGCAGCGTCGCTCGGACCGGCATCGGCGTCAGCGCCACCCTCCGACTCCACGCCAGCCGCAGCGGTGGTCGCCGCACCAGCGCCGTCAGCACCTGCCATCTGCGCATCGGCGTCCGCAGCCGGACCTGCTTCGGCAAGCTCGGCATCCATTGCTGCCGACGCCGGGACCGCGCCATCCAGTTGCCCGTCGCGGTCCAGCGGCAGCTGCGGTTCCAGCTCGGCGATGTCCTTCAACTCAGACAATGGCGGCAGCTCGTCCAATCGCTTGAGCCCGAAGTAATCCAGGAAGCCCTTGGTGGTACCGAACAGGGCCGGCTTGCCGGGCACGTCGCGGTGGCCCACCACGCGGATCCACTCGCGTTCTTCCAGCGCCTGGATGATGTTGCTGCTGACCGCCACGCCGCGCACCTGTTCGATCTCGCCGCGGGTGATCGGCTGGCGGTAGGCGATCAGTGCCAGGGTTTCCAGCGTGGCGCGGGTGTACTTGGTGCGGCGCTCGGTCCACAGCCGGGCAACCCAGCCATGCACCTCGGCCTTGACCTGGAAGCGGAAGCCCGAGGCCACCTCGACCAGTTCCACGCCGCGCTCGGCGCAGCCCTCGCGCAGCAGTTCCAGCGCGCGCTCGACGCTGCCGGGCGGCGCCGGCTCTTCTTCGGGAAACAGTCCCTGCAGCTGCGCCAGCGTCAGCGGCTGGCTGCTCGCCAGCAGGGCGGCTTCGATAATGCGGGTGATCAACGCTTGATCCATTCGATGATCGGCTTCAGATAGGTTCGTTGGCGGCATCGCTGTCATCGAATTCGCTGGAGAATTGCAACGGCGCATTGGTGTTGCCCAAGGCCAGCGACTTCACGTAGATCGGCGCCAGCGGCGCTTCCTGCACGATGTCCAGCAATTGCTCCTTGGCCAGTTCGAGCAGCGCCAGGAAGGTGACCAGCACGCCGAGCTTGCCTTCCTCGGCCGTGAACAGCGATTCGAAGCGGTAGAACCTGCCATCGTCCAGACGGCTCAGCACATCGCCCATGCGCTGGCGCACACTCAGCGCCTCCCGCTTGATCGCATGGCCGGTGAACAGTTCGGCGCGCTTGAGCACGTCGTACAGCGCCATCAGCATTTCTTTCAGTTCCACCGGCGGCGGCAGCTTGACCGCGGCGCGCTCGGGCAGATGCGCCTGCACCGGCGCACTGTCGCGGCCCATGCGCGGCAGGGTGTCCAGATCCTCGGCGGCCTGCTTGAAGCGTTCGTATTCCTGCAGGCGGCGTACCAGCTCGGCGCGCGGATCGTTTTCCTCGCCTTCCTGGCTGGGCGGGCGGGGCAACAGCATGCGCGACTTGATCTCGGCCAGGATCGCGGCCATCACCAGATATTCGGCCGCCAGTTCGAAGCGCAGCTCCTGCATCACGTTGATGTAGGCCACGTACTGCCGGGTGATCTCGGCGACGGGGATGTCCAGGATGTCCAGGTTCTGGCGGCGGATCAGATACAGCAGCAGGTCCAGCGGACCTTCGAAGGCATCCAGGATGACTTCCAGCGCGTCCGGCGGAATATACAGATCCTGCGGGATCTGCAGCACCGGTTGCCCATGCACCACCGCCAGCGGCATTTCCTGCTGCTGTGGCGGCGCGCTCGTGGCTGGCGGATTCGCGTCGTGCGCGAGTTCGGAATTCATCAGGTCGACATCGGGTCTTACGGTCGCCGGCCGCGGTCTGGGCCGCGCCTGCAGGGCTTTGCCTTGAGTTATTGCAATCAATGTCGTGCCCGTGCCGGCACGATCCTACAAATCCACATACAACGTGCGCCGCGTGGCATGCGGCGACGGGACAGCGAGGAGGTCGTCTACGCGGGTCGGCGGTGGGCAGCGAATCGGTCGTCGAGTGAGGCGTGGGGCCTGGGCCGACGGGCCGCTGCGTCCGATTGCGTGTGCAGTGGTGTCAAGGGTAATGCGTGCGCAGGGCCGGTGTCCAGCGCCGAGGCGGCTAGAATCCCACGGCTGATCTTCAGGTTCTTGGCGAGGTGGTCGATGTGGTACGTAATCGAAGGGTATGACCGGGACGATGCACTGGCGGCCCGGCAGCAGGCGCGACCGGCGCACCTGGCCCGTTTGCAGGCGCTGGCGGCGGCAGGTCGCTTGCTGGTGGCGGGCCCGTGCCCGGCGATCGATGCCGAGGATCCGGGCCCGGCCGGTTTCAGCGGCAGCGTGGTCATCGCCGAATTCGACACGCTGGACGACGCGCGCGCCTGGGCCGATGCCGATCCGTATGTGGAGGCGGGCGTGTATGTGCGCACCGAGGTCCGCCCGTTCCGCCGGGTGCTGCCATGAGCCGGGTCGAGCGGATCCGCGCCGCGCTGCAGTCGGCCCTGGCGCCGACCGAGCTGGAGGTGGTGGACGACAGCCATCGCCATGCCGGGCATGCCGGTGCGCGCGACGGGCGGGGGCATTTCAATGTGCGCGTGGTCAGCGCCGCCTTTGCCGGCAAGCCACCGTTGGCACGTCACCGCGCGGTCTATGCCGCGGTCGGCGAGATGATGCAGACCGATATCCACGCGCTGTCGATCGAGGCCTTCGCACCAGGCGAGGCGAGGTAACCAGGCCGATCAAGCCGCCGCCGTAGGAGCGCACCCGGGCGCGACGCAGGTTACCGGTAAGGACGGTCGCGCCCGGGTGCGCTCCTACGGGCGGGCATTGCCGGGGTGGACATCCGACAATCGGGCGCAATGGCTGAAGGCTGGCTTTCTTGCAGGGGCGCGCCCGAGCGAAACCGCGTCACTGGCAATCCGATTGGCGCTCGCACTCGCAATATCGATACGCCAGGCGAGGCCGATGACTGAATCCGCCAACTGCGTAGTAGGAGCGCACCCGGGCGCGACGGAGGTTACCGGTAAGGCCGGTCGCGCCCGGGTGCGCTCCTACGGGGTCCATGCGCAGCGGGCCGAACCACCCCAACCGTGATCGCCGTCGGTCTTCATCCGTGGACATATGGGCAGTATTTGTTGCGTCGCAACACAGTGCTTCACGTATTCATCACTTGCAGATGCTTGATCTGTAAGCGTTTTCACGGGCGTGAAGACAGGGGTTTACGCCCTTGTATGAAAACGCTTACAGTCCGCGCCAGTTTTGGGACTCGGTCGCGGAGGGCGACACGAATGGCCAAGGGTGCGGTCACCATCAAAGATGTCGCTCGGGAAGCACAGGTCTCCGTTGCAACGGTGTCGCGTGCGCTCAATGGGCACGACAACGTCGCCGGGCCGGTGCGCCAGCTGGTGCAGGACGTGGCCGCACGCTTGCGCTACAGCCCGCATGCGGCGGCGCGCAGCCTGAGCAGCCGACGCACCCAGACCCTGGGCGTGGTACTGCCCGATCTGTACGGCGAATTCTTTTCCGAGCTGATCCGCGGGATCGACGGCGCGGCGCGTGCTGCCGGCCAGCATCTGCTGGTGTCCAGTTACCACGGCGACCCCGAAGCGCAGGGCAGGGCGTTGCAGTCCATGCGCGGGCGGGTGGATGGTCTGCTGGTGCTGTCGCCGTATGCCGAGCAGCCCGGGTTCCTCACCGACAACCTGCCGCAGGCGCTGCCCACGGTGCTGATCAACGCGCACGTCCCGGGCGACGCCTATCCGGTGCTGAGCATCGACGACCATGCCGGCGCGATGGCGATGACCGAACACCTGCTCTCGGCCGGACATCGGCGCATCGCCTTCATCGGCGGGCCGGCGCTCAACTTCGATGCGCGCGAACGCCTGCGCGGCTTCCGCGATGCGATTGCCGCACACGGCGACACCGCGCAAGGCATCGAATTTCCTGGCGACTTCGACGAGGCCTCCGGCCACCGTGCCGGGCAGGCGATGCTGGCCGACGGCGCGCTGCCCGACGCGGTATTCGCCGCCAACGACATGACCGCGCTGGGCTGCCTGTACGCCTTTGCCCAGGCCGATGTCTCGGTACCCGGCGACGTGGCACTGGCCGGCTTCGACGATATTCCGCTGGCCCGTTTCGTCCATCCGGCGCTGACCACGATGCGGGTCAGCATCGCGCGCCTGGGCGAACAGGCGATGAGCCGGCTGATGCGGCTGGTGGACCAGCCCGGCCACGATGACGGCATCCGCCAACTGCTCACGCCCGAGTTGGTGGTCCGCGCCTCCTGCGGCGCCGGCGAGCCCGGCCTCTGACGTTTCCAGCCCCTGACCCTTTCGCGGACGTCCTGTCCGCTCCCGCTGCCCCCCGCAGCGGTCGTTCCTGCAAGCCGCAACGCCACAACAACATTCTGTACCGATCCCTGGAGGGACCAATGCGCCACCACTACCCCCATTCCGCCAGTCCGGCGCGCAAGCTGCTCAGCTGCGCCCTGGCCAGTTGCCTGCTGCTGGGCGCCGCCCCGGCCTTCGCGCAGAGTGCTGCCGCGACGATCCGCGGCCAGGTCACCGTCGACTCGGCACCTGCCAGCCAGGCCCAGGTCACCGCGACCAATCTCGCCACCGGCCTGACCCGCACCGTACAGGTCAGCAACGGCGGCTACTCGCTCGGTGGCCTGCCGCCGGGTTCATACCGCCTGGACGTCACCGCCAACGGCCAGACCACCTCGCAGAACGTCACCGTGCAGGTCGGCCAGACCGCGACCCTGAACCTGGGCGTCGGCGGCGAACCGGCCACGGCCGAAGGTGGTAACGCCACCACGCTGGACGCGGTGCAGGTCAAGGCGCCGCCGGTACTGGTGGAAACCCGTACCTCCGAGAACGCCACCTATATCTCCAACGTGCAGATCCAGAACCTGCCGCGTGCCACGCGCAACTTCCTGGAACTGGCCGACACCGTGCCGAACGTGCAGTTCACCCGCGATGCCAACGGCACCACCAAGGTCCGTTCGGGCGCCACCTCGGCCGAAGGCACCAACGTCTATATCGACGGCGTCAGCCAGAAGAACTACGTGCTCACCGGCGGCGTCAGCGGCCAGGACTCCAGCCGCGGCAATCCGTTCCCGCAGTCGGCGATCGGCGAATACAAGGTCATCACCTCCAACTACAAGGCCGAGTTCGACCAGGTCAGCGGCGCGGCCATCGTCGCCTCGTCCAAGTCCGGTACCAACGATTTCCACGGCAGCTTCTTCTGGGACACCAGCAACGACAGCTGGCGTGAAGAGAGCCCGCTGGAAAAGCGCGCCGGCGTGCGTGACGACTTCGAGGAGACCCAGTACGGCGCGACCTTCAGCGGCCCGATCCTCAAGGACAAGGCACATTTCTTCGTCGCCTATGAAGCCAAGGAATACACCACCCCGAACGTGGTGATCCCCGGCTCGATCTATTCGGACCGCGTCGATCAGCTGCCTGCGCAGTTGCAGCCGCTGGTCGCCACCTACAGCACGCCGTTCAAGGAAGACCTGTACTTCGCCAAGATCGACTGGACCATCGGCGACAACAGCCTGTTCGAGCTGAGCGGCAAGTACCGCAAGGAAGACGAGCTCAACGACGTCGGCGGCACCTCGACCCTTGAGCACGGCAGCATCAACGGCCAGGAAGAAAAGCGCGCCAACCTGCGTTGGCAGTACAGCGGCGCCAACTTCCTCAACGAGGCCAACCTCAGCTACGAGAGCGCGTTCTGGAACCAGGCGCCGATCAACAACGGCAACGGCTACATCCTCAGCTACACGCCCAACCGCGGCAACGAGACCGATGTGCTTGCCGCAGGCGCCGGCAGCAGCTTCCAGCGCAAGGGGCAGAAGGGCTGGACCTTCCAGGACGACCTGACCTTGAACAGCCTGGAATGGCACGGCGCGCACACCGTCAAGATGGGCGTGAAGTTCAAGAGCATCGATCTGGATTCCACCCAGTTCAACCCGGCCAACCCGCAGTACTACTACAACATCCTCAGCGATGTGGAAACGCCGTACCGGGTGCGCTTCGGTGCGCCGCTGGTCGAAGGTGGCGGCTCGGTGGTGTCCGAGAACAAGCAGTACGGCATCTATCTGCAGGACGACTGGGAGGTCAACGAGCACTGGACCCTGAACCTGGGCGTGCGCTACGACTACGAAGAAACCCCGGCATTCCTGGACTTCGTCACCCCGTCCGACGTCGCCGGTGCCTTGCAGAACTGGACCAACCTGCGCAACGCCAACTACGACATCAACAACTTCATCAGCACCGGCAACAACCGCAAGGCGTTCAAGAATGCCTGGCAGCCGCGCCTGGGTGCCTCCTATGACCTGTTCGGCGATCAGGCCCACGTGATCTACGGCGGTGCCGGCCGCGCCTACGACCGCAACATCTTCGACTACCTGGCGCTCGAGCAGCTCAACAACTCGTTCAATTCCTACAGCTACTACTTCACCAGCGCCAACAACCAGGCCTGCCTGGGCGACCCATGCACGGCATGGAATCCGGCCTACGGCACGCAGGAAGGGCTGAACACCCTGACCGGCAGCAGCACCGGCGGCGGTGGGCGCGAGGTCTACCTGATCGACAACAACATCAAGACCCCGTACTCGGACCAGTTCAGCATCGGCATGCGCAACATGGTGCCGCTGTGGGGCCAGGACTGGTTCACCGACGTGACCCTGAGCCGTATCGAAAGCCATGACGGCTTCGCGTTCGTGCGCGGCAACCGCCTGCCGGACGGTTCCTTCTTCCAGCCAGGCACCACCTCCGGCTCGCCGACCGACGGCCCGGACGGCTACAGCGCCATCGTGCTCGGGACCAACGGCGTGGAAACCCGCAACAACCAGCTCGCCCTGCAGGTCGAAAAGCCGTTCGACGAGGAATCGGGCTGGGGCCTGACCGTGGCCTACACCTATTCCGATGCCAAGGAGAACCGCCAGTTCGGCGAGCACTACGCACTGGATCGCGAACGCATCGAGGACTATGGCTGGCGCGAGGCCGGCGGCATTCCGAAGAACCGCCTGGTGGTCACCGGCATCTACGAGCTGCCCTACGAGGTCAAACTGTCCGGCAAGCTGTCGCTGGCCAGCCAGACCGCGCGTTACGGGCAGAATTGCCTGGCCGGCAACGACCAGTGCTACATCGTCCAGTTCAAGCCGGACGGCACGCTGGGCTACAAGGAGTTCAGCATCGCCGCCAATAAAGAATGGGATACCGGCGGCGGTGTCAAATTCAACGTGCGTGCGGATATCCTCAACGTGTTCAATTGGGTGAACTACGCCAACTTTAACGGCGAGACCGGGACACTCGGAGACTTGAACACGGCTTACGGCACCCCGACCGGTGTGCTGGCGTCGCCGATGCGTACCTTCCGTCTGGCCTTCGGCCTGAACTGGTGAGGTACCCGACCGCCCCGGCAGCTGCCGGGGCGGTCGAACTCGGCGCTTGGATAGGGTAGGTTGGCGTGCGAGATGTAATCGATTACACGAGTGGGGGGCGGATGAACAGGGGCAGGACTTCGTATTGGTTGACGATTCCACTATTGCTGGGCGCGCTGGTGCTGGCGTCCTGCAAACAGGCAGAGGAGCCCAAGGTGGCCGAAAAGAAGGCACCGGTGAAAGTCATCCTGGTGGAAGCACAGCTGCCACCCAAGCCGGTCAAACCGGCGCTTCCGCCGCTGTTCTCGGACATCGAGCGTCGCACCTTCCAGTTTTTCTGGGACACCACCAACGAACTCAATGGGTTGTCGCCGGACCGCTTTCCGTCGCGCCCGTTCGCCAGCATCGCCTCGGTGGGGTTCGCGCTGACCGCGTATCCGATCGGGATCGAGAATGGCTGGGTCAGTCGCAATCAGGCGATCGACCGTACCTTGACCACACTGAAATTCTTCCGTGATGCGCCGATGGGGCCGCAGCGGACCGGTAGGGCCGGGTACAAGGGCTTCTACTACCACTTTCTGGACATGCAGCAGGGCAACCGCTACGACAGCTGGGTCGAGCTGTCGAGCGTGGATACCGCGCTGCTGATGATGGGCGTGCTGTTCACCCAGTCGTACTACGACGGCGACGACCCGCGCGAAAAAGAGATCCGCCAGATCGCCGATACGCTGTACAAGCGCGTGGACTGGCGCTGGCTGCAGCAACGCGCACCGCTGATCTCGATGGGCTGGTTCCCCGAGAGCGGCTTCATCGACCACGACTGGATGGGCTACAACGAGGCGATGATGCTGTACATCCTCGCGCTCGGCTCGCCGACCCACGGCGTGGATGTGGATGCGTGGACCAGCTGGACCCGCACCTACAACAACGACTGGGGCGTCTACCAGGGCCAGGAATACCTGTCCTTCGGCCCGCTGTTCGGTCACCAATACAGCCATGTCTGGATCGATTTCCGCGATATACAGGACCAGTACATGCGCGAACGCGGCATCGACTATTTCCTCAACAGCCGCCGCGCCACCCTGGCCCAGCGCGACTACGCCATCGACAACCCGATGAAGTGGAAGGACTACGGCGAGAACGTCTGGGGTCTGACCGCCGGCGACGGCCCGCAGAACACCAGCCAGGAATACCGTGGCGAGCAGCGCCAGTTCCGCCATTACTCCTCGCGTGGCGCCGGCCTGCGCGAGAATTTCGACGACGGCACCATCGTGCCGTCGGCGGCGATTTCCTCGATCGTGTTCGCCCCGGAAGTGGTGATCCCGGCCACCGAGGAGATGCACAAGCGCTATGGCGACTTCCTGTACTCGAGCTACGGCTTTCTGGATTCGTTCAATCCCAGCTTCAACTACGACATCCCGCTCAAGACCGGGCGCATGGTGCCGGACCGCGGCTGGGTGGCCAGCGATTACATCGCCATCGACCAGGGCCCGATCCTGGCGATGATCGCCAATTACCAGAACGAATTCGTCTGGACCGTGATGAAGAAGAACCCCTACATCCGGGCCGGTCTGGAACGCGCCGGCTTCACCGGCGGCTGGCTCACCCCCGAAGGCGAGCCGCAGCCGGCGCCGCAGAAGGACGAGCAGAAGGCCGCCGCGCGTTCGCTGGGCATGGCCGAGTCGCGTGCCGCCGCTGCCCAGGCCCAGCAAGACCCCTCGCAACGCCAAAACTCCACGCAACGCCCCAAACCCGAGTAATCCGTGCGCCTTTTGAAACTGTTGATACTGTCCGCCACACTCTGTCTGGGTGTGGCCGGATGCGAACGCTCCGATCCAGGCAAGACCACCGTGCGCTTCTGGGCCATGGGCAAGGAGGCCGAAGTGGTCGCCGAGCTGGTGACCGACTTCGAGAAGCAGAACCCGGGTATCCACGTGGATGTGCAGAACATCCCGATGACGGCGGCGCACGAAAAGCTGCTGACCGCCTTTGCCGCAGACGGCTTGCCGGACGTGTGCCAGCTCGGCAACACCTGGCTGCCGGAGTTCGCCCTGCTGGACACGCTGGAACCGATGCAGCCGTACGTGGCGCGTTCCAGGATCGTCGACCCGCAGGATTATTTCCCCGGCGTGTGGGACACCAACCTGGTCGACGGCACCTTGTATGGCGTGCCGTGGTATGTAGACACCCGGCTGCTGTTCTATCGCAAGGACCTGCTGCGCGAGGCCGGCTACAGCCAGATGCCCAAGACCTGGGTCGAGATGGAACAGGTGATGGCGGCGATCAAGCGCAAGGTCGGCCCGGACCGCTACGCCATCCTGATGCCGCTCAACGAGTTCGAGCAGCAGCTGTCGTTCGCACTGCAGCAGGACGACCGCCTGCTGCGTGACCACGACAACTACGGCAACTTCCGCGGCGAAGGCTTCCGCAAGGCGCTGGGCTTCTACGACACCATGTACCAGAAGGGCTGGGCGCCGAAGGTCTCCGAGACCCAGGTCTCCAATGTCTGGTACGAGTTCTTCAACGGCTATTACGCGTTCTACCTGTCTGGCCCGTGGAACGTGCGCGAGTTCAAGCTGCGCCAGCCGCCGGGCATGGAAGGCAAGTGGGGCACTGCGCCGCTGCCGGGGCCCAATGGCCTGGGCGCGGGCATCGCCGGCGGTTCCAGCCTGGTGATCTTCAAGTCGTCGCAGCACAAGGACGCCAGCTGGAAGCTGATCGAATACCTGTCGCAGCCGCAGGTGCAGGCGCGCTTCCACGCCATCATCGGCGACCTGCCGCCGCGTCGCAGCACCTGGAAGTTGCCCTCGCTGGCCAACGACGAACTGGCGCATGCCTTCGGCGACCAGCTGGAGCGGGTCAAGGCCACGCCCAAGGTGCTGGAGTGGGAGCGCATCGTGCAGGAAATGCGCCTGGTGACCGAGCGCGTGGTGCGTGGCGGTCAGTCACACGAGGCCGCCGTGCAGGAGCTGGATAAACGCGTGGACGAGATCTTGGCCAAGCGCCGCTGGATTTTCGAACAGGAGGGCGGGCATGTCGGTCCGGCCGGTGAATCCGCAATGCCTGCGGCGACACCCGCCGCAGCGCCAGCGCCGGCAGCAGGCAAGGGAGCGGCACGATGATGAAGCGTAATTCCGTTGCCGGCTGGGTGTTCGCCGCCCCGTCGATCCTGGTGCTGGGCATGTTCTTCGGCGTGCCGGTGTTCGCCGCGCTGGTGCTCAGCGTCACCGACTTCGACCTGTATGCATTGGCCGACAGCAGCCACCTGCGCTTCGTCGGCCTGGGCAACTACATCGACCTGCTGCAGACGCCGCTGTTCTGGAAGTCGTTGTGGAACACCACGTACTTCGTGCTGCTCGGCGTGCCGATGTCGATCGGCGTGTCGCTGGGCGCCGCGTTGCTGCTCAACGCCAAGGCCTCGCGCTTCAAGGCCCTGTTCCGCACCGCCTTGTTCGCTCCGGTGGTGACCACGCTGGTGGCGGTGGCGGTGATCTGGCGCTATCTGTTCCACATCAAGTACGGCCTGGTGAACTTCGGCCTGAGCCATCTGGGCATCGCCCCGATCGACTGGCTGGGCGATCCGCGCTGGGCGATGCCGACCATCATGCTGTTCGCGGTGTGGAAGAACTTCGGCTACAACATGGTGATCTTCCTGGCCGGCCTGCAGGCGATCCCGCAGGACCTGTACGAGGCCGCGCGCATCGATGGCGCCTCGCGCTGGAAGCAGTTCCTGCATATCACCCTGCCGATGCTCGGCCCGGTGCTGATGGTGGTCGGGGTGATCACCATTTCCGGCTATTTCCAGCTGTTCGCCGAACCCTATGTGATGACCCGCGGCGACCCATTGCAGAGCACCGTGAGCGTGCTGTACTTCATGTTCGAGGAAGGCTTCAAGTGGTGGAACCTCGGCCGCGCGTCGGCGGTGGCGTTCCTGCTGTTCCTGATCATTCTGGCGGTGACCACCGTGATGCTGCGCTTTGGCCGCAAGAGGGATTTGATATGAGTCGTGATGTCGGCCAATCGCGCTGGAATGCCGTGCTGATCAACGGTGGCCTGCTGGTGCTGGCGCTGGTCAGCCTGGCGCCGCTGCTGTGGATGCTGTCGGTGTCGTTCATGCCCACCGGCGAGGCCAGCCGCTTCCCGCCGCCGATGCTGCCCTCGGCGTTCACCACTGCCAACTACCACGAGCTGTTCGCGCGCACCGGCATGGCGCGCAACTTCGCCAACAGCCTGATGGTGTCCGGGCTGATCACGCTCGGCTCGCTGCTGATCAACACCATGGCCGGCTATGCGTTCGCCAAGCTGCAATTCGTCGGCCGCGAGCGCATCTTCAAGATCCTGATGGCCGCGCTGGTGATCCCTGCGCAGGTGGCGATGCTGCCGTTGTTCCTGTTGATGAAGCAGCTGCATCTGGTCAACAACATCGGCGGGGTGGTAGTGCCGGCATTGGCGACGGTGTTCGGCATCTTCCTGGTGCGCCAGTACGCGCGCAGCATTCCCGACGAGCTGATCGAAGCCGCCCGCATCGATGGCGCCAGCGAGATGCGGATCTTCTTCCAGATCGTGCTGCCGATGCTCAAGCCGGTGCTGGTCACCTTGACCATCTTCACCTTCATGGGCTCGTGGAACGACTTCATGTGGCCGCTGATCGTGCTGACCGACCAGGAGCAGTACACCTTGCCAGTGGCATTGGCGGCGCTGTCGCGCGAGCACATCATGGACGTGGAGCTGATGATGGCCGGCGCGGTGGTGACGGTGATTCCGGTGCTGCTATTGTTCGTGGCGCTGCAGCGTTACTACATCCAAGGTCTTCTGCTGGGGAGTGTGAAGGGGTGAAACCAGTGTTCCTGCGACTGTTTGCCATGACCGCTGTTGCGACGTTTGCGGGCACGGCGCAGGCGCAGGAGCGCGTGCTCGACGGCTTCAACGACATCGGCGCCTGGCGCCTGGTGGTGTCCAACCAGGTCAGTGGTTCGCTGCGGCCGGTAGCCACCAGTTCCGGCGGCCACGCCCTGTGCCTGGACTACAACTTCAATGGCGTGTCCGGCTATGTCGGTATCCGCCGCAACCTGCCGATCACCTATCCGGACAATTACCGCATCGGCTTTTCGCTGCGCGGCGATTCGCCATCCAACGACCTGCAGGTCAAGCTGATCGATGCCAGCGGCGACAACGTGTGGTGGGTCAACCGGCCCGGCTTCAACTTCCCGAAGGCCTGGACCACCGTCGGCTATCGCAAGCGCAACATCGAAAAGGCCTGGGGCCCGGGCCAGGACAAGCAACTGCGCAGCAGCGCAGATGTCGAGTTCACCATCTACAACAAGGTCGGCGGCAAGGGCACGGTGTGCTTCGACCGTCTGACGCTCACGCCGCTGCCGCCGGAAGACACCTCGCCGTTGAAGGCCGAGGCCATCACCGACACCGCGCCCGCGCTGGAACAACGCCTGGCCGACGGCAAGCCGGACACCTTCTGGCTCAGTGGCGCGGTCAAGCAGCAGACCGTCACGCTGGATCTGGGCAAGGTGCGCGAATTCGGTGGCGCGGTGGTGCAGTGGGTTCCTGGCCTGCAGGCCTCGCAATACGTGGTGCGCGCGTCCAGCGACGGGCGCCGCTGGCGCGATCTGCGCACCGTCACCGCCGGTGCCGGCGGCACCGACTGGCTGGCCTTGCCCGATACCGAGGCACGTTACCTGCGCTTCGATCTCAAGGACGGCCCCAACTGGCGCTACGGCATCAAGGAAGTCCAGCTGCAGCCGCTGGCCTTCGCCGCCACACCGAACGAATTCATCAAATCGCTGGCCGCGCAGGCGCCGCGCGGCAGCTATCCGCGCGGTTTCTCCGGCGAGCAGCCGTACTGGACCATCGTGGGCCTGGATGGCGGTACCGAGCAGGGCCTGATCGGCGAGGACGGCGCGGTGGAAGTGGGCAAGGGCGGCTTCAGTATCGAGCCGTTCGTGGTCACCGGCGGCAAGCTGCTGCATTGGTCCGACGTCAGCAGCGAGCAGAGCCTGCAGGACGACTACCTGCCGATTCCCAGCGTCGACTGGCATCACGACCTGATGAATCTGCGCGTCACCGCATTCGTGCAGGGCACGCCCGATCAGGCGCAACTGGTCGCGCGCTATCAGCTGCACAACACCGGCAAGGACGCGCGTGAGTTCACCCTGGCCTTGGCGGTGCGTCCGTTCCAGGTCAATCCGCCGACCCAGTTCCTCAACACCCTGGGCGGTGTCAGCCGGATCGACCAGCTGGCGGTGCAGGGCGCACAGGTCAGCGTCAACGGCAAGCCGCGCGTATTCGCCGCGCAACCTCCCGATGCCGGCTTTGCCAGTGCCTTCGACAGTGGCATGGACGTCAGCCATCTCACCGCCGCCACGCCGCCGGCGATCACCCAGGTCAAGGACGAGACCGGCCTGGCCTCGGGCGTGCTGCTGTATCGCTGGAAGCTGGAGCCTGGTCAACGGCGCGAGGTGGCGCTGGTGATTCCGCAGACCGGCACCGCGCAGCTGCCGGCCGGCTTCGATGCCGACAAGGCACAACAGCAGGTGGCCCAGCAGTGGCGCAGCAAGCTCGATCGCGTGCGCATCAGCGTGCCGGCCGAAGGCAAGCCGGTGATCGACACCTTGCGCACCGCGCTGGCGCATATGCTGATCTCGCGCATCGGCCCGCGTCTGCAGCCGGGGACGCGTTCCTACTCACGCAGCTGGATCCGCGACGGCGCAATGATTTCCGAAGGCCTGCTGCGACTCGGTCGCGAGGACGTGGTGCGCGAATACGTCGACTGGTTCGCGCCATACCAGTTCGCCGATGGCATGGTGCCGTGCTGCGTGGATGACCGCGGCAGCGACCCGGTGCCGGAGAACGACAGCCACGGCGAGCTGATCTTCAACATCGCCGAGTATTACCGCTACACCGGCGACAAGGCATTCCTGGAAAGGATGTGGCCGCACGTGACCGGTGCGTACGACTACATGGAAACGCTGCGTGCCAGCGAGCGCACCGAAGACAACTTCATGCGCAACCCGGCCTTCTACGGAATGATGCCGGTGTCGATCAGCCACGAAGGCTATTCGGCCAAGCCGGTGCATTCGTACTGGGACAATTTCTGGGCGCTGCGCGGCTACAAGGACGTGGTGATGCTGGCCGGCGCGCTCGACAAGCCCGACGAGGTCGCCCGCTTCAGCACTGCACGCGACGAATTCAGTGGCGACCTGATCGCCTCGCTGGGTGCGACGGTGCGCCAGCACTCCCTGGATTTCCTGCCCGGCTCGGCCGAGCTGGGCGACTTCGATGCGACCTCGACCACCATCGCACTGGCACCGGGGGGCGAGCAGCAACGCCTGCCGCAGGACCTGTTGAGCAATACCTTCGAGCGCTACTGGAAGGAGTTTTCCGACCGCCGCGACGGCAAGCGCGAATGGAAGGACTACACACCCTACGAATGGCGCAACGTGGCCGCGTTCGTGCGCCTGGGCTGGCGCGAACGCGCCTGGGATGCCACCGCGTTCTTCTTCAAGGACCGCGCGCCGCAACCCTGGAACCAGTGGGCCGAGGTGGTCTCGCGTACGCCGCGTACGCCGTTCTTCGTCGGCGACCTGCCGCATGCCTGGGTCGCCTCGGATTTCGTGCGCTCGGTGCTGGACATGTTCGCCTACGGGCGCGAATCCGACGCCAGCCTGGTCATCGCTGCCGGCACGCCGACGCGCTGGTTCGAGGGCAAGGGGATCGGCATCGCCGAATTGCGCACCCCGTATGGGCGCCTCAATTACACCTTGCAGCGCACCGACAAACAGCTGGTGCTGCAACTGCAGCCGGGGCTGATCCTGCCGCCGGGCGGGGTGGTGTTGCCATGGCCGTACCAGGGCACGCCGGGCAAGGCCAGCATCAATGGCGAATCGGCCGAGTGGCAGAACGGCGAATTGCGGATCCAACAGCTGCCGGCCAACGTGCAGATCGATGTGCCCAGCGCGGTGCGGCGGGCCGAGCGCGCCACGCAATGACTGACGCACCCCGACCGGCCTGGGCAGCGCCGGCGTGGCGACGTGCGGGATGGCCGGTCGTGTTGGCGGCGCTGCTGCCGTGCCCAGTTGCCGTACAAGCCACGCAGGCGACCCAGGCCGTGCAGGCCGTGCAGGCCGCGCAACCTGTGCAGGTCGACAGGCCCGATCGCGCAGAACCCGCATCCCGGGCAGTGCCATCGACCAGCGCAGTGCAGCGCGAGATGACCCTGGTCACGCTCAACCTGCATCACGACCGCGAAGACTGGCCGGCGCGTCGTGCCCATATCGCCAAGGAACTCAGGCAACTGGCGCCAGACGTGATCGCGCTGCAGGAAGTGATCGAACGCCGCGGCAGCGTGGAGAACCAGGCCGCCTGGCTGGCGCGCAAGCTGGGGTACGCCTACAGTTTTGTCTCTGTCGACCCGGTCGATGCGCCCAAGCGCTACGGCAACGCATTGCTGAGCCGGCGCAAGGTGCTGGCCCGGCATCAGCGCCTGCTGCAGCCGCTGGACGATTACCGCGTTGCCGCGCATCTGCAGGTCGACATCGACGGCCAGCCGATCAACGTCTACGTCACCCATCTCAACGAGCGTGCCGATGCACGCGGCACGGCCACGCGCACGCGCCAGGTCGCGGACCTGCTGGATTTCATTTCCTCCACCAGCAATCAGGCACCGGTCGTGATTGCCGGCGACTTCAACACCGCCGCCGATGCCCTGGATCTGGAGGCGCTACGCAAGGGCTATGGCGACAGCTACGGCAGTGTGCATCGTAATAGCGACGCCACCGTGAGCACCTTGAACCTGCATGTCTTCGACAAGCCGGCGCGTATCGACCATGTGTTCTTCCAGCAGAAGCGCCTGCTCGCCCGCGAAGCACGCATCCTGTTCGACACGCCGTATGCCGCGGGGCGCTGGGCCTCGGACCACTACGGCGTCTGGGTACGCCTGCAGCTGGCGCCCGATCAGCCAGCTACTCCGTAACTCGACCACACGTAGGAGCGCACCTGGGCGCGACGGCATTACCGATAACGCCCGTCGCGCCCAGATGCGCTCCTACAAGGCGTCGATAGACCACACGCCGTGACGGCTTTTTTAATCACCCGTGCAGGCGATTGAAGATCTGCACACCCGCCAGCCATACACCGGCCATGCTGCCGACGTTGGTCAGCAGGAACGTCAGCACCACGCGCGAGACGCGGTTGCGGTACCAGCCACGCAAGGTCTGCGCATCGTCGCGTAGCGACAGGAAATCGCCATAGGCCGGTTTGCGCATGTGCACCTCGACCAGCGCGGCAAACGCGCCGGTCGGCACGCTCAGGCGGAACGGCTTGAACGGCGCCACGACCGCCGCGGTAAGGATGCTCAGCGGGTGGCTGCCGGCCAGCAGGCAGCCCAGCGCGGCCAGGCCGCCGGTATACATCGCCCATTGCAACAACAGGTCCGCGCCCATGCTCAGGCCGCCGCGCCAGAACCCGATGCCGATGCCGGTGATGATGATCGCCAGAATGCCCAGCGTGATCCACGGAATGCGCTTGCGCTGCTGCACATACTCCAGCGACTCGCGCAATGGGCCGGGCGCGTCGGTATCCTGTTCCAGGTGGCGCGCAAGACCGGCCAGGTGTCCTGCGCCGACCACCGCCAGTATCTCGCGCTGGTCCGTCCTGGCTTCCTCGCGCAGGCGCGTGGCCATGTACTGGTCGCGCTCGGCAATCACGGTTTCGTACAGTTCCGGGCTTTCGCTGGCGAAATCGCCGAAGCTTGCCTCCAGCATGTCGCCTTGCTTGAGCTTCTCGATTTCCTCTTCGCCCACCTCGTCGGCCGCGAACAGCCCACCGAGCAGGCCACCGGCCAGTTTCATCTTGCCGAAGAATCCCAGCCGCCCGGACGCGCGCTTGAAGGTCAGGCCGACTTCGCGATCGATCAGGTGCACCGGCAGACCTTGCGCGCGTGCCAGGTTCACCGCTTCCTTCAACTCCGCGCCCGGCTCGATGCCGAGCTGCTTGGCCAGACGGCGCTGGTAGGCGGCCAGGGCGAGATTCGCCGCAAACAAGGCCACCCGGCCCTTGCGAATCACCTGCACCAGGTCCAGCCGGGCGAGGGCATCCGGGTCGCTGAGCGCCTGCAGGCGCTGTGCGTCCAGTTCCACCGCCACCGCGTCGTAGCGGCCGCTGCCGATCGCCCGCTGCACCGCAGCCACGCTGGCGAGTGACACATGCGCGGTGCCGAGCAAGGTATAGCGCACGCCATCGCGTTCGACGATGCGATGCGGCTGGCCGGACAGCGCATCGTCCAGAACGTGGGTGGTCTGCTCAGTCATGGGGTCATTCATCAGAAGGAGGGGCGGTGTCGCCGGAGCCGGGCGTGCCTTGCAACTGCACGCCGTCCAGCCGGCGACCATGCGTGCGGCCGTTACCGGTGAACATTCCGACCGTGCGAAAACCAAAACGTTCATGCAGCCGTCGCGATGCCAGGGTGTCGGCATCGCCGATCACCGCAATCATCGGTCGACCGCTGCGTTGTTTGCCGCGTGCGATCAGCTCGCCAAGCACGGCTTTGCCGCGGACAGCGCCAGCCTTGCGCAACTCGACTGGCATGCGGTCAGTCGATGTAGCGCTTGAGCAGATCGCCATACGCATCGATGCGGCGATCGCGCAGGAACGGCCAGATGCGACGCACGTGTTCGCTGCGCTGCAGGTCGACGTCGCACACCAGCACGGTCGGGTCCTGGCCGGCTTCGGCGATGAATTCGCCCTGCGGCCCCAGCACATGGCTGTTGCCCCAGAACTGGATGCCCGACGCGCCCAGCGGCGAGGGCTCATGGCCGACGCGGTTGCACGACAGCACCGGCACCCCGTTGGCGACCGCATGGCCGCGATGGCTGAGCACCCAGGCATCGCGCTGGCGCTCCTGCTCGGGTTGCCGGTCGTCCGGATCCCAGCCGATCGCGGTGGGGTAGAGCAGCAGTTCCGCACCGGCCAGCGCCATCAGGCGCGCGGCCTCGGGGTACCACTGGTCCCAGCACACCAGCACGCCCAGCCGGCCGACCGAGGTATCGATCGGCGCAAAGCCCAGATCGCCCGGGGTGAAGTAGAACTTCTCATAGAAGCCCGGATCGTCCGGGATATGCATCTTGCGGTACTTGCCGAGCAGGCGGCCGTCCTTTTCGAACACCACCGCGGTGTTGTGATACAGCCCGGCCGCGCGGCGCTCGAACAACGAAGCCACCAGCACCACGCCATGCTGCCTGGCCAGCGCGCCCAGACGCTCGGTGCTGGGGCCGGGGATCGGCTCGGCCAGGTCGAATTCGTCCACCGACTCGTGCTGGCAGAAATACGCACCGTTGTGCAGTTCCTGCAACAGCACCAGCTTGGCGCCCTGCGCGGCGGCTTCGGCCACGCGCGATTCGATGATGGCCAGATTGGCCTCGGCGTCGCCGTGGTTGCGCTCCTGGATCAGCGCGACGGGAAGGAGATGACGGGTCATGGCGATTGGTCCAGCGAAGTGGCGCACTAAGGTAGCGCGCGATGGCGTAACACCGGCCTGCCGGCCGGAACAGGAATGGATCAGCCCGCCAGCAAACCGGCGGGCAGCTGCATGGTCAGGCAGTGCAGGCTGCCGTTCTGCCAGATCAGCGGGCGGCACGGCACCGGCACGATGGTGTGCTGCGGAAACGCTTCGGCCAGCACCGCCTGCGCGCTCGCATCGGCCTTGTCGCCGTAGGCCGGCATCAGCACCGCCCCGTTGACGATCAGGAAATTGGCGTACGAGGCGGCCAGGCGCCGGCCCTGATCCAGGATCGGCTCGGCCCATGGCAACACGAACAGGCGATACGGCTGCCCATCGGCGGTGCGCAACGCCGCCAGTTCGGCGCCCATCGCCTGCAGTTCGGTGTAGTGCGAATCGGTGGCCACATCGCAGCCCTGGTAGACGATCGCATCCGGGCCGGCAAAGCGTGCCAGCGTGTCGATATGCGCGTCGGTGTCGTCGCCTTCCAGGTAGCCATGATCCAGCCACAGCACGCGGTCCTGCGCCAGCCACGCGGCAAGGTCGGCACTCAGCGAATCGCGCGTGCGCTGCGGATGCCGCTCGTGCAGGCACGTCCAGGTGGTCAGCAATGTGCCGGCACCATCGGTCTCGATCGCGCCGCCTTCCAGCGCAAAGTCGACCGTCTGCACCTGCGAGGGCACGAACACCTGCGCCGCATCCAGCGAAGTGACCAGCTGATCGTCCAGGCTGGCCTCGAACTTGCCGCCCCAGCCGGTGAAACGGAAATCCATCAGGCGGAAGCCGCCATCCTGGCGCAGCGTGATCGGGCCGGAATCGCGCAGCCAGGTGTCGTTGTAGGCCGCAATCACGAAACGCACCCGCGCCATGTCCACCCGCGCCGAGCGCAGCCGCGCTTCCGCGTAGATCTGCAGATCGTCATCGGCCACGCACACGATCACCGGCTCGAAGCGGGAAATCGCCGTGACCAGCGCGATATAGGTCTCTTCCACCTCGGCAAGGCGCTCGGCCCAATCGGTGCCCGCATGCGGCCAGGCAATCAACACGGCGGATTGAGGTTCCCACTCGGCGGGAAAGCGGACGCTATCGGTCATACCTGAAAATTACCCATCAATGCCCAGGCAAGCCCAGGCTGTTAATTCAAATCCCCGCACATGGATGTGCGGGCGCTTGCGAGGGACTCGCCTCAAATCGGCGCGTGCGGGTAACTCGCATCGACGCTCGCAATCTGCCTGCATCCGGGGTGTGCTGCACGACATCGCCGTTGCATGAAGCGCGCAGTGATCGTATCCCGCGCATCATTGGATCAGACCAGCGTTGCAGCCACCATCCGATGGCGCTCGAACGCCACCCGATCACCTGATCGGTGGCTTGGGACCGATCTCGTTGGCATCGGCCTGATTGGCCACCACGTCGATCACCCGGCTCTTTTCGAAGTACACGGTGAAGGCCGGATACACCCAGCGGTGGATCGTCGGCCACTGGCGCTTCTGGCCGCCGCGCGGTTCCAGCTTTTCCTGCGGCGCACCGTAACGGCCTTCGACCTGGCTCATGCTGTCGCCACGCAGGGGCAGGGCCGCGGCAGGCTTTTGCTGTACCCGGTCCACCAGCAGCGTATCGGCCGACGCGACGGCGCTGATCCCCATCAGTGCGATCAGCGGCAGGACAAACAAACGGTTGCGCATGTCATCTACTCCCCAGTGGACAAGATTCGGATGGGATTACAGCAAAAACTCAGGACGGGCGTGCCTGCAGGGCGGTGTTACCCAACGCCGCGCCGGATGTCGGTCAGTTTGAATGCCGCGCCAAGCCCGCCATGCCCCGACACACTCCAGCCTGCATGTAGCCATCGCCGGCGTGAAGCATCGGCCAAGAAAAAACCGCCCGGAGGCGGCTTTCTCGGGTCTTGCACGCGTGGCGAAAGCTTAGCGCTGACGCGCCTTGAAACGCGGGTTCGACTTGCAGATCACGAAGACCTTGCCGCGGCGGCGGACCACCTTGCAGTCGCGGTGACGGGTCTTCGCAGACTTCAGGGAGGACAGGACTTTCATGGCACACCTCGGCGTAAACGGTTGGATTCGATGGAAGAGTGCCCGCAATCGAGGGTGCACCCGGAATTAAGCCGGCAATTCTAACCGGCTTTTCGTCGTGCTTTCAAGTGGTTGCATCGCAATCGCTGCGAGCGGCGCTACACTACCGGCTGATGACCTTCCGGAAACCTGAATGACCGACCTTTCGCCCGTCCTTACCATCGATGGTCCCTCCGGCGCCGGCAAGGGCACCGTGAGCCGGATCGTGGCCGCCCGGCTGGGCTGGCATTACCTCGATTCGGGCGCACTGTATCGCGCCGTGGGCGTGGCGGCGAGCTGGGCCGATCTGGACGTCTCCGACCCGGCCGCTCTGGTGCGCTGCACCTTCGATACCAAGGTGGAGTTCGACGACGCGGGCGAGGCGGGGCTGCGGGTACTGGTCAACGGCGTCGATGCCACTGGCGAGCTGCGCCTGGAAACCACCGGGGCGCTGGCTTCGGCAATTGCCGCCATTCCCGAGGTGCGCAGCGCGCTGAAAGAGCGCCAGCGCGCATTCAGGCGCGCGCCCGGCCTGGTCGCAGACGGGCGCGACATGGGCACGGTGATCTTCCCCGATGCCGCCTTCAAGGTGTTTCTGACCGCCAGTGCCGAAGAACGTGCGGGCCGTCGCCATAAACAGTTGATGGAAAAGGGTGTTTCGGTTATCTTTGACGACCTGCTGCGCGAGATCATGGCTCGAGATGCCCGTGATGCGCAGCGGGTGGTGGCGCCATTGCGGCCGGCCGAAGACGCCGTGCTGATCGATACCAGCGGAATAGGGATCGAGGATGTCGTCCAGCGTGTGGTCGGGGTGTTAGCCGCCCGCACGTCGTCGTAAGCGTTCCGCAAGCGGGCATGTCCCGCCGACCGTAAGGCGTTCCAAGGCTCCGTCGCACATCCCGTGTGGCGGTTCTATGACTACTTAACCGACTCGCTGTCCGGAG
The DNA here is from genome assembly GCF_003993515.1 of Xanthomonas sp. BRIP62415. NCBI lineage: Bacteria > Pseudomonadati > Pseudomonadota > Gammaproteobacteria > Lysobacterales > Lysobacteraceae > Xanthomonas > Xanthomonas sp. BRIP62415. Next base: position 62,889 of record NZ_QEZH01000030.1, read on the forward strand.
TCGACCAACAGGCTGGGCGCTTGGCATCTGTCGCATTCGACGATCAACGCCCGTGTGTTCAACTGAGTAAAATTCAAATGACAGAATCTTTTGCTGAACTGTTCGAAGCCAGTCAAGCCAATCTGGCGAAGCTGAAGCCGGGCTCGATCGTCACCGGTACCGTCGTGGAAGTGCGCGGCGACGTGGTGGTGATCAACGCTGGCCTGAAGTCCGAAGGCATCGTGCCGATCGAGCAGTTCCGTAATGACGCTGGCGAGATCGATGTCGGCGTAGGCGACCAGGTCAAGGTTGCCCTCGATTCCATCGAGAACGGCTTCGGTGAGACCGTGCTGTCGCGCGAGAAGGCCAAGCGCGCAATGGTGTGGGACGAGCTGGAAGAGGCGTTGGAAAAGAACGAAACCATCACCGGCCGCATCAGCGGCAAGGTCAAGGGTGGTTTCACCGTGGACATCAAGGATGTCCGCGCGTTCCTGCCTGGTTCGCTGGTGGATGTGCGCCCGGTGCGCGACCCGGCCTACCTGGAAGGCAAGGAACTCGAGTTCAAGCTGATCAAGCTGGACCGCAAGCGCAACAACGTGGTGGTTTCGCGTCGTGCCGTGGTCGAGAGCGAGCACTCGGAAGAGCGCGAGCAGCTGATGGACAAGCTGCAGGAAGGCGCGATCCTGAAGGGTGTCGTCAAGAACCTGACCGATTACGGCGCGTTCGTGGACCTGGGCGGTATCGACGGCCTGCTGCACATCACCGACATGGCCTGGAAGCGCGTGCGCCATCCGTCCGAAGTCGTCAACGTCGGCGACGAGCTGGACGTGCGCGTGCTGAAGTTCGATCGCGAGCGTAACCGCGTCAGCCTCGGCCTGAAGCAGCTGGGCGAAGATCCGTGGGACAACATCGCCCGTCGTTACCCGGCCAACAGCCGCGTGTTCGGCAAGGTCTCCAACGTCACCGATTACGGCGCATTCGTCGAGATCGAGCCGGGCGTCGAAGGCCTGGTGCACGTCTCCGAGATGGATTGGACCAACAAGAACGTCAACCCGTCCAAGGTCGTGCAGGTCGGTGACGAAGTCGAAGTGATGGTGCTGGATGTCGACGAGGAGCGTCGCCGCATCTCGCTGGGCATGAAGCAGGTTGCCGCCAATCCGTGGGAAACCTTTGCTGCCACCCACAAGAAGAACGACAAGGTGTCCGGCCAGATCAAGTCGATCACCGACTTCGGCATCTTCATCGGTCTGGACGGCGGCATCGACGGCCTGGTCCACCTGTCCGACATCAGCTGGAACACCACCGGCGAAGACGTCGTGCGCAACTACAAGAAGGGCGACACGCTGGAAGCCGTCGTGCTGGCAGTCGATCCGGAACGTGAGCGCATCAGCCTGGGCGTCAAGCAGCTGGAGCAGGATCCGTTCGGCCAGTACATGGCGTCCAACCCGAAGGGTTCGAAGGTCGAAGGCGTGGTGCGTGAAGTGGATGCCAAGGGCGCCACGATCGACCTGGCCGATGGCATCGAAGGCTACGTCGCTGCACGCGACATCGCCAACGAGCGCGTGGACGATGCGACCCAGCACCTGAAGGTCGGCGACAAGATCGAAGCCAAGTTCGTGGGCATGGACCGCAAGGGCCGCACCCTGCAGCTGTCGATCAAGGCCAAGGACGATGCCGAAATGCGCGAAACGCTGGAGGAATACCAGTCCTCCGCTGCGTCGGGCGGCATGACTCAGCTGGGTGCGCTGCTGCGTGCACAGTTGAACAGCAACAAGTCCGAGTAAGCGCGTAGCGCTCGCAAGAGCGTGATGGATCGGCCCGGGCTTGCCCGGGCCGATTCCGATGTGTCAGTCGAAAAAGCAAGTCTTCCCATGACCAAGTCCGAATTGATTGAAATCCTGGCGCGACGTCAAGCGCATCTGAAGGCGGACGACGTGGATCTGGCAGTCAAATCGCTGCTGGAAATGATGGGGCAGGCGCTCTCCGATGGTGATCGGATCGAAATCCGCGGGTTCGGCAGCTTCTCGTTGCACTACCGCCCGCCACGTCTGGGCCGTAATCCGAAGACCGGTGAATCGGTCGCGTTGCCGGGCAAGCATGTTCCGCACTTCAAGCCTGGCAAGGAATTGCGTGAGCGTGTCAGCTCCGTGGTCCCGGTCGATCTGCTTGATGCGGCCGACTGACGCTCGTTCTGCCGCTGCGTTTATGTCGGCTCGGTTAAGCTAAGCCTCTTTCGACGGAGTCCGGCCATGAAGGTGTTTCGTTTGCTGGTGATGTTGGCCTTCCTGCTGGTCGGTCTGATCATCGGCGCGGTCAATTCCCAGGACGTCACTCTCGACTTCCTTTTCTCCAGTGTGCATACGACCTCCGGGATCGCGATCATCGTCGCGCTGCTGGTCGGTGTGTTGATCGGTGCCGGCATGGTGCTGGTCAGTGTGGTGATTCCCCTCTATTCCAAACTGCGCCAGGCCAACAAGGCCGTTGCAGTCAGTCGCACCGATGCCAGGCCGATTGCGCCTGCCGCAGTCGAGCCGCGCCCCTTTGATGGACTGTAAGCGCGTATGGACTTTCTGACCGAGTGGATCTGGTTCTTCCTGTTCGTGCCGTTGGCAGCGCTGGGGGGCTGGGTCGTTGGCCGCCGCGGTGGCCAGCGCCATGGCGATACCCAGGTCAGTCGCTTGTCCAGCACCTATTTTCGCGGGCTGAACTATCTGCTCAACGAGCAGCCGGACAAGGCGATCGAGCTGTTTCTGCATATCGCCGAACTGGACAAGGAAACCTTCGAGACCCAGGTCGCGTTGGGACATCTGTTCCGCCGTCGCGGCGAGGTCGATCGCGCGATCCGGCTGCACCAGGGCCTGGTGCAACGCGCCGACCTGACCGACCAACAGCGCGTGCAGGCCTTGCTTGCGCTGGGCGAGGACTACATGAAGTCCGGTCTGCTGGATCGTGCCGAGACCGTATTCACCGAGCTGGCGCAACTGGATCAGCGTGCGCCGCAGGCGTTGCGTCATCTGATCGGCATCTATCAGGCCGAGCGTGATTGGGAAAAGGCGATCGACAACGCCACCCGTTACGAAGAAGTCACCGGTGAGCCGATGGGCAAGCTGATTTCGCAATTCGAGTGCGAGCTTGCCGATCGCTACCGCGGCTTGAGCAAGCCCGACGAAGCGCTGCAGGCGGTCGCGCGCGCCTACCAGGCCGATGGCACCTCGGTGCGTGCGGGCATTCTGGAAGGACGCATCGAAGCCGAGCGCGGACACGACGAAGCGGCCGTCCGTGCGTTCGAACGTGCGGCGCGGCACGATCCGGAATACCTGCCTGAAATCATCCCTGCGTTGATGGCGGCCTATCGCCGGGTGGGTGATATTGCAGGTGCGCGTAATTTCCTGTCGGAGATGACCGAGCACTATCGCGGCATCGCGCCGGTGCTGGCGTTGACGCAGCTGATGGAAGCGCAGGATGGCGTGGCGCCGGCGCTGGCCTACCTGGGGCGTCAGCTCAAGGATCGGCCATCGGTCCGCGGCGAATCGGCATTGATCGACCTGACCCTGGCCGAAGGCAGCGACCCGGTCGGCACCTTGCAGGATCTCAAGCACATCACCGACCAGTTGCTGGTGCGCAACCCGAGCTACCGCTGTACCCGCTGCGGTTTCGGTGCCAAGACGCACCACTGGCAATGCCCGAGCTGTAAGGAATGGGGCACGGTCAAGCCGCTGTTGAACTACGCGGTGGTCTGATGCCGCAGGCCTGGCTGTGGTGGTGTCTGTTGCACCTGACGGTCGCGGCACTGGGGACCTGGGTGTTGCGGCGCTATGCGTTGCATCGGCGCCTGCTCGATCATCCGGGCGAACGCCGCAGCCATGTGGTCGCCACGCCACGGGGCGGTGGCATGGCAATCGTGGCGGCGATGCTGGTGGGGTGCGTGGCGGCAGGCGTGTTGTGGCCGGCGGCAGGCCTGGTCATCAACTGGTTCGCCGCTGGTCTGGTGCTGGTGGCCGGGGTCGGTTGGTGGGACGACCATCGTCCGCTCTCGGCCAGGTTGCGTTTTGCGATCCATCTGCTGGCGTCGGTCCTGCTGGGCTGGCTGGTCAGCCATCACACCGGCAAGCTCTGGGATGGCGTGCTCACCGCGATGGCGTCGGTGGTGTTGATCAACGTCTGGAATTTCATGGACGGCATCAACGGCCTGGCCAGCAGCCAGGCGGCGCTGGCTGCCCTGGCGTTTGCCGCGGTCGTGCCGGGCGCCTGGGCGTGGGCCGGTCTTGCCGTCGCCGCATCCTGCCTGGGATTCTTGCCGTTCAATTTTCCACGAGCGCGCATCTTTCTGGGCGACGGCGGCAGTGGTGCCTTGGGCTATGTGCTGGCGGCGTTGCTAGCGCTGACAGTGGCGAGCGGGCAGGTGAGCTGGTGGATCAGCTGGCTGCCGCTGACCGCATTTCTTGTAGACGCCGGCTTCACGCTGCTGTCTCGCATGCTCGACGGACAACGTTGGTGGGAGCCGCACGCCCAACATCTCTATCAGCGGCTGGCGCGCAGGCTTGAGGCACACGTTCCGGTAACCGGGATTTATTTCGCTTTCAGCGTCGCTGCCGTCTGCTTGTATGTGTTACTTCGTCATGACGCAAATTGGCTGCAAGTGTCCGGAGCCCTGGCATGGGGCCTGGGTGCCACCGCAATCTGGTTTTTTCTGCGCGATGGAGTGCGCAATTCGTGAGTAATGGACTCTTATGATTTCCTGGCGTGATCGTTTGACCAAGGCCCTGCCGCAAGCAGCGGTGGTGCTGCACGACCTGTTGATGGTGTGGGTGTGCTGGCAGCTGCTGCACGCCGGCCGCTACTCGATGCTGCGCGACGCCCCCGATCTGCCGCTATGGGATTGGCGCACCGGTGTCGTCCTGGTCGCGCAAGGCCTGGTGTTCTGGAAGATGGGCCTGTATCGCGGGCTGTGGCGGTTCGCGTCGGTGCCGGACCTGTGGAACATCTTCAAGTCGAGCTTCCTCGGCCTGGTCGCGATCGTGCTGGCGCTGTCCTATGACCGCCTGGACGGGGTGCCGCTGTCGGTGCTGGTCGTCTACCCGTTCGCCCTGTCGGCACTGCTGGGCACGCCACGGTTGCTGTATCGCGCCTGGAAGGATTACCAGATTGCACACTCCGGCGACGCCGCGCAGCGCGTATTGATCCTGGGCGCAGGTCGCGCTGCCGAGGGTCTTGTCCGCGATCTGCGCCGCACTGGTGCATTTGTGCCGGTCGGGTATCTGGACGATGCCAACAACCTGCATGGCGCCAAGATCCAGGGTCTCAACGTGCTGGGCAGCCTGGATCAGGCGGCAGCCATCGCCAAGGAGACGGCTGCCAAGCTGCTGGTCATTGCGATTCCGTCGCTGGATGCCTCCGGCATGCAGCGCGTGGTGGCCATCTGCGAAAGCACCGGGCTGCCGTTCCGCATGGTGCCGAAGCTGATCAACGTGCTGGAAGGGCGCTCGTTGCCTGGCGAATTGAGGGAAGTCGCGATCGAGGACCTGCTCAATCGCAAGCCGGTCACCCCGGATTGGCGCCTGATACGCGACTGGTTGACCAACAAGACGGTGATGGTGACCGGCGCGGGCGGCTCCATCGGTTCGGAAGTCTGCCGCCAGTGCGCCCGTCATGGCGCGCGCCGCATCGTGCTGCTGGAGATCGACGAGCTGGCATTGCTGACCGTCGATTCGGACCTGCGCCGCTTGTTCCCCGATATCGAAGTGGTGCGCGTGCTGGGCGACTGCGGCGACCCGGCGGTGGTTGCGCATGCCTTGAACACCGCACCGCCGGATGCGGTGTTCCATGCCGCCGCCTACAAGCAGGTGCCGTTGCTGGAAGAGCAACTGCGCGAGGCGGTACGCAACAACGTGCTGGCCACCGAAAACGTGGCGCGCGCCTGCCAGCGTGCACGCATCGAGACCTTCGTTTTTATCTCCACCGACAAGGCGGTCGAGCCGGTCAACGTGCTGGGTGCGAGCAAGCGCTACGCCGAGATGATCTGCCAGAGTCTTGACGCGCGCGATGCGCCGACGCGCTTCATCACCGTGCGCTTCGGCAACGTGCTGGATTCGGCCGGCAGCGTGGTGCCGTTGTTCCGCGAGCAGATCCGCCAGGGTGGCCCGGTCACGGTGACGCACCCGGATGTGACACGTTACTTCATGACCATTCCGGAAGCCTGCCAGCTCGTGGTGCAGGCAGCCGCCTCCGCCTCGCACGGGGCGATCTATACATTGGACATGGGCGAGCCGGTGCCGATTCGCCTGCTCGCCGAGCAGATGATCCGCCTCGCCGGCAAGCAGCCCGGCAGGGATGTGGCGATCCTCTATACCGGCTTGCGTCCGGGCGAGAAGCTGCACGAAACCCTGTTCTATTCCGACGAAGACTATCGCCCCACCGCGCATCCCAAGATTCTGGAGGCCGGCGTGCGTGAGTTCTCGCACGAGCAGGTGTTGCAACTGGTGACGCGCCTGCGTGAGGCGGTTAACCGCTATGACATCAAGGCGATGGAGACCTTGCTGGGCAGTCTGATGCCGGATTTTGCGGCGGCTCGACGGAAAGTCGACGCGCGATCTGATACGGTCGTTCCATTCCCCGCACGTGAGGTCAGAAGACTTTAATGAGCAAGCGTATTCGCAAGGCCGTATTCCCCGTCGCAGGTCTTGGGACCCGCTTTCTTCCGGCAACCAAAACGGTTCCGAAGGAAATGCTGCCAATCATCGACAAACCGCTGATCCAGTACGCCGTCGACGAAGCCATCCAGGCTGGTTGCGACACGCTGATCTTCGTGACCAATCGCTACAAGCACTCCATCGCCGACTACTTCGACAAGGCCTACGAGCTGGAGCAGAAGCTCGAGCGCGCCGGCAAGCTCGAGCAGCTGGAGCTGGTGCGGCATGCCTTGCCGGAAGGCGTGCGCGCCATTTTCGTGACGCAGGCCGAAGCGCTTGGCCTGGGCCATGCCGTGCTGTGTGCCAAGGCCGTCGTCGGCGATGAGCCGTTCGCGGTGTTGCTGCCGGACGACCTGATCTGGAACCGCGGCGCCGGTGCACTGACCCAGATGGCCGATGTGGCCGAGGCCTCCGGTGGCAGCGTCATTGCCGTCGAGGATGTGCCGCACGACAAGACCGCCAGCTACGGCATCGTGGCCACCGATGCGTTCGATGGCCGCAAGGGCCGCATCAACGCCATCGTCGAAAAGCCCAAGCCGGACGTGGCACCGAGCAATCTGGCCGTGGTCGGCCGCTATGTGCTCAACCCGAAGATCTTTGAATTGCTCGAAGAGACCGGCGCCGGCGCTGGCGGCGAAATCCAGCTGACCGATGCGATTGCCGGGCTGCTGCAGCAGGAAACCGTCGATGCCTACCGCTTCGAAGGCCGCCGTTTCGATTGCGGTGCGCATATCGGCCTGATCGAAGCCACCGTGCATTTCGCGCTCGAGCACGAGAAGCATGGCGGGCCGGCCAAGGAAATCCTGCGCACCGCATTGGCCGAGGCCGACGCGCGCGGCTGATTGCCTGGCCATCGCCTGCATCCACGAACGACGCCATCTGGCGTCGTTCGTCGTTTGGGCCCTTGCTGGCCAGAACGCCGTGCCGTTGGTGATCGACACGGCGGGCCAACGTGCTGGTGCGCGCCGGCGGCCGTGAGCATGCAGTGCAGTTGGTCGCCGCCGGAGTGGAGTGCCAGGGTCGCGAACCTTCGCGTCGGCGCTGGCGTCCCGGCAGGCGGCGCTGGTCGAGCTGGGCGTGGACGAGGCCGCCGCCATTGCCCGCGAGATCCGGCGTCGCGATGCAGTTGTCGTAGCCGGTCGAGAACGCCTCGGGGAATTGAGCGACCGGCGCCGAGGTGCCGGCCTGGGGGACAGGCCGATTGACTCAGCCGTGCCGGCGTTGAGCGGCCGCGAAGGCGTCCAGCTGCTCGGGCGTGGCGTCTTTCTGATGCCGCTGCTTCCAGTCGGCAAACGGCATGCCGTACACCGCTTCGCGCGCCTGCTCCTTGCTCATCGGCTGGCCCTGCGCTTCGGCGGCTTCGCGGTACCAGTCACCCAGGCAGTTGCGGCAGAAGCCGGCCAGGATCATCAGGTCGATGTTCTGCACATCCGGGCGCTGCTGGTTGAGATGCTGCAACAGACGGCGAAATGCGGCCGCTTCGATGGACGTGGTGGTGGAATCGGGTGTCGAGGTGGTGTCGGTCATGGCGGAATCGGGGACAATAGACGGCCTTCGACTCTACACCTGACGCCCCATGACCGTTTCCGCGCCAGCTGCCTCTGCTCCGGCCCGCCTTCTCGATGGTCGCCGCATCGCCGAGGAACTGCTCGACGGGTTGAAGCTGCGCGTGGATGCGCGCCTGGCCGCCGGCAAGACGCGCCCCGGGCTGGCGGTGGTACTGGTCGGTGGCGATCCGGCCTCGTCGGTATATGTGCGCAACAAGCGGCGTGCGGCGGAAAAGGTTGGTATCGAGGCCTTCGACTACGACTTGCCGCAAGGCACCAGCGAGGCCGAGCTGGCGCGGCTGATCGACCAGCTCAACGCCGACCCCAAGATTCACGGCATCCTGATCCAGCTGCCGTTGCCCGGCATCCCCGATGCCAACCGCCTGATCCAGCGTATCGATCCGCGCAAGGACGTCGATGGATTCCATCCGCAGAACGTCGGGCATCTGGCGCTGCGCGAATTCGGCCTGCGTCCGTGCACGCCGCGCGGCATCGTGACCTTGCTGGCGCACACCGACCAGCCGGTGCGCGGCCGCAATGCGACCATCGTGGGCGTGAGCAATCACGTCGGCCGGCCGATGGGGCTGGAACTGCTGATCGCCGGTTGCACGGTCACCAGCTGCCACAAGTTCACCCCGCCCGCAGTGCTGGAAGCCAGCGTGCGCAATGCCGATATCCTGGTGGTGGCGGTGGGGCGACCGGGCCTGATTCCCGGCGAATGGGTCAAGCCGGGCGCGGTGGTGATCGATGTCGGCATCAATCGACTGGATGATGGCCGCCTGGTCGGCGATGTGGGGTTCGAGGCGGCCGTGCAACGTGCGGCCTGGATCACGCCGGTGCCGGGCGGGGTGGGGCCGATGACGGTTGCCACCTTGATGCAGAACACGCTGGAAGCGGCCGACGCGGCTGGCTGAGGCGCGCGCGTAACGCTGCATTGCAGTCGCGTTGTGTCTTCGTGAAGGCTTTCAGGGTAAAATGCCGCGCTTCCCCAAACTCGGGTCCGCCGATGCTCCGCATCCAGGCTGAAGCTCTCACCTACGACGACGTTTCCCTCGTCCCCGCCCATTCGATCGTCCTGCCCAAGGACGTCAGCCTGGAAACCCGGCTGACGCGCGATCTGCGCCTGAAACTGCCGATTCTCTCGGCCGCGATGGATACAGTGACCGAACACCGCCTGGCGGTGGCCATGGCCCAGCTGGGCGGCATCGGCATCATCCACAAGAACCTGACTCCTGCGCAGCAGGCCGGCGAAGTCGCCCGGGTCAAGAAGTTCGAATCCGGCGTGATCACCGAGCCGTTCACGGTGAGCCCGGACACGACCATCGGCGAGGTGCTCAAGCTGACCCGCGCGCGCAACATCTCCGGCGTGCCGGTGGTGGATGGCAGCGAACTGGTCGGCATCGTCACCAGCCGCGACATGCGCTTCGAGAAGAAGCTCGACGATCCGGTCCGCCACATCATGACCAAGAAGGATCGCCTGATCACCGTGCGCGAAGGCGCCAGTGACGAGGAAGTGCTGGAGCTGCTGCACCGCAACCGCATCGAAAAGATCCTGGTGGTCAACGACAGCTTCGAGCTGCGCGGCCTGATCACGGTCAAGGACATCCAGAAGAAGACCGACAATCCCAACGCCGCCAAGGACGGATCCACGCGCCTGCTGGTCGGCGCGGCGGTCGGTGTGGGCGGCGATACCGAGCAGCGCATCGAACTGCTGGCTGCGGCAGGCGTGGACGTGGTGATCGTCGATACCGCACACGGTCATTCGCAGGGCGTGATCGATCGCGTGGCCTGGGTCAAGAAGGCGTATCCCCAGCTGCAGGTGATCGGCGGCAACATCGTCACCGGCGATGCCGCGCTGGCGCTGATGGACGCCGGCGCCGATGCGGTCAAGGTCGGCGTGGGTCCGGGCTCGATCTGCACCACGCGCGTGGTCGCCGGTGTCGGCGTGCCGCAGATCACCGCGGTGGACATGGTCGCCGAGGCGCTGCAGGACCGCATTCCGTTGATCGCCGATGGCGGCATCCGCTATTCCGGCGACATCGGCAAGGCACTGGTCGCCGGGGCCTCCACGGTGATGGTCGGCGGCCTGTTCGCCGGCACCGAGGAGGCCCCGGGCGAGGTCGAACTGTTCCAGGGCCGCAGCTATAAGAGCTACCGCGGCATGGGCAGCCTGGGCGCGATGGAGAAGGGGTCCAAGGACCGCTATTTCCAGGATTCCAGCGATGCCGACAAGCTGGTGCCGGAAGGCATCGAAGGGCGCGTGCCGTATCGCGGCCCGGTCGGCGGCATCGTCCATCAGCTGATCGGCGGCCTGCGCGCCACGATGGGCTACGTGGGTTGCGCGACCATCGAGGAAATGCGCACCAAGCCGAAGTTCGTCACCATCACCGGTGCCGGCCAGCGCGAGAGCCATGTTCACGACGTGCAGATCACCAAGGAACCGCCGAATTACCGGATGGGCTGATGCCCATGCGTGAATGGGGAATCGGGAGTCGGGAATCGATGAACCAGCGTCTGCGCCGCTTTTCCCATTCCCGATTCCCCGTTCCCGATTCCCGGCGCCAATGACCAACATCCATAGCGACAAGATCCTCATCCTCGATTTCGGCGCGCAGTACACCCAGCTGATTGCGCGGCGCATCCGCGAGATCGGCGTGTATTGCGAGATCTGGGCCTGGGATCACGACCCGTCGGAGATTGCCGGTTTCGGTGCCAAGGGCATCATCCTGTCCGGTGGTCCCGAGTCGACCACCTTGCCGGGTGCGCCGGTCGCGCCGCAGGAAGTGTTCGACAGTGGTTTGCCGGTGTTCGGTATCTGCTACGGCATGCAGACGCTGGCGGCGCAGCTGGGCGGTGCTACGGAAGCGGCCGATCAACGCGAATTCGGCCATGCCGAAGTCGATGTGGTGGCGGCCGATGCCTTGTTCGCCGGCTTGACCGACCATGCCGGCGCGTCGCGACTAAATGTATGGATGAGCCACGGCGATCACGTGTCGCAGGTCCCGCCGGGCTTCACCGTTACCGCAGTGACCGACCGCATTCCGGTGGCGGCAATGTCCAACGAGGACAAGCGCTGGTACGGCGTGCAGTTCCACCCGGAAGTGACGCACACGCTGCAGGGCCAGACCTTGCTGCGCCGCTTCGTGGTCGATGTCTGCGGCTGCCAGACGCTGTGGACGGCGGCCAACATCATCGACGACCAGATCGCGCGCGTGCGCGAGCAGGTGGGCGATGACGAAGTGATCCTTGGCCTGTCCGGCGGCGTGGATTCGTCGGTGGTGGCCGCGCTGTTGCACAAGGCGATCGGCGACAAGCTGACCTGCGTGTTCGTCGATACTGGCCTGCTGCGCTGGCAGGAAGGCGACCAGGTGATGGCGATGTTCGCCGAGCACATGGGCGTGAAGGTGATCCGCGTCAACGCGGCCGACCGCTATTTCGCCAAGCTCGAAGGCGTCAACGACCCTGAGGCCAAGCGCAAGATCATCGGCAACCTGTTCGTGGAGATCTTCGACGAAGAGTCCAACAAGCTGGCCAACGCCAAGTGGCTGGCGCAGGGCACGATCTATCCGGACGTGATCGAGTCGGCCGGCAGCAAGACCGGCAAGGCGCACGTGATCAAGAGCCACCACAACGTCGGTGGCTTGCCGGAGCACATGAAGCTGGGCCTGGTCGAACCGCTGCGCGAGTTGTTCAAGGACGAAGTGCGCCGCCTCGGTGTCGAGCTCGGCCTGCCGCGTACGATGGTGTACCGCCATCCGTTCCCGGGTCCGGGCCTGGGCGTGCGCATCCTGGGCGAAGTGAAGCGCGAATACGCCGAACTGCTGGCCAAGGCCGATGCGATCTTCATCGACGAGCTGCGCAAGGCCGATCTGTACGACAAGACCAGCCAGGCGTTTGCGGTATTCCTGCCGGTGAAATCGGTGGGTGTGGTCGGCGATGCACGCGCCTACGAATGGGTGATCGCGCTGCGCGCGGTGGAGACCATCGACTTCATGACCGCGCACTGGGCACACCTGCCGTACGACTTCCTCGGCACGGTCAGCAACCGCATCATCAATGAACTGCGCGGCGTCTCGCGCGTGGTCTACGACATCTCCGGCAAGCCGCCGGCGACGATCGAGTGGGAATGAGTTGAACGACAAAGGCGCCGTGAGGCGCCTTTTCGTCAGGGTGTGCAGTTAGCCGACAGGTTTGCGTTCAGTGGTGCATCGCCAGTTGCGCGCCGTGCTGGAAAGCAGTGCGTAGCGCTTGCAGATGTCGACGTCGATTGTGCTGTGCCGCGCCGCCGCCAATCTTCTTCAGTGCGCCTTGGCCAGCGCCACACGGGCATCGGCCATGAACTTCTGCGTTTCCTGCGGCGTGGAGAGGTTGGCGCCCAGCTGGTTGAGCACCTGCTCGATGTCGCTCGATGCGTCCCAGGCTTCGTCGCAGAGCATGCCGGCGATCGGGCCGAGGTAGTTCAACGCGACCTTCTCCAGTGCATCGCGGACGCGCTCGTCGGGTGCAGATCCGCCGCCGACGGATGCAGGCGACGCGCCCGGTGCCGCGACAGGCGTTGCTGCAGTCGTCACGCGTGCCGGTGCAATTGGCGCACGCGGCCCAGCCGGCGCACCACCCAGATCCTGTTCGAAACCGCCCATCAACCACTGCCGCGCGTCGTCGCTCAGCAGCGACGGCTTGCCCATGCCGGCACCGGGGTCGGCCTGGAAGCGGGCCTTGGCCGCGTTGACCATGGTGAGGCGCTGTACCGCCTCGTCATTGCGCAACATGCGGAACACCACTTCTTCGATCTGCCCGGCGTTGAGGCGGACGATGCAGGAGTGGTTCTCCTCGGTGACGACGAACAGAAAGCCGGACGCCTTCTTCAGTGCCAGCGCCTTGAGCTCGCGCAGCACGTCGATCAGCGGACGGAACTCAGTGGACATGGCGTCTTCCTTGCATCATCTGGTACGAAATGGGGGCGCGGGGCTCAGCGTTTGCTGAGCCGTTCCATCGCCAGCCGCACGCTGTTGGACAGGCGGGAAATGGCGCGCGCCAGGGTACCAATTTCATCCTTGAGGTTGACCTCGTCGATGGTGTGGTTCCACTTGCCCAGGCTCAGCTCTTCGGCCACGGTGGTCAGGTGCTGGATCGGGCGCAGCACGCGGCTCCAGATCAACGCCCATTGCAGGCCGAGCAGCAAGGCGCAAACCAGCAGGCCGATGCCGGCGATCCACAGCGACTGGCGCACGATCACGTCATTGACGTCGCTCTTGGGGTAGGCCGAGACCAGGGTGAAGCCCCAGTCCGGCACTTCCTGCTTGGTGACGACCCAGTCGTCCGGCGTGTCCTTGACGATCCGCTCGATGGTGGCGGTGTCGGTGGTGGCACCGGTGGTGGACTGGAAGCGCAGCGTGTTCTTGCTGTCGAACACGGCGATGAAGCCGGAGTCGAGCACGCGACGGCTGCTGACCACGTTTTCCAGCGCCTGCGTGTCGGCCTTGTAGCCGACGTACCAGGCACCGATCACACGCTTGTCGTTGCCGGCAAAGATCGGCTCGTAGCCAGTGACGTACGGGTTGCCGAGGATGTCGACCACGCCGTAGAAGCTTTCGCCGTTGCGCAGCTTGGCGGCGGCCTGGCCGTTGGGATCGAGCACGGTCCCGATGGCGCGGCTGCCGTCGTCCTTCTTGACGTTGGTGGAGATGCGCACGAAGTCATCGCCGGTACGCGAGAACAGCGTGGCGGTGCCTTCGTGGATGGCGGTGACATCGTCGAGCATGTCGAAGTCGTTGGCCTGCGCCTTCTGGCCCAGCAGCAGGTCGTTGGCATTGCGCTCGCCCACGCGCACTTCGTTGCCGATGCTTGCAGCGCCGTGTGCGTTGGCTTGCTTGCGCAGCTGGCGCATGGAGGAGTTGACGCGGTCCAGCATCATCGCGCGGGTGACCGAGAACAAGGTCTGCAAGGACACCGACTGGCGCTCGATCGCGTCGCCGGCCTCGAACCTGACCCGGTTCGCTTCGGTAATGGCCAGAATGACCGTCAGTGCCGCCACCACGACCAGCACCAAGGCCAGCACCGGCAACAGCAGGCGCACCCGCAAAGAGTGACGAAGCATCGCAATTCCCCTGAACGCGTTTAGTGATTGGATCGAGTGCGCCGCAGCCCCCCGGCAGCGGTCGGACCTAGCCGTTATCGGCGGTTGTACACGATGCTGAAGCGGCCCCCACGCCGCTGGCGGTGCATACGATAGCTTAAGGCGATCGATTTGGCAGCGCGGCAGGTGTGCCATGTGGCTGGGCGTTCAAGCAGGCTCGACCTTGTTGCAGGTCGCGGCGGAATGGGCGTGAGCAGAAAAAAAACGGTGTAGTGGATCTTGCGCACTTCGAACGGGCGATGCGAAGCAGGAGCGCACGAAAAAGCCGACTCTCGCGAGTCGGCTCAGTAACCCGAATCGAACCAGGTCAGGCGTTTGCAAACGCCAGCAGATCCTGGTTGAACTGATCGGCGTGGGTCACGGTGAGACCATGCGGAGCGCCGGCGTAGATCTTCAGTTCGGCGTTCTTGATGATCTTGGCCGACAGCTTGCCGGATGCGTCGATCGGCACGATCTGGTCGTCGTCGCCATGCACCACCAGTGCGGGCACGTCGATCTTCTCCAGGTCCGGGGTGTAGTCCACTTCGGAGAACTGCTGGATGCAGTCGTACTGGCCCTTGTGGCCGCCCAGCATGCCCTGCAGCCAGAACGCGTCGCGCATGCCCTGGGTGACCTTGTGGCCATCGCGGTTGGCGCCGAAGAACGGGGTGGTCAGGTCCTGATAGAACTGCGAGCGGTCCTTGGCCACGCCGTCGCGGATGCCGTCGAACACGCTCATCGGCAGGCCGCCCGGATTGGTGGGGCTCTTGACCATTTGCGGCGGCACCGCGCCGACCAGCACCACCTTGGCCACGCGCTTGCTGCCGTGGCGGCCGACGTAATGCGCCACTTCGCCGCCGCCGGTGGAATGGCCGACCAGGATCGCGTCCTGCAGATCCAGCGTTTCGATCACCGCCGCCAGGTCGTCGGCATAGGTGTCCATGTCGTTGCCGTCCCAGGTCTGCGACGAGCGGCCATGACTGCGGCGGTCATGCGCGATCACGCGGAAGCCCTGTTGGCCCATGAACAGCATCTGCGCATCCCAGGCATCGGCGCTGAGCGGCCAGCCGTGCGAGAACACGACCGGCTGGCCCTTGCCCCAGTCCTTGTAAAAAATGGTGGCGCCGTCGGGGCGGGTGACGAAATTGGACATCGGCTTGACTCCGTTGTTGGTCAGTTGGGGCGGTGGGGTGAGCGCGTCACGCCGGGGCAGCACTGGCCAAGCCCGGCAGCGGCAACGCTGCCACGACGGGCGTGCCGGAGATGAGAAAGCTGCGGCGTCCGGCGTCGGCCGTTGTGCACTCGGTATCTGCGAGGCGCCGCCAGTGCATCAGCCTCGACCGGACGGGCGGATCACTGCCGCTGGTCGCCGAGACGGATCACTGCAGCGCGGTATCCCACAGCAGCTTCAGGTTCAAGCCGACGATCACCGTCGCAATGACCCAGGCGATGCGCACCAGCCAGGGCGGTGCCACCAGCGCGCCCATCAACGCACGGTCGGACACGAAGCGCACCAGCGGGATCACCGCAAACGGCAGCTGCATCGACAACACCACCTGGCTCAGCACCAATAGCCGCGCGGTGCCGGCCTCGCCATACAGCCAGGTCACGATCACCACCGGCACGATGGCGATGCCACGCGTCAGCAGACGGCGCAGCCACGGCGGCAAGCGCAATTGCAGGAAGCCTTCCATCACGATCTGCCCGGCCAACGTGGCGGTGACGGTGGAATTGACGCCGGAGGCCAGCAGCGCGACGGCAAACAGCGTCGAGGCCAGGCCCACGCCGAGCATCGGTGCGAGCAGGGCATGCGCCTGTTCGATTTCCTGCACATCGGTGCGGCCCTGCGCATGGAACACCGCCGCCGCCAGGATCAGGATCGAGGCGTTGATGAACAGCGCGAACATCAACGCCACGGTGCTGTCGGTCACCGCCCAGCGCAGCGCCGATTTGCGGCCCACATCGGTACGCGGGTACGCACGCGTCTGCACGATCGACGAATGCAGGTACAGGTTATGCGGCATCACCGTCGCACCGATGATGCCGATCGCCAGATACAGCGCATGCGGGTCGGTGACCACTTGCGCACGCGGGATGAAGCCGCCCAGCACCGCCGCAAGCGGTGGTGCCGCCAGCGCGATCTGGATGCCGAAGCACACGAAGATGATCAACAGCAGCGCGATCACGAACGCTTCCAGCGCGCGGAAACCGCGATTCATCAGCAGCAACACCAGCACCACGTCCACCGCGGTGATGATGGCGCCCACGGTCAGCGGAATGCCGAACAACAGCTTCAACGCGATGGCGGTGCCGATCACTTCGGCCAGGTCGCAGGCGATGATCGCCAGTTCGCAGATGCCCCACAGTGCCAGGTTCACCCCGCGCGGGTAACGCGCCCGGCAGGCCTGTGCCAGATCCAGCCCGGTGGCGATGCCCAGCCGTGCCGACAGGCTCTGCAGCACGATCGCCATCAGGTTGGACAACAGGATCACCGACAGCAGCAGATAGCCGAAATGCGATCCGCCGGCCAGGTCGGTGGCCCAGTTGCCCGGGTCCATGTACCCGACCGACACCATGTAGCCCGGGCCCAGAAACGCCAGCAGCCGGAACCACCAATGGCCGCCCCCGGGCACGGCAACGCTGGCGTGGTGGTCGCCCAGCCCGCCATGGGCCGCTGCCGGCGAGGGGAGGGGCAGGGCTGCGTTGGGACGGAGATCGGCGGACATGCGGGGCAGGCTGGCTAGGGTCAGATGGATGATATAGCAACTGCTATGCTGTTGAGCATTGGCAATTTAAATCGTAATGATCGGCTGCGTGCTTCAAACTACGCATCCCGGCACTGGCGCCGGACGTGATGACGGGGATGAGGGTGGGCAAGAGCGAAAAGCTGGAAGCAGCCGCGCCGGCGCTGATCGACGCGCAGGTGCACATGGAGAGCTTCCGTCAGGTGCGCGAGGCGCGTCGCGCCGAGCTGGTCGAGGACTACGTGGAGCTGATCTCCGATCTGCTGGTCGACGGCGGTGAGGCGCGCCAGGTCGATATCGCCGCGCGCCTGGGCGTGGCCCAGCCGACCGTGGCCAAGATGCTCAAGCGGCTGGTGCGCGACGGCTGGGTTGTGCAGCGCCCCTACCGCGGGGTGTTCCTGACCCCGGCCGGCGAGGCGCTGGCGGCGTCCAGCCGGCAGCGCCATCAGATCGTCGAACGCTTCCTGCTTGCGCTGGGCATCGACGAGGCCACCGCGCGCCGCGATGCCGAAGGCATCGAGCACCATGTCAGCGAAGCCACCGTGGCCGCGTTCGCCGCCTTCCTGGATCGCCAGGGCGGCAGCGCCGCGTGAGCATGCGGGTGGAGACGTCGGTCGACGCGGCGCAGGCGCTTATCGACCGACAGTGGATGCAACGCGCCCTGCAGCTGGCCGAGCGTGCCGAACGCGACTTTGACGAGATCCCGGTCGGCGCGCTGCTGATCGATGCGCAGGGCAACGTGCTGGGCGAAGGCTGGAACTTCAATATCGCCAGCCACGATCCCAGCGCGCATGCGGAGATCATGGCCATGCGCGAAGGCGGCCGCCGCCTGGCCAACCATCGGCTGATCGGCTGCACGCTGTACGTCACGCTGGAGCCGTGCGCGATGTGCGCAATGGCGATGATCCATGCGCGTATCGCCCGGGTGGTATTCGCTGCCAGCGACCCCAAGACCGGCGCCTGCGGCAGCGTGTTCGACCTGCCCGCCGACCCGCGCCACAACCACCGCGTGCAGGTCAGTGGTGGCGTCCTGGCCGCCGAGGCGGGGCTGCGGCTGACCAATTACTTCAGGGCCAAGCGTGGCAAGCCGCCCCTCGCGCCCTGAGCGGCGCGGCCGCGGTATGATGCGCGCCCTTCAGCATCTGGCCGGCGACGGCCCTCCACAGGACGGCGACATGGCAGACACCCTTGCAGGCAACGACCGACTGATCTGGATCGATCTGGAAATGACCGGCCTGGATACCGATCGCGATTCCATCATCGAAATCGCCACCATCGTGACCGATGCGCAGTTGAACGTGCTTGCCGAAGGGCCGGAACTGGCCATCGCCCATCCGCTGGCAACGCTGGAAGCCATGGACGAATGGAACCGCAACCAGCACCGCCGTTCGGGCCTGTGGCAGCGTGTGCTCGACAGCCAGGTCACCCATGCCCAGGCTGAAGCGCAGACGGTGGCCTTCCTGGGCGAGTGGATCCGCGCCGGCGCCTCGCCGATGTGCGGCAACTCGATCTGCCAGGACCGCCGCTTCCTGCACCGCCAGATGTCGCGCCTGGAGCGCTACTTCCATTACCGCAACCTGGACGTGTCCACCATCAAGGAGCTGGCACGGCGGTGGGCGCCGACGGTGGCCAATGGGGTTGCCAAGAGCTCGGCCCACACCGCCCTGAGCGATGTGCGCGATTCGATCGACGAGCTGCGTCACTACCGCCAGTTCATGGGCGCGTTGGGTGGCGATTCCCAGGCAGAGGCGCAGGGCTGAGTGCTGGCTGCGGTGTTGCACGCGGTGGGCGTGGCGTGTTGACGGTGTCCAGTTGCGACCTGCGTGCGCCGAGCAGCGCGCGGGGTTCGCCGCTGACTGCGTAGCCAGACGCACACGGTGCCAGCGCATCCAGCAAAAAGGCCGCATCCTTCGATGCGGCCTTTTGCTTTTGCGTCACGCCATCCAGCGCGTCAACGTGCCAGCGACGGTCCCTTGCTCAGGTCGCCATCGTCGGCGATGCCTCTCAGCAGCAGGTCGGAGATCGGCTTGCCGTCGGCATCGTGGTGGTACACGTGCAGGTCGCGTTGCGGATACGGGATATTGAGCCCGTTTTCCAGCAACTGGTTGCGGATCTGCTCCAGCGTGGTGCTCTTGGCGGCGCCGAAATTGCCGTTGGTCGCATAGGCGAACAACATCAGGTCTACCGTGCTTTCGCCCAGGTTGGTGACCTGCACGAACGGTGCCGGCGACTCCAGCAGGTTCGGATTGTCCTTGGCAATCTGCAGCAACAGCTGCTGGGCTTTTTTCAGGTCGTCGCCGTAGCCCACGCCCACCGTCACTTCCAGGCGCCGGTTGGGCAGGGTGCTGTAGTTGACGATCGGCGAGGTGGTGATCGTGCTGTTGGGCAGGGTAATCATGCGCTCGTCGAACGAACGGATCCGCGTCTGGAAGATCCGGATCTCGTCGACGATGCCCTCCTGGCCGGCAATCACCACGTGGTCGCCATCGCGCATCGGCCGCAGCACGATCAGCATCACGCCTGCAGCGATATTGGACAGCGAATCCTTCAACGCCAGACCAACCGCCAGGCCGGCTGCACCCAGCACTGCAATCAGCGAGGTCGGCGGCACACCGATCTTGCTCAACGCAGTGACGAAGACCAGCACCAGCAACAACGCATAGAGCACATTGCGCAGGAAGTTGGTCAGCGTGATCTCCACGCGCGCGCGGGTCAGCGCACGGTGCAGCCACTGGCTGAGTTGCTTGGCCAGCCACATGCCGACCACCACGATCAGCAGGGCCAGTCCCCAGTTGAGCACGTACTGCGCCCACGGGATGTTTGCCCAGTTGAACGCCGGCTCCGCCGCCTTGGCCGCCACCGGCCTTGCGGCGACGGCTCCCGCCGCCGCCACTGCACCCAGCATACCCATCAGCTCTCGCTCTTCAGCTTGGCCAGACGCAGCCAGGTATCGACCACGGTGTCAGGATTCAGCGACACCGACTCGATGCCTTCCTGCATCAGCCACTCGGCCAGCTCCGGGTGATCCGACGGCCCCTGGCCGCAGATGCCCACGTACTTGCCCTTGGCGCGCGCGGACTTGATCGCCATCGACAGCAGCTTCTTGACCGCCGGATTCCGCTCGTCGAACAGATGCGCCACGATCGACGAATCGCGGTCCAGGCCCAGGGTCAGCTGGGTCAGGTCGTTGGAGCCGATCGAGAAACCGTCGAAGATCTCCAGGAATTCATCGGCCAACAGTGCGTTGGACGGCAGCTCGCACATCATGATGATCTTCAGGCCGTTCTCGCCCTGCTTGAGCCCGTTCTGCTCCAGCACCTCGATCACCTTGCGGCCTTCTTCCAGCGTACGCACGAACGGGATCATCACCCAGAGGTTGTCCAGGCCCATCTCGTTGCGCACCTTCAGCACCGCCTTGCACTCCAGCGAGAAGGCCTTGGTGAAGGACGGGTCGACGTAGCGGCTGGCGCCACGGAAGCCGATCATCGGGTTCTCTTCATGCGGCTCGTAGCGCGTGCCGCCGATCAGGTTGGCGTACTCGTTGGACTTGAAGTCCGACAGGCGCACGATCACCGTGTTCGGCGCCACCGAGGCGGTCAGCGTCGCGATGCCCTCGGCCAGGCGGTTGACGTAGAAGCTCACCGGATCGCCATAGCCGGCGGTCTTGGCGTCGATCTTCTTGCGGACGTCGGCGTCCTGCTTGTCGTACTCCAGCAGCGCGTTGGGATGGATGCCGATATGCGCGGCAATGATCATTTCCAGGCGTGCCAGGCCGATGCCGGCGTTGGGCAGCTGGCCGAAGTCGAACGCGCGCTCGGGGTTGGCCACGTTCATCATGATCTTGAGCGGGGCAGGCGGCATGTTGCCCAGGTCGGTGGTGGTGCGCTCGAACGGCAGCAGGCCGTCGTAGATGAAGCCGGTATCGCCTTCGGCGCAGCTCACCGTCACTTCCTGGCCGTCGCTGATCACGTCGGTGGCGTTGCCCGAACCGACCACGGCCGGCACGCCGAGTTCGCGCGCGATGATCGCTGCATGGCAGGTGCGGCCGCCACGGTTGGTGACGATGGCCGAGGCACGCTTCATCACCGGCTCCCAATCGGGATCGGTCATGTCGGCGATCAATACATCGCCGGCCTGCACGCGATTCATGTCGTCCAGCGAGCGCACCACGCGTGCCACGCCGCTGCCGATCTTGGCGCCTACCGCACGGCCTTCGACCAGGATCTTGGCGTCCTTGGCTTCCAGCGAGAAACGCTCGATCTGGGTGGCATGGCTGCGCGACTTCACGGTTTCCGGACGCGCCTGCACGATGAACAGCTTGCCGCTGACACCGTCCTTGGCCCACTCGATGTCCATCGGGCGGCCGTAATGCTTTTCGATCACCAACGCCTGCTTGGAAAGCTCCTGCACGTCTTCGTCGCTGATCGAGAAGGTGCTGCGCAGTTCCACCGGCGTGTCTTCGGTACGCACGCGCTCGCCGGGCACATCCGAGTAGACCATGCGGATCGCCTTGCTGCCGAGCGAGCGGCGCAGGATTGCCGGCTTGCCTGCGGTCAGCGTGGGCTTGTAGACGTAGAACTCGTCCGGGTTGACCGCACCTTGCACCACCATCTCGCCCAGACCGAAACTGGAGGTGACGAACACCACGTCGCGGAAGCCCGATTCGGTGTCCAGGGTGAACAACACGCCGGCCGCACCCACGCCCGAGCGCACCATCAACTGCACGCCGGCCGACAGGAACACGTCTTCGTGCTTGAAGCCATGATGCACGCGATAGGCGATCGCGCGATCGTTGTAGAGGCTGGCGAACACTTCCTTGACCTTGTGCACGACATCGTCGGCGCCGGTGACATTGAGGAAGGTTTCCTGCTGACCGGCGAACGAGGCATCGGGCAGGTCTTCGGCGGTGGCCGACGAACGCACCGCCACGGCCACCTCGCCGCCACCGTTTTCCGCGCACAGCTGTGCGTAGGCGGTGCGGATGTCGCGGTCCAGTTCCGGTTGCAGCGGCGCATCGATCACCCAGCCGCGGATTTCCTTGCCGGCGATGGTGAGGGCACTAACATCTTCGACGTCCAGCGTTGCAAGCTTGTCGAAGATGCGCTTGGACAGATCGTTATGCGCGATGAAGTCCTTGAAAGCTTCGGCAGTGGTCGCATATCCACCGGGAACCGAAACGCCAAGCCCGGCCAGGTTGCCGATCATCTCGCCGAGCGAGGAATTCTTACCGCCTACGCGGGCCAGGTCGGCCAGGCGTAGCTCATGCAACCACAGGATATTCTCGTTCAAGCGCGATGCTCCGTATGGCCATCGCCCGAGCGGGCTGGATGGCCGCGTCCGTAGGAAGAAGCCGCTATGATGCAGTGCACAGCGGAATCTGCACAAGCATGAACCCGTAAGTTTTGGACACCAGTTCAAAGAGGTGGTCTTGATGTCAACAATTCGGCCGGTGTTCTACGTCTCCGATGGAACCGGTATCACCGCTGAAACGATTGGGCATAGCCTGCTCACGCAGTTCAGCGGATTCAACTTCGTCACCGACCGCATGTCGTTCATTGATGATGCAGAAAAAGCGCGCGATGCGGCGTTGCGCGTGCGCGCGGCAGGCGAGCGGTACCAGGTGCGCCCGGTGGTGGTCAATTCCTGCGTCGATCCCCAACTGAGCATGATCCTGGCCGAAAGCGGCGCCCTGATGCTGGACGTGTTCGCGCCCTTCATCGAACCGCTGGAGCGCGAGCTCAATGCGCCGCGGCATTCGCGGGTGGGGCGTGCGCACGGCATGGTGGATTTCGAGACCTATCACCGCCGCATCAACGCGATGAACTTTGCGCTGAGCCACGATGACGGCATCGCACTCAATTACGACGAGGCCGACGTGATCCTGGTAGCGGTGTCGCGCGCCGGCAAGACGCCGACCTGCATCTACCTGGCATTGCATTACGGCATCCGCGCCGCCAACTATCCGTTGACCGAGGAAGACCTGGAAAACGAGCGCCTGCCGCCGCGCCTGCGCAACTACCGCAGCAAGCTGTTCGGCCTGACCATCGACCCGGAACGGTTGCAGCAGATCCGCCAGGAGCGGCGTGCCAATTCACGCTACAGCGCGGCAGAGACCTGCCGGCGCGAGGTGGCCACCGCCGAGCGCATGTTCCAGATGGAGCGCATTCCGACCTTGAGCACCACCAATACCTCGATCGAGGAGATTTCCAGCAAGGTGTTGTCCACGCTGGGGCTGCAACGCGAGATGTTTTGAGGCGGGAATGGGTGTGGCGGGATTGGGGATTGGGGCGCTGCGTAGCGCGTTCAGGATCCCGGTTTGCCGTGGGGTAATCAGGGTCTGTCGGCAAGCGTCAAGGAAACACAGCGGGCGGGGCAGTGCTCCGCCAAGGTAGGCCTGCCGGTGGCCGGTCGTCAATGCTGCCCGTGCGGCAGCGCAGCGTGTAGGATCGGTTCATGGCGCAAGCACTGAGTAAACTCGAACGCATCCCCAAGTTGAGCCGGTTCGGCTGGCTGATGGGCTTGTACGCAGAAAACTTCCAGCACCTGACCCGGTTGTTCGCACCGGCCGACCTCGCTCCGGGTTCCTACGTGTCCTCGATAGGCGATGGCCTGGACCTGCGTCTGGACGTGATCGAATGCCACCGCTACACGGTCGAGCTGCGGCTGACCTACGACCTGTGCGACCCGGTGACCGGCGAGCCGGACCCGTCGGCCTATGTGCGGCTGTACCGCGATGCCCGCCAGGCCGAGACCACCCATTGCTATGTCGGCCGTCGCTGGCAGGACGTGATGGGCCTGTTCCCGCCGCCGGCCGAGCTGATCAGCCACCGCATGCGCATGAACACCTTCCTGGGCAAGTGGCTGGACTATCTGGCCGAGCGCGGCCATGGCGTGGCCACCTTGCGCCTGGATGCCGAGTACGTGGCGCCACCGCGCCCCGGTGCGCAGGCCGCGGCCGGCTGAGTCTGCGCCACGCCGCTTGGGCGGCATCGGTCATACTGATGCGCTCGATGTCAGATCGCCCGCCATGCCCTATACGCCCATCGTCGCCACGCTCGGTTACCTGTTGTCGCCCGACGGCACCCAGGTCCTGATGATCCATCGCAATGCCCGCCCCGGCGATCAGCACCTGGGCAAGTACAACGGGCTCGGCGGCAAGGTGGAGCCGGATGAAGACGTGCTGGCCGGCATGCGCCGCGAAATTCGCGAAGAGGCCGGTGTGGAGTGCGGCGACATGCAACTGCGCGGCACCATCAGCTGGCCGGGCTTCGGCAAGCATGGCGAGGACTGGCTGGGCTTCGTGTTCCTGATCCACAGCTTCGAAGGCGAGCCTCAGGCCTCCAACCCGGAAGGCACGCTGGAGTGGGTGGCGATCGACCGCATGGACCAGGTGCCGATGTGGGAGGGCGACCGCAATTTCCTGCCGCTGGTCTTCGATGGCGACCCGCGCCCGTTCCATGGCGTGATGCCGTATCGCGACGGACGCATGCAGTCGTGGACGTACTCGCGCGTCTGAGTGGCGATCCAGTCAGGTGCAGTCGTCAAGGCGAGCGCGGCCGCAGCCGGATGGCCGCCGGTGTCTTCCTGCACCTGCGCACTGTTTCTTCCCTAGACCGTGTAGTTCGGTCAGTGACGGCAATGCACGCAGGACAAGGTTGGCGAGCGCAAGCGCAAGCGGGCGTCGCACGCTGTGGCCACATGCCGGTCGCATTCGTCTCCACGCATTTCTCCACACCCGCTGTGGATGGATCCTGCGCAAGTCTGTGGACAACTGCGCGCGCGCCTTGCGGCGCAAGGCCGCCACGTCGGCTGGTGAAAATTTCGCCAGCCGTGCTTACTGCGCGGTCCAGCCGCCGTCGATGGCGATCGCCTGCCCGGTGATGTTGCGCGCAGCATGCGACATCAGGAACGCGACCGTGCCGGCGAGTTCGTCGTAGTCGATGAAGGCGCCCTTGGGCATCGGCTTGAGCATCACATCGCGGATCACCGCCTCTTCGGCGATGCCGCGCGTGCGCGCTTGGTCGGCGATCTGGCGCTCCACCAGCGGGGTGCGCACGTAGCTCGGGCACAGCGTGTTGACGGTGATGTCGCAGTCGGCGGTCTCCAGGGCGATGACCTTGGCCAGGCCGACCAGGCCGTGCTTGGCGGCGACATACGCACTCTTGTAAGGACTCGCGACCAGCGAGTGGATGCTGCCGATATTGACGATGCGCCCGTAGCCGGCCGCACGCATGCCGGGCAGGACCGCGCGGCCGAGCCGGGCGGCGCCGGTCAGCATCACATCCACCAGCAAGGCCCAACGCTGCATCGGGAAGTCCTCCAGCGCCGACACCTGCTGCAGCCCGGCATTGTTGACCAGCACCTGCGGCGCACGCGTCGCGCATGCCAATGCCTGCGCGATGCTGTGCTCATCGGTAACGTCCAGCGCCAGCGCTTCGGCCGAACCGCCGGTCGCGCGCAGGCCCTGCGCCGTGTGTTCGGCCGCCGCCAGGTCCATGTCGCTGACGATCAGGTGGTGGCCGCCGGCAGCCAGCTCGGTGGCGATACCGGCGCCGATACCGCTGCCTGCGCCGGTGATCAGGATGCTGCGCTTCATGCTGTCCTCGTCGTTGATCGGGCCCGGCCGGGCTGGCCGCGTCGACCGCCAGACTAGCCCATGGCGCGAAACGGTCGCCTGCATGGCGTGCGCGCGTTACCCTTTGCGCCTTGCACTTCTCAGGTTCCGCATGAAACGCCATTTCTCGATGCTGCGCGATTTCCAACTGGCGGACTGGTTCACCCTGGCCAACGCCTTCTGCGGCACCGGCGCGGTGTTTGCGTCGATGCGCTTCCTGCAGGAAGGCCATCGCGGCGACCTGCTGCTGGGCATGGCGCTGATCCCGCTGGCATTCGTGTTCGATGCGCTGGACGGCCACGTGGCGCGCTGGCGCAAGGCGTCCTCGACCCTGGGCCGCGAGCTGGATTCACTGGCCGACGTGATCTCGTTCGGGGTGGCGCCTGCGGCACTGGGCTATGCCTGCGGCATGCGCGGCGGCTGGGACTGGCTGGTGCTGAGCTATTTCGTCTGCTGCGGCGTGAGCCGGCTGGCGCGCTACAACGTCACCGCCGAAGAGATCGCCGGCGAGGCCGACAAGGTGCCGTACTTCGAAGGCACCCCGATTCCCACCAGCCTGCTGCTGGTGATCCTGCTGGCGGTGGCCGCCAGCAGTGGCCATATCGGCCAGACCTTGTGGTGGGGCCAGTGGCAGCTCGGGCCGTGGCAGTTCCACCCGTTGGTGCTGCTGTTTGCGGTGTCCGGCTCGCTGATGATCAGCAAGACGTTGCGGATCCCCAAACCCTGACCGGTAAAGCCGGGCGCACGCGGTAGGATGGCTGGTGGACAGTCACGGGAAGGGATCATGGCAACCAGCGGTTCGGACAACGGCAACTTCGAAGACAAGGCGCGCCAGTACTGGAGCGCCTGGGGAGATGCCATGCGCCACGGCCAGTCCGGCGCCGCTGCGCAGCCCGGCGCCGTTCCCGGCATGGGGCCGGGCACCGAGCCACCGCAGGATTGGCGCAAGGCGATGGACTGGTGGTCGCAGCTGCTGCCCACCCAGGCCGCACCGCAGGCGCAGGAGGCGATCGACCGCTTTCGTCATCAGGCCGGCGACTGGTTTGGCACCATGCAGCAGGTGGCAGCGCAGTTTGCCGGGCGCGACACCTCGGCCACCGAGGTCTCCGAGGCCTGGCGCCGTGCCGTGCAGGGGCAGGGCGAGCAGCTGATGCAATGGACGCTGGGCTCGCTGCGTGGCGGCAGCCCGGGCGGCTTCGACCCGTGGCTGCAGGACGCCGCGCAGGCCCTGGCAAAGTGGCGGGAGGAAAACGCGCCGTGGCTGGACATGCCGGCGTTCGGCCTGAACCGCAATCACCAGGCGCGCCTGCAGACGCTGGCCCGTGCGCAGCAGGAATACCAGGCGCAGTCGCAGGCCTATGGCGAACAACTCAAGTCGGCCATCGAGCAGGCATTCGGGCGGTTTGCCTCCAAGCTGGGCGAGCACGAAAGCAGCGGCAGTCAGCTGACCAGCGCGCGTGCCTTGTTCGACCTGTGGATCGAGGCTGCCGAAGAGTCGTATGCCGACGTCGCGCTGTCCGACCAGTTTCGCGAGGTGTACGGCGGCTTTGCCAATGCGCATATGCGCTTGCGCGCCGCGCTGCAGGAAGAGGTGGAGCAGCTGAGCGAACGTTTCGGGATGCCCACGCGTTCGGAGATGGACGCCGCGCACCGCCGCATCGCCGAGCTGGAACGTGCGGTGCGGCGCCTGCTGCGCACCGCGGCCAGCCCGGCCGGCAAGCCCGCTGCAGCGGCGGCTGACCCGGTTGCGCCGGCCACGGCCAAGCGCGCCCCGGCAGCCAGGGCGGACACTGCGCCCCAGCCGCCGGCCGCCAGGAAATCGCCGGCGAAGACCGCCCCGGCCAAAGACACGAAAGACACGAAGGTGTCGAAAAACACCTCCAGGCGTTCCGGCGGCACATCCCCCGGCACGCCGGCCGCACGCAAGCCACGGGGAGCGCAGGCATGAAAGGCCCGTTGGGATTCAGCGCCGAAGACCTGATGCAGGAAACCCTGTCGATGCAGCGCAAGCTGCGCGAAGGGCTCAAGTTGCTGCCCGGCGTGGAAGACGTGGATTACGGGGTGACCGAGCGCGAGGAAATCTGGCGCGACGGCAAGGTGGTGCTGTACCGCTTTGTCGGCGAGCAGGCGCCGGTGGCCAGGACGCCGCTGCTGATCGTCTATGCGCTGGTCAACCGCCCCTACATGGTCGACCTGCAGGCCGACCGCTCGCTGGTCAAGGGCCTGCTGGGCCACGGCCAGGACGTCTACGTGCTGGACTGGGGCTACCCGGACCGCTCCGAGCGTTACCTCACGCTGGAGGACTATCTGCTGCGTTACATCGATGGCGCGGTGGACCACTTGCGTGCGCAGTCGGGGCTGGAGGCGGTCGATGTGCTCGGCATCTGCCAGGGCGGCACGTTTGCGCTGTGCTATGCGGCGCTACAGCGGCCGAAGGTGCGCAACCTGATCACCATGGTCACGCCGGTGGATTTCCATACCCCTGACAACATGCTCTCCAACTGGGCGCGCATGGTCGATGTGGATCTGTTCGTGGACACGATGGGCAACGTGCCGGCGGATCTGATGAACGCCAGTTACCTGATGCTCAAGCCGTTCCGCCTGAATCTGCAGAAATACGTCGGCTTGCTCGACATCCTCGACGACAAGCAGGCGCTGGAAGATTTCCTGCGCATGGAAAAGTGGATCTTTGATTCGCCCGACCTGGCCGGCGAGGCTTTCCGCGAGTTCGTCACCCAGTTCTATCAGCGCAATGGGCTGGTGACCGGGCAGGTGCGCATCGGCGGGGAGGCGGTCGATCTGCAGGTGGTGGACATGCCGGTGCTCAACATCTATGCCGAGCACGATCATCTGGTGCCGCCGGACGCCTCGCGTGCATTGCGCGGCCTGGTCGGCAGCGACGACTACACCGAGCTGAGTTTCCGTGGCGGGCATATCGGTATCTATGTCTCCGGGCGCGCGCAGCGCGAAGTGCCTGTGGCGATCCACCGTTGGTTGCAGGAGCGGGGCGGCAACGCGTGAGGCGAGTTCGCGTTGCGCTGCACGTGAGACCGGACGCTGCAGCCATCACGACGCGCTGTCGCTGCGCTTTCTAGACTGGGCGCCACGTTCGAAGGAGCCTTCCATGGCCACGACCACCGCATTGTCCCGTTCCCTCAACGATCGCATGATCGCCGGCGTCGTCGGCGGCATCGCCCGCCGGTTCGGCTGGAGTTCCACGCTGCTGCGCGTACTGTTCGTGATCGTGTCGATCGCTTCGGCCGCGTTTCCCGGCATCCTGGTCTATCTGATCCTGTGGCTGCTGATCCCCAACCAGGCCGACTGACGCCCACCCGGAGCGGGTGGTCCGCGCTGCATGTGCTGGGCGCGGTGTGGACGCTGCCCAACACCGTGCTCGGTCTTGCGATCGGCGCCACGGGCAGCTGCTTCGGCGCGCGTCCGCGCTGGTCCGGTGCGGAACTTGCAGTCGTGTTCCATGCCTGGCCATGGGGGCCGGGCGGGGCGATGACGCTGGGCAATGTGATCCTGCTCAAGGGCGCCTCGCTCGACCTGCAATGCAGCACCTATGCGCATGCCGCCGGGCTTTGCCGGCACCCGCCGGTACGCCTGGGCGATCATGAGCGGGCCCATGTCTATCAGTACATGCTGCTCGGCCCGCTGTTTCTGCCGGTGTATTTCCTGTGCGGCGGCATCCACGTTCGCAATCCGCTGGAACGGGCGGCCGACGGATATGCGCTGCATGGCCACGGCTGGTGGCCATGGGCGGCTCAGCGCAAGCGCGAGAAACCGAACAGGTCCGACAACGGGTGAGGCCTGCCTTCCAGTTGTGCGCGCAGTAACCCCGCACCGATGGCGCTATAGGTGATGCCGTTGCCGCCATAGGCCATGGCGAACGACACCCGCGGCCCATGCTCGGGATGCGTGCCGAAGAACGGCAATCCATCGGCGGTTTCGGCAAAGGTGCCGCCCCAGGCAAATACCGGGCGCAAGGTGATATCCGGCATCGTCTGGTGGATTTTCTTCAGCAGCGTTTTCAACTTGCTCATGACACGCGCATCGCGACGCGCGGGAAGATCGACGCTGTCGTCTTCGCCGCCGGCCACCACGCGTCCATCCGGCGTGCTGCGCAGGTAGAGATAGGGCCGCGCGGTTTCCCACATCATGGTGTGCTTGAGCGCGCCCATGTCGCTGTCGTGCAGGGGATCGGTCACGAATGCGTAGCTGCTGCGGTTGCGTGCCACCCGCTGCGACAGCCACTGCTGGTTTCCATAACCCGCGGCCAGGATGACGTGCCGGGCGCGCAGCGTGACCCCCTCCTGGGTGCGCAAATGAACATGCTGGTCATGGGGTGTGATGGCGGCAATCGTGGTGCGGTCGTAGATGCGCGCGCCGTATTGCTCGCCTTCTGCAAACAGGCGGTAGCACAGCCGGTACGGGTCGACGCCGGCGGCCAGGCGGCTGAGGATGGCGCCCTCCGAGCGCACGCCGTAGTTGTGCCACAAGGGTGCGCGCTCGATCCATTCCACCGGAAGCTTGTGGGTTCTTCGCGTATCCAGTTCGCTGCGCAGGTCGTTGAGATCCCGTGACCGGCTCGCATAGTAGAGACTGTCCTGACGGCTGAAGTCGCAGCCGCCCAACGTATTGCAAAGGCCTTGCAGGCCGAGGATGGCTTGCGCGCATGCCCCGTATGCCAGCGCGGCGGCCGGCATGCCGTAGTGGTTGGCCAGCGCGATCATCGGCGTATCGATTTCGTACTGCAGCAAGGCAGTGCTGGCCGACGTACTGCCCCAGCCGATCTCGCGCTGCTCGACCACCACCACTTCGTGCCCGTGCTTGAGCAGTTCGTGTGCGATCAAGGCGGCGGTGACACCGCCACCGACGATGGCGACTTCGCATTGGGTGTCCTGTTCCAGACGCGGGTAGGCGCGCATCAGCCCGTTGCGGATCGACCAGAACGGGTAGCCACTTTTGAGGTCCATGCGGTGTCGTACGTGCGGGCAGAGCGCAATTGGACGGGCAGGCCGGGTGAAGCGGTCGTGCAGGCGCTGGCCTGGGTGCGGCGGTCACCAAACCGCAAACAGCCGGCGTTAACGTGCGTGGAAAGCTCCTCACGGCACGGTCGGTATGCTCGCGCCACTAACGTAGTCACAGTTGTTAACGAGGGTGTGGGCATGTCGATCGTTCTGTATGTCGGTGGCAGCAAAGATGGCGACAAGGGTGTTGTGCCTTACGGGTTCAGCAAGTCGCGTGCAATGACCGACGCCGGGCCGGAGATCTATGTCGAGCGCATGGTGCCGCTGAAGGACGTCGGCAAGATCCGCGTGATGGCGCTGGAGTCGCTGCACGAGAGCATCCTGGTCGAGCGCGCTGCTACTCACTACGCAGGTCGCGCCAGCTGAGCGCGGCCAACCGGGCGCCGCCGCGCACAGGCTGACGGGCGTACCGGGAGTCCTGCACCAGCAGGTATCGCTCCGTGCTGCAGCATGCAGCCACGCCCGCCCGGAGACGTCGTGACATCCAGCCAGCTACTTCAAGCCTGGGCAGCCACTTCAGTGTGCGCCGGCACAGGTTTACGGTGATCCTGTCAACGGGTTCCCGCGGCGGGCCAGCACTGCGAAAATGCTTTTTTCAGTGAAGCGGCTTTGGCCGCGCCGCCATGCACGATAGCCAGCTTGCCCAGCAGATCGCTCGCACCATCGCCGACGAGATCGGTGC
This sequence comes from Xanthomonas sp. BRIP62415, assembly GCF_003993515.1. Classification (NCBI taxonomy): domain Bacteria; kingdom Pseudomonadati; phylum Pseudomonadota; class Gammaproteobacteria; order Lysobacterales; family Lysobacteraceae; genus Xanthomonas; species Xanthomonas sp. BRIP62415. Next base: position 94,292 of record NZ_QEZH01000030.1, read on the forward strand.
CCAACCCGCCCAGGCGCGCGCCGCCATCGCCCTTCTCGACGAAGGCGCCAGCGTTCCGTTCATTGCCCGCTACCGCAAGGAAGTCACCGGTGGGCTGGACGATACGCAACTGCGCAATCTGGAAACGCGCCTGACCTATCTGCGCGAGCTGGAAGAACGGCGCGCGGCGATCCTGGCCAGCATTGGCGAGCAGGGCAAGCTCAGCGACGAATTGCGTGGTGAGATCGTGGCGGCCGACACCAAGTCGCGGCTGGAAGATCTGTACCTGCCTTACAAGCCCAAGCGCCGCACGCGTGCGCAGATCGCGCGCGAAGCCGGCCTGGAACCGCTGGCCGATGGCCTGCTGGCCGACCCGAACCAGGCGCCGGAAGTCGCTGCTGCTGCGTTCATCGATGCAGACAAGGGCGTGGCCGATATCAAGGCGGCGCTGGAAGGCGCGCGCGCCATCCTGATGGAGCGCTGGGGCGAGGACGCCGCCCTGGTGGGCGAGCTGCGCGGCTGGTTGAACGACAACGGCGTGATCCGCGCGCGCGTTGCCGAGGGCAAGGAAGAGGCCGGCGCCAAGTACCGCGATTACTTCGATCACGCCGAAGCGCTGTCCAGGATTCCCTCGCACCGCCTGTTGGCGCTGTTTCGCGCGCGCCGCGAGGAGTTCCTGTACCTGGACCTGGAGCCGGGCAACGATGCCGAGGCCGGCCATCAGTACGCCGAAGGGCGTGTGGCGCGCAACGCCGGCATCTCCAACCAGAACCGCCCGGCCGACCGCTGGCTGCTGGATGCCTGCCGGCTGACCTGGCGCGCCAAGCTGCACATGCATCTGCTGCTGGACCTGTTCAACCAGGCGCGCGAAAAGGCCGAGGCCGAGGCGATCGCCGTGTTCGGCGACAATCTCAAGGACCTGATGCTGGCCGCGCCGGCCGGCCCGCGCGTGGTGCTGGGGCTGGACCCCGGTATCCGCACCGGCTGCAAGATCGCCGTGGTCGATGCCACCGGCAAGCTGGTGGCCACCGAGACGATCTATCCGCATGAGCCCAAGCGGCAATGGGACCAGTCGCTGCAGACGATCAAGAAGCTGTGCCTGCAGCACAACGTGGAGCTGATCGCGATCGGCAACGGCACTGCCAGCCGCGAAACCGACAAGCTGGCCGGTGAGGCGATCGCGCTGTGCGGGGCGAGCAAGCTGCAGAAGATCGTGGTCAGCGAAGCGGGGGCGTCGGTGTATTCGGCGTCCGAATTCGCGGCCAAGGAGTTCCCCACCCTGGACGTGTCGCTGCGCGGCGCGGTGTCGATCGCGCGACGCCTGCAGGACCCGCTGGCCGAGCTGGTCAAGATCGAACCCAAGGCGATCGGCGTGGGCCAGTACCAGCACGACGTGGACCAGTATCGCTTGGCCAAGGCGCTGGAAGCGCGCGTGGAAGACTGCGTCAACGCGGTCGGCGTGTACGTCAACACCGCTTCGGCGGCGTTGCTGTCGCGGGTGTCCGGGCTGTCGAGCACGGTGGCGGAAAACATCGTGCGCCATCGCGATGACAACGGCCGGTTCAAGCGCCGCAAGGACCTGCTCAAGGTGCCGCGTCTGGGCGAGAAGACCTTCGAACAATGCGCCGGCTTCCTGCGCATCGCCGATGGCGACGAGCCGCTGGACGTGTCGGCGGTGCACCCGGAAGCCTATCCGGTGGTCGAGCGCATCGTCGGCAGCACCGGCAAGCCGATCAAGGCCTTGCTGGGCGACGGCAGCTTTCTGCGCGGACTCAAGCCGGAGCTGTTCACCGACGAACAGTTCGGTGTACCGACCGTGCGCGACATCCTCAAGGAGCTGGAAAAACCCGGCCGTGATCCGCGTCCCGAGTTCAAGGCCGCGCAGTTTGCCGAAGGCATCGAGGACATCAAGCACCTCAAGCCCGGCATGGTGCTCGAAGGCGTGGTCAGCAACGTGGCCGCATTCGGTGCGTTCGTCGATATCGGCGTGCACCAGGACGGCTTGGTGCACATCTCCGCGTTGTCGGACACCTTCGTCAAGGATCCGCGCGATGTGGTCAAGGCCGGCGACATCGTCAAGGTCAAGGTGCTGGAAGTGGACGTGGCGCGCAAACGCATCGCACTGACCTGCCGTCTGGCCGACACGCCTCCACCGGCCGATGGTGCAGCCCAATCGCGCGATCAGCGCGGCAGCGGCGGCCCGGGGCAGGGCAGGCGCGACGGTGGCGGTGGACGTGGCCCGGCACAGGGCAACAACAAGCCACGCATCACTGCACCGCCGGCCGACAACGCGCTGGCCGCCGCATTCGCACGCGCCAAGCGCAGCTGACCCGGTGTGCCCGGCGGCTGTGCTGGCATGGCTGGGCAGTGTAGATAGACCCGCTCGCAAGGCGGCGGGTCTGCTGCTGTGATTGGAGCGTGCGTGGGCAGGCTGATCTGCAACTGGCTGCTGGGTCCGTGGCCTCCGACCACCGCGGTGCGCCCATGCAGATACGATCAGTCGTAAGGCGACTGATCCGGGGCCTTGCTGCAGGGCCCTTGCG
>NZ_QEZH01000031.1:0-214745 GCF_003993515.1 Xanthomonas sp. BRIP62415
CCCCATTCCCCATTCCCCAACCTCACCTGCCCCTACCGCACAGGTCCTAGAATCGCCACAACGTTTCCCCGGAGCAGCCAGATGATTCGCGAGATTATCCGCATGGGCGACAAACGCCTGCTGCGCGTGGCGCCACCGGTGACCAACCTGGGCAGCGCCGAGCTGCGCACGCTGGTGGCCGACATGTTCGAGACCATGGACGATGCGCGCGGCGTCGGCCTGGCCGCACCGCAGATCGCAGTGGATCTGCAGCTGATGGTGTTCGGCTTCGAAGCCAGCGATCGCTATCCCGAGGCGCCGGCGGTACCGCGCACCGCATTGGCCAATGCACAGATCGAACCACTGTCGGAGGAGATGGAAAACGGCTGGGAGGGCTGTCTGTCCATTCCCGGCCTGCGTGCCGTCATTCCGCGCTATCGCGTCATTCGCTACCGTGGCTTCGCGCCGGACGGCAGCCCGATCGAACGCGAGGCCGAAGGCTTCCACGCACGCGTGGTGCAGCACGAATACGACCATCTGGTCGGCCGCCTGTACCCCTCGCGGATCGAGAACTTCGCCACCTTCGGTTTCGAGGACGTGCTGTCCTACGACCTGTGATCGCACCGCGGCATCGCATATGACAAGGGCGCCTTGCGGCGCCCTTGTCGTACTTACTTGAGCGCCTTGAAGCGCAGACGCTTGGGACCGGCGTCATCGCCCATGCGGCGGCGCTTGTCTTCTTCGTACTCGCGGTAGTTGCCCTGGAAGAACTCCACGTGCGACTCGCCTTCGAACGACAGGATGTGCGTGGCGATGCGATCCAGGAACCAGCGATCATGCGAGATCACGAAGGTATTGCCCGGGAACTCCAGCAATGCATCTTCCAGCGCACGCAGCGTTTCGATGTCCAGGTCGTTGGACGGTTCGTCGAGCAGCAGCACGTTGCCGCCCTGCAGCAGTGTCTTGGCCATGTGCAGACGACCGCGCTCACCACCGGAGAGCGAGCCGACCATCTTCTGCTGGTCCTGGCCCTTGAAGTTGAAGCGGCCGATGTAGGCGCGCGACTGGATCTCCACGCCGTTGATGTTGAGGATGTCCAGGCCGCCTGCGATTTCCTGGAACACGTTGTGGTTGCCCTCCAGCGCATCGCGGCTCTGGTCCACGTACGACAGCTGCACGGTCGGGCCCATCACGATCTCGCCGGAATCGGGTTTTTCCTGGCCGGTGATCATCTTGAACAGGGTCGACTTACCGGCACCGTTGGGGCCGATGATGCCGACGATGGCGCCAGGCGGCACGATCATCGACAGGTTGTCGATCAGCAGGCGGTCGCCGAACTTCTTGGACACGTTCTTGAACTCCATCACCGAGTTGCCCAGGCGCTCGCCCGGCGGGATGAAGATTTCATTGGTTTCGTTGCGGCGCTGGTAATCCACCGACTGCAGCTCTTCCAGGCGGGCCAGACGCGCCTTGCCCTTGGTGCGCCCGCCCTTGGCATTCTGGCGCGACCATTCCAGTTCCTTCTGGATCGCCTTCTGGCGTGACTTTTCCTGGTTGTCTTCCTGCTTGAGGCGCTCGTCCTTCTGGGTCAGCCAGTCGGTGTAGTTGCCCTTCCATGGAATGCCGCGGCCGCGGTCCAGCTCCAGGATCCACTCGGCGGCGTTGTCGAGGAAGTAGCGATCATGCGTGACCGCCACCACGGTGCCGGTGTAGCGCGCCAGGAACTGTTCCAGCCACTCCACCGACTCGGCGTCCAGGTGGTTGGTCGGTTCGTCCAGCAGCAGCATGTCCGGCTTCTGCAGCAGCAGGCGGCACAGCGCCACGCGGCGCTTTTCACCACCGGACAGCTTGCCGACGATGGCGTCCCACGGCGGCAGGCGCAGCGCATCGGCGGCCACGTCCAGCTGGTTCTCCAGGGTGTGCGCGTCACCGGCGGCCAGGATCGCCTCCAGGCGTTCCTGTTCCTTGGCCAGCGCGTCGAAATCGGCGCCTTCCTCGGCATAGGCCAGGTACACCGCATCCAGCGCGGCCTGTGCCTGCAGCACGTCGCCCACGCCTTCCTCGACCGCTTCGCGCACGGTGTGCTCGGGGTTGAGCTGCGGCTCCTGCGCCAGGTAGCCGACCTTGATGCCGGCCTGCGGACGGGCTTCGCCCTCGAAATCGGTATCCACGCCGGCCATGATCTTCAGCACCGTGGACTTGCCGGCGCCGTTCAGGCCCAGCAGGCCGATCTTGGCGCCCGGGAAAAAGCTCAGCGAGATGTCCTTGATGATCTGCCGCTTGGGCGGGACCACCTTGCTGACGCGGTTCATGGTGTAGATGTATTGCGACATGGGTGCTCCGTGGACGCAGGCAGCCCACCGGCCGGGGCCGGAGGCAGCGGAAAAGGGATTGCGCCGATTATACGGGCAAGCGGCCTGGCTCGCGGCGGCGATGCGGCAGCTAAACGGCAGCTTACCTGTCACCTGAATGGGCGTTTTCGTAATCGATTCCAGCAAGAATGCGTTAAGGCGATTGGCGTATTAATGAAATTGCGACATCGCAGACAGGAGCAATCCCATGAACCGCAAACGCATCGTGACTGTTGTGCTTTCCTCCATCTTGGCGCTGGGCTTCGCCGCACCGGCCGCATTTGCCGGGGATTGGGACCGCGACGACCGCCGTGGGCATGACCACGGCCACCGCGATCATCGCGGCGACTGGCGCAATGACCGCCGGGATGACCGCCGCGCAGACCGCCGCGAGTGGCGCCAGGACCGCCGTTACTACAGCAATGGCTACCGCGAGGGCTATCGCGACGCGCGCTATCAGGACCGTCGCTACGACCGCAATCGGGTCTATGTCTACGATCGCCCCAACTACTACCGCGCCGGTCCGCCGCCGCGCCCGTACTGGGCCCGCGGTCAGCGCTACCACGGCCCGGTCTACGTGATCAACGACTACGACCGCTACAACCTGCGCCGCCCGCCGTATGGCTACCGTTGGCAGCGCGACAACACCGGCAATCTGCTGCTTGTGGCCATTGCAACCGGTGTGATCGCCGACCTGGTGCTCAACAACTAAGTTCAGCAGTGGCCTGGCCGGCCTGACCCGGCAAGCGGGCAGGGCCTTACACGAGGGCGCACTCCGGTGCGCCCTTGTCGTTCAAGGGCCGGGCGCGCCAAGGCCCGCGTGGCCCGCGCCGGCGCCGCAATTGGTCACCTGTCCACGCGGGGGCTTACAATCGGCGCCCCTACTGGCAACAGCTGCCCCGGAGCTCTGCATGTTCTCGCGCGACGTCCGACTGGAAACCTACGACCCCGAACTGGCCCAGGCCATCGCTGCCGAAGCCGGCCGCCAGGAGGATCACGTCGAGCTGATCGCCAGCGAAAACTACTGCAGCCCGCTGGTGATGGAAGCCCAGGGCAGCCAGTTGACCAACAAGTACGCCGAGGGCTATCCGGGCAAGCGCTACTACGGCGGTTGCGAGTTCGTCGACATTGCCGAGCAGCTGGCGATCGAGCGCATCAAGCAGGTGTTCGGCGCCGACTATGCGAATGTGCAGCCGCATAGCGGCTCGCAGGCCAACCAGGCGGTGTATCTGGCGTTGCTGCAGCCGGGCGACACCATCCTGGGCATGAGCCTGGCCCACGGCGGTCACCTGACCCACGGCGCCAAGGTCAATGTCTCCGGCAAGCTGTTCAACGCGGTGCAGTACGGTGTCAACGAGCAGGGCCTGATCGATTACGACGAGGTCCAGCGCCTGGCCACCGAGCACACGCCGAAGATGGTCGTGGCCGGCTTCTCGGCGTATTCGCAGAAGATCGACTGGGCGCGCTTCCGCGCCATCGCCGACAGCGTCGGTGCGTATCTGTTCGTGGACATGGCGCATGTGGCCGGCCTGGTCGCCGCCGGTGTGTATCCGAGCCCGCTGGAGCATGCGCACGTGGTCACCTCGACCACCCACAAGACCCTGCGCGGCCCGCGTGGCGGCATCATCGTGGCCAAGGGCGCGAGTGAGGAGCTGCAGAAGAAGCTGCAGTCGATCGTGTTCCCCGGCATCCAGGGCGGCCCGCTGATGCACGTGATCGCGGCCAAGGCGGTGGCGTTCAAGGAAGCACTGGAGCCGGACTTCAAGACCTACCAGCAGCAGGTGGTCAAGAACGCGCAGGCGATGGCCAACACGCTGATCGCGCGCGGCTACAAGATCGTGTCCGGCGGCACCGAGAATCACCTGATGCTGGTGGACATGATCGGCCGCGACGTTTCCGGCAAGGACGCCGAAGCCGCGCTCGGCAAGGCGCACATCACCGTCAACAAGAACTCGGTGCCCAACGACCCGCGCTCGCCGTTCGTCACCTCCGGCCTGCGCCTGGGCACCCCGGCGATCACCACCCGCGGTTACCTGGAGCAGGACAGCATCGACCTGGCCAACTGGATCGCCGATGTGCTCGACGCCCCCAGCGACGAAGCGGTGCTGGCCAAGGTCCGCGACGCGGTGACGGCGCAGTGCAAAAAGTATCCGGTGTATGGCTGAGACGGGAATGGGGAATAGGGAGACGAGAATGGTAAAAGCAACGCTGCGATAGCTGTGCCGTTCCGATTCCCTATTCCCCTCTCCCTATTCCCGGACGCCTGATGCACTGCCCCTTTTGCCAGCACAACGACACCCGCGTGATCGATTCGCGCGTGTCCGAAGACGGCACGACAATTCGTCGGCGCCGTGAGTGCGAGGCGTGCGGCGAGCGTTTCAGCACCCTGGAAACGATCGAACTCAAGCTGCCGACCGTGGTCAAGAGTGATGGCGGGCGCGAGGCCTTCGACGCGCGCAAGCTGCGCACCAGTTTCGACCGCGCGCTGCAAAAGCGCCCGGTGTCCGAAGAACAGATCGAAGCGGCGGTGCGCGCGGTGGTGCATCAGTTGCGCATGTCCGGCGAGCGCGAGGTCGGCTCGCTGCGGGTGGGCGAGTACGTGATGGTCGAGCTGCGCAAGCTCGATCATGTGGGCTATGTACGCTTTGCCTCGGTGTACCGCAGCTTCCAGGACGTTGCCGATTTCCGCGAGGAAATCGAAAAGCTCGAGCGCGAACTGCCGGTCGGCATCGAGCAACTGCCGCTGCTGGAAGCGGCGCTGGAACGCGCCGGCAAGCCCGGCAAGCGGTGAGCGCGATGCGCATCGCCTGCGTGGCCGACACGCCGGAGCTGTTGCCCGCCCTCGCGCAGGCGCATCTGCAGGCCTTCGGCAGCCTGTTGCCGGACTGGAATTTCGATGAGGCCTTGCGCGAGTTGCGCAGCCACAGCCGCGACGGCGTGATCCCGACCACCTGGGTTGCGCTCGATCAGGCACAGTGGCTCGGGTCGGTCAGCCTGCTGGAAAACGACGATGCGCGTATTCGCCAGTGGTCGCCCTGGCTGGCGTCGCTGTACGTGCAGCCGCAGGCGCGTGGGCAGGGCATCGGCGAGGCGCTGGTGACGCACTGCGTGCAGGCCGCCGCGCGCATGGGCGTGCCGGCCTTGTATCTGTATTGCCAGCCAGCACTGGCGCCGTACTACCAGCGGCTGGGCTGGCATACGCATGCAGAGTTACTGCTGGGGCCGATGCAGATCGTGGTGATGCAGATCGCGCCGGTGCTGCAGTGCGCGTGACGGCCGACGATCATCGCTGGATGGCCCAGGCATTGCGTCTGGCCGAGCGCGGTGCCTACACCACGCGCCCCAATCCGATGGTTGGCTGCGTGATCGTGCGCGATGGCGTGTGCGTGGGCGAAGGTTTTCATCAACGTGCCGGCGGCCCGCATGCGGAAGTGTTCGCGCTGCGCGCAGCCGGTGCGCTGGCGCGGGGCGCCACCGCCTACGTCACGCTGGAGCCGTGCGCGCACTACGGACGCACGCCGCCCTGTGCCCTGGCCTTGATCGATGCCGGAGTGGCGCGTGTGGTCGCGGCGATGGCCGACCCGTTTCCGCAGGTCAACGGTGGCGGGTTCGCGTTGCTGCGCGAGGCCGGGATCGAGGTGCTCAGCGGGGTCCTGCAGGCACAGGCGCGCGCGCTCAACCGGGGCTTCCTGTCGCGGGTGGAGCGCGGGCGGCCGTGGCTGCGGGTCAAGCTCGGCGCCAGCCTGGATGGGCGGACTGCGCTGGCCAGCGGTGAATCCAAGTGGATCACCGGCGCCGATGCACGCGCGGATGTGCAGCGCTGGCGTGCGCGTGCCGGCGCGATCCTCACTGGCGCCGGTACGGTGCTGGCCGACGACCCATCGATGACGGTGCGGCTGGGCGATGACACGCCGTTCGTGCCGCCGCTGCGCGTGGTGCTCGACGCCGGGTTGCGGACGTTGGCATGCAACACCATTCGCCAGGGCGAGGCGCCCACGTTGTATCTGCATGGCGAGGATGTGGCCGCGCCGTCGCTGGACGATGCGCAGTTCATTGCGATGCCGTTGCATGCCGGCCGTTTCGAGCTGGGTGCCGTGTTGGCCCTGCTTGCCGAGCGCGGCATCAACGAGGTGCATGTGGAAGCCGGTGCAACAGTGAGCGGTGCGCTGCTGCAAGCCGGGCTGGTCGACGAATTGCTGGTCTACGTGGCGCCGGTACTGCTGGGCGATACCGCCAGGCCGCTGCTGGCCGGGCTAGACATCGAGACGATGGCACAGCGCGCTGCGTTGCAGCTGCTGGATGTGCGCCAGCTGGGGCAGGATCTGCGTCTGCGTTATGCGCCGGTTGTTGCCGGATGAGCACTGCACCGCTTGCCCGATGCCGCGCGGGCGTGTGGTTGCGCGCATGAAAAAGGCCCCGCATGCGGGGCCTTCGTGCATCTGCGACGCGCCGATCAGAAGCTTGCGCGCACGCCCACCTTGTACTGGTTGGCGTTGTCGACGAACTGCGCTTCGGCAACCAGGCCCCAGGTGCGGGTGAAGTTGACCTGGCCACCCAGGGTGCCGACGAACTCGCCTTCGTCCACGTCGCTGCCGTCGATGTAGCCGGCCTTGATCCAGGCTTCGGTGCGCGGCGAGGGCTTGCCGCGCAGGCCCAGGTTGGCAAAGCCCAGGCTGGTCGAGTCGGACGCGTTGTCGATCGAGCGACCGCGCAGGCGCAGGTCGGATTCGATCTTGGTGCGCAGCACGCTGATGTCGGCGGTGAACTCGACGCGCTCGGTCATTTCCTGGCGGTAGCCGATACCCAGCGTAGCCTGCTGCAGGGTGCCGTCGATCACGAAGCCGCTGCCGAGGTTGTAATCCTTGGTGGCACGTTCGTAGCTGGCCAGCAGGTAGGCCGGCTGGGCAATCTGCCAGGAACCGCGGATGTAGCCACCGTCGATATCGTCGGACGCGTCGTTGACGTTGATTTCGGTCCGGTTCCAGCCGCCTTCGACGTAGGAATAGCTCAGGCCTTCGGCCGATGCGGCAAACGGTGCGGCGGCCAGCAGGGCAGCCAGGATCAGGGTGTTACGCATTGGATGTCTCTCTCCGAATTGATGTCCGTGTCTCCGTCCCGTTGCGGGAGGGAAAAAGCGACTTCTCCCGTCGCGGCGGGTAAATTAACAGATCCTTCACAATCCTGGCTATGGGGGATTTCCCCACATGACGCAGTGTCCTGCCAGCCGTCGCTGACGCTCAGCCATCGCGCCGATGGGCCCTGTTAGACTTTGCGCACCGGTTCGCCGGTACTCACGAACGTCTTCAGGGCGGGGTGCGATTCCCCACCGGCGGTAGGCATGCGCAAGCATGCGAGCCCGCGAGCGCTTGCACATCGGAGTTGAGCGGATCCACGCGAAACCCGCTGCGCAAGGTCAGCAGATCCGGTGCGATGCCGGGGCCGACGGTATAGTCCGGATGAAAGAAGACGGCCAACGCGCAGCCTCGCGGCTGTGCGCGCGCCTGTTTGCCTTGTGGCGTTTTTCGCTCAACTCCTGCGAGAAACGACTATGTCCCTGCCTCACCCGTCGCGCTGCGTCGCGATCTTCCACCGCACCGCGTGCGCTCCGTTGTCGTCAACGACGGGGGCATGCTGATGTTTACCGGAATCATTGAAGGCGTCGGCCACCTGGCAGCGCGCCAGCCGCAAGGCGGCGATGTGCGTTTCACCTTCGCCACCGGCAACCTGCCATTCGACGCGGTGCAACTGGGCGAGAGCATCGCGGTCAACGGCGTGTGCCTGACCGTGATTGCGTTCGATGCCGGCAGCTTCCAGGCCGATGCGTCCACCGAAACCCTGTCGCTGACCACCTTGGGCAGCTTGCCGGAAGGCGCGCTGCTGAATCTGGAGCGTGCGATGCGCCCGACCGACCGCCTCGGCGGGCATCTGGTCAGCGGCCATGTCGATGGCCTGGGCCAGGTGCAGTCGGTGCATGGCGATGCACGGGCGCAGCGCTGGCGGTTTGCCGCCCCGTCGTCGGTATTGCGCTATGTCGCCAAGAAGGGCTCGATCTGCGTGGACGGAGTCAGCCTGACCGTCAACGAAGTGGACGAGGACGGCTTCGAGGTCGCGTTGATTCCGCACACGGTGGCCAACACCGCGTTTGCGCGGACGGCGGTCGGCGCGGCAGTGAATCTGGAGATCGATCTGGTGGCGCGCTACGTCGAACGCCTGCTCGGCACGCGGGGTGCGGCATGAATTTCGCACCCGTTCCGGAACTGATCGAGGAACTGCGCGCAGGCCGCATGGTGGTGATCGTCGATGACGAAGACCGCGAGAACGAAGGCGACCTGATCATGGCCGCCGAGCTGGTCAAGCCGTCGGACATCAACTTCATGGTGACCCACGCGCGCGGGCTGGTGTGCCTGTCGCTGACCCGCGAGCGCTGCGCGCAGCTGGGCCTGGCGCCGATGGTGCGCAACAACACCGCGCAGTTCCAGACCAACTTCACCGTCAGCATCGAGGCGGCCGAAGGCGTGACCACCGGCATCTCCGCCTACGACCGTGCGCACACGGTACGCACCGCGGTGCGGCCGGATGCCAGGCCGCAAGACCTGAGCCAGCCTGGGCATATCTTCCCGCTGATCTCCCAGCCCGGCGGGGTGCTGACCCGCGCCGGCCACACCGAAGCGGCCAGCGACCTGCCGATGCTGGCCGGGCTGGAACCGGCCGGCGTGCTGGTGGAAGTGCTCAACCCGGACGGCAGCATGGCGCGGCGCCCGCAGCTGGAAGTGTTCGCGCGCGAGCACGGGCTGAAGATGGGTTCGATCGCCGACCTGATCGCCTACCGCCTGGCCAACGAGCACACCGTCGAGCGTGTGGACGCGCGCGAGATCAGCACCGAATTCGGCCCGTTCACGCTGGTGACCTACCGCGACCGCATCGCGCACGACCTGCATTTTGCGCTGGTGCGCGGCACGCCCGATCCGGCCACCCCGACGCTGGTGCGCGTGCAGGTGGAAAACCCGCTGGCCGATCTGCTGCACTGGCAGCGCGACGACTTTGGCGTGGCCGCCACCGATGCCTTGCGTGCGATCGCCGCCGAAGGGCAGGGCGTGATGGTGGTGCTGTCGGCGCCGCGCGACAGCGAATCCCTGCTGGCGCGGCTGCGCCAGCAACCGGAAGCGGCCACCAACGCCAAGGACGTCAGCCAGTGGCGGCGTAATGGCGCCGGCGCGCAGATCCTGGCCGAGCTGGGCCTGGGCAAGCTGCGCGTGCTGGGCACGCCGCGCCGTCAGGTGGGCCTGGCCGGGTTCGGGCTGGAGGTGGTGGAGTACCTGGAATGCCATCCCGGCGAAGGCGTGCGTGCGGTGCCGGTCGCCGCGCTGCCCTGACGCAGGGCCGGCGGCCTGGAGTCGGCGCTCCGGTCGTTGCCACACGCGCCGCTGGAACCGTGTCGGTCGAGCGGTTCCTGCGGTGGTTGCGCAACGACCACGCTGGCCTGCGGTTGCGCCAGCCGGTGCTGCGCGCCCGCACACCGCCTGCTGCAGACATGGCCGGGCCTGCTTCGGCGCCCCGGCCGGCACCCATCGGCCGGGCCGGGCCCCGGCAGCTGTTAAACTTGCCGCCCCCTCGAGTTGCCGACCCGCATGACCCACTACGAAGGCGATCTCCGCCCCACTACCGCGCGCTTTGCGATCATCGCCAGCCGCTGGAATGCCCGCATCACCGACGCGCTGGTCACCGGTGCGCGCCAGAGCCTGGCCGGCAACGGCATCGGCGAGGACGCCATCGACGTGGTCCGCGTGCCGGGCGCCTGGGAAATTCCGATCGCGGCCAACCGCCTGGGACAATCCGGCCAGCATGCGGCGATCATCGCGCTGGGCTGCGTGATCCGCGGCGACACCCGCCACTACGAACACGTGGCCGACCTCTGCGCCGAAGGCCTGATGAGCGTGCAGTTGCAGACCGGCGTGCCGGTGCTCAACGGCGTGCTGGCGGTCGAGCGCGTGGAAGATGCCGAGGCGCGTGCCGGCGGCAGCCATGGCAACAAGGGCGAGGAATGCGCGCTTGCGGCATTGGAACTGGTCAATTTGATGGAGTTGTTGCCATGAGCAAGTCCGGTGGACATGCCCGCCACGTCCGTCGCGACGGCATCGATCCGGTGCTGCGTTCGCGCGCGCGCCGGCGCGCCTTGCAGGCGGTGTATGCCTGGCAGATTTCCGGCGGGTTCGCCAAGCAGGTGATATCCCAGTTTGCGCACGAGCAGGCGCACGAAGTGGCCGATCTGGCCTATTTCGAAAACCTGGTCGAAGGCGTGCTGACCAACCGCGCCGAGCTGGATACCGCGCTGACCCCGTATCTGGATCGCGGCGTGGAAGAGGTCGACGCGATCGAACGTGCGGTGCTGCGCCTGGCGGCCTATGAACTGCTGTATCGCCAGGACGTGCCGTACCGCGTGGTCATCAACGAAGCGATCGAAACCGCCAAGCGCTTCGGCTCCGAGCACGGCCACACCTACGTCAACGGCGTGCTGGATCGCGCCTCGGTGGAGTGGCGCAAGGTGGAGTCGGGCACCGGCGGCGCCTGAGGCGCCGCGGGATTGGGCATTTGGGAATGGGGAATCGTAAGAGCACCGTTTCCGATATCTCCTGACGCGCTTATGCGATTCCCGATTCCCTTCTCCCGATTCCCGTCCCCATGCCCGAATTCGATCTAATTGCCCGCTTGCGCGCGCGCATTGCGGCGCGTGCGGATGTGCCGTTGGGCATTGGCGACGATGCGGCGCTGCTGCAGCCGCCGCCGGGCGAGCAGCTGGCGATCACCGCCGATACGCTCAATGCGGGCGTGCATTTCCCGCACGAGACGCGTGCCGAGGATCTGGGCTGGAAGACGCTGGCGGTCAATCTGTCCGATCTGGCCGCGATGAGTGCGCAGCCGCGCTGGTGCACCTTGTCGCTGTCGTTGCCGCACGACGATGCCGACTGGGTCGATGCGTTCGCCGATGGCTTCCTTGCACTGGCCGACGCGCACGACATCGCACTGGTCGGTGGGGACACCACACGCGGGCCGTTGTCGTGCGCGGTGACCGCGATCGGCAGCCTGCCGCCGGGTGCGGCGTTGCGTCGCGATGGGGCGCGTGTGGGCGACGATGTGTGGGTGACCGGTGCGCCGGGCGAGGCGGCCGCGGCCTTGTCGCTGTGGCAGGCTGGCCAGCTGGACGTGACCTGCGCGGCGGCCGATCCGGTGCACGAGCAGTGGCGCGGCCGCCTGCTGCGCCCGCAGCCGCGCGTGCAGGCCGGGCTGCGCCTGCGTGGGCTTGCGCATGCCTGTGTGGATGTCTCCGATGGGTTGCTGGCCGATCTGGGGCATCTGTGCGAACGCAGCGGCGTGGGCGCGCAGCTGGCGCTGACGGCGTTGCCGGCGATGCCGCGCAGCGCCGGGATCAGCGCGCTGCAATGCATCGGCTGGCAACTCGGCGGCGGCGACGACTACGAGCTGTGCTTCACCGCCGCCGTGCAACACCGCGAGGCGGTGCTGCAGGCGATGGACTTCGCCGCAGTCGCCGTGACACGCATTGGCCGGATCGTCGCCACGCCGGGCGTGGTGGTCCACGACGCCGACGGCAAGCCATGGCAGCCGCCGCAGCGCGGGTATCAGCACTTCGTGGGCTGAGCGGTTCGCGCGGGAGGCGTTGCGCGGGCCTGCTGCATTGCAGCCAACCTCTGCGGGTCGGGATCGGCATACGATGGCGCCGGCCGGCTTGCACTTCAGCACGTGTCACGATTGCGGCGCCTACGCTCCGCCTCCCGATTCCCGAATCCCGAATCCCGATTCCCGATTCCCGATTCCCGATTCCCGAATCCCGAATCCCGAATCCCGATTCCCGATTCCCGATTCCCGATTCCCGATTCCCGATTCCCGATTCCCGATTCCCGATTCCCGATTCCCGATTCCCGGCCCTTGAGCCATACCGTACCGTCTGGTACGTTCGCGACGTTCTCCCCCGAACCACGGATGCATGGCAGCTGCCGCTGGGCCATCCCGGCCCGGCCTTGCGTGGGAGAGAACCATGAACAAGCCTTGGATCGGAGGCATCGCCGCACTGGCGTTGCTGGTGGCATCGGCGTCGGCGATGGCGGGCGCTTTCAGCAAGACCTATGAACGCATTCCCGGCTGGGATGGCGCGCCGATGGGCGCGCTGGTCCTGGTGCCGCAGGGGCAGGGCAGCGGGCCGTTTCCGCTGGTCGTGATGCCGGCCAGCTGGTCGTTGCCGAACCTGGAATACCTCGGCCGTGCGACCCAACTGGCCAGCGATGGCTACGTGGTCGTCAGCTATACCTCGCGCGGGTTCTGGGATTCGGCCGGGCAGATCGACATCGCCGGCGTCGACACGGTGGAAGACGTCAGCGCGGTGATCGACTGGGCGCTGGCGCATACACCGGCCAACCCGAACGCGATCGGTGCATCGGGCATCTCGTACGGAGCGGGCATCAGCCTGTTGGCGGCCGGGCGCGATCCGCGCATCAAGGCCGTGGCCGCGCTCAGCGGCTGGGCGGATCTGGAAGCGTCGCTGTATTCCAATCGCACCGTCAGCCAGCAAGGCGTTGGACTCCTGGTCGGTGCCGGCGCGCTGACCGGACGGCCCGGTCCGGATCTGGCGCAGATCAGCACACGGGTTGCCGTTGGCGATTACGACGGCGCAGTGCAGGGCTTCCTGCCGCAGGCCGCGTCGCGCAGCCCGGCAAGCGAGGTGGCTGCGCTCAATGCGCGGGGCACCGCGGTGCTGCTGGGCAATGCCTTCAACGATGGCCTGTTTCCGCCGAATCAGACCATCGCGTTCTTCAACCAGCTGCGCGGGCCCAAGCAATTGCTGCTCAGCCAGGGCGATCACGCCACGGCGGAACTGCCGGGCGCGCTGGGCCTGCCCAACGAGGTCTACACGGCGACCACGCGCTGGTTCGATCGTCATCTCAAGCAGGTGCGTAACGGGGTGGATGCAGAAGCGCCGGTGCGGCTGTCGCCGCGCGCAGGACAGTGGCTGGAGTACGCGGACTGGGCATCGGTGCAGCAGGGCACCACGCGCCTGGGGCTATCCGCACCGGCCGGGTTGCTCAGCCCCACCGGCGGCTTGATCGGCGGTACCGCCAGCGGATGGCAATCGCGCATCGCCACCGATGTGCCGACCTTGGCCGACTCGGGCGTGGTGCTGGTCAGCGGTCTGTTGCAAGGCATCGGCGTGCCGGTCACCACGTCGATTCCGTTGGTCAATCGCATCGGCGCGGCAGTGTGGGTGGGCGCGCCGTCAAGCACGGTACGCCGGCTGGCCGGCAGTCCATCGCTGCGCGTGACCGTGGTGCCCAGTCAGTCGAAGGTGAGCCTGTTCGCGTATCTGTACCGCATGGATGCAGTGGGCGTGGCGCAATTGGTCACGCATGCGCCGTATTCTCTGCGCGGGGCCACGCCGGGCCGCGCAGTGACGCTGGATTGGCCGCTGCAAGCGGCTGCTGCGGAGATTCCGGCAGGGCAGCGCCTGGTGCTGGTGATCGACACGCACGACGCGCGTTATACCGATGCCAGCGATGGCGGCGGCACAGTGACGTTTACCTCGCCGGTGGCAACGCCTTCGGTATTGAATGTGCCGCTGCGGTAACGCTGCGCCGAGCTAATGGCGCGGTGAGTTGTCGGCCGCATACACCCGATCAGGTGTACGCGTGGATCAATCGCCCTTTATTGAATGCGTAACGGCAACCCACCCGGACACGACCGACCTGATCGGCGGGGTGTCCTTTCCGGCGCCGGCAGTGTTGCAGAGCGTCAGGGCGGTTGCCTGGCTGCTGGGATCAGCGGTAGAGCAGTCGATCTGGCGCTTGGCTGCAGGGCCCTTGCCCGCCCACCATCGCGGGACACGCCGCAAGTACGTCCATGTAGGCTCTTACGCGGCATCCATGCCGCGTAAGGTCCCGCGACGGTGGGCGGGCAAGGGCCAGTCGAGATGGTCGGTACGCAAGGTTAAGAGCAGCGCCGGACGCGCCTTGTTCGATCGTGAAGCATCTGCACACCGCCGCATTACAGGCAGCTTTCAGATGAGCGCCGACCCACTGTCTGGTGCGGTGTCCTCGCCGGTTGCAGGACCGTGTGGCGGCATGGATGCCGCCACCGAGCCCCCATGGACGGGTTTACGGCGTGTCCCGCAAGCGGTGAGGACGCCGCGCCTTCGACGCTGCGAGTTTGCTGCAGGGCCCTTGCCCGCCCACCATCGCAGGACACGCCGCAAGTACGTCCATGTAGGCTCCGGCGCGGCATCCATGCCGCTCAGGGTCCCGCGACAGTGAGCGGGCAAGGACCAGTCGAGATGGTCGATACGCAAAGTAAGAGCAGTGCTGGGTGCGCCTTGTTCAATCGTGAAGCATCGGCTCCACGTCTGATGCACACCGCACGAGAGACAGCTTTCAGATGAGCGCCGACCCACTGTCTGGTGCGGTGTCCTCGCCGGTTGCGGGACCGTGTGGCGGCATGGATGCCGCCACCGAGCCCCCATCGACGGGTTTACGGCGTGTCCCGCAAGCGGTGTGGGCACCGCGCACTCGACGCACCAGGTCTTTTGATTGCATCTAACAAGTGATGCCGCGACTCAAGCTGTCAGTTGCGTTTGTGTCGGTCCACGGCGTATCCCGCGAGCAGTGAGGACGCCACCGTCGACCATGTTTTTCATGGCCAAGAATGCATGCGGTCAAGCCGAGAATGTATGCGCTTCGGCCGCAAATGCCACTGCCAGTGCGCCCTTGCCGACGTTGACCATGCCGGTCAGGCTCATCACGCTTTCGAATAGTTCCACGTTGTGTGTCTGGCAGGCGTTCTGCAAGGCGGCGTAACCGGGAAGCGCGTGCAACTCGGCCAGTTCGCCGCCGTAGCCCACGCACACGGTCGGCGTCATCAAGCCCGCGCGGATCCTGCGCACGGCAAAGCCGAACAGCTTCTCTGCCGACGGCTCGAAGCCCTTCAGCTTGGCCACCGGCTCGGTGATGCCGCGGTAGGCGCGCAGCACCGGCTTGATATCCAGCGCGCTGCCGAGCGCGGCGCCGATCAGGCCAACGCTGCGGTCGCCCTTGCTGCGCGCACGCGCGCGCAGGTAGTAGAGATCGCGCGGAATCATGTAGCCATAGGTGTGCTCGGCCAGTTGTTCGAGCCGGCTGCGGATTGCCGCCACGCCCTGACCCCGTTCGCGCAGGCGCACCGCTTCCACTGCCGTGATGCCCTGGCCGGCGAACAGGTTGAGGGTATCGATCACGCGCAGCGCGAATGGCGAGGTGTGGCCGGCGGCCTGCCGGATC
Organism: Xanthomonas sp. BRIP62415; assembly: GCF_003993515.1. Classification (NCBI taxonomy): domain Bacteria; kingdom Pseudomonadati; phylum Pseudomonadota; class Gammaproteobacteria; order Lysobacterales; family Lysobacteraceae; genus Xanthomonas; species Xanthomonas sp. BRIP62415. Next base: position 15,644 of record NZ_QEZH01000031.1, read on the forward strand.
GGCTTGTAATCGTTGAGGATCGCGAAGCTTGCCTGCATCGCGTTGTCGAAGATCTGGCTGCGCAGCTTGGAGATGGTCAGGCAGAACACATGGTCGTAGTCGATGACCAGCCGTTGCAGGAACAGGTCGCGAATCTGATTGACCGAAAATGGCGTGGTTTCCGCCTCGTGTCCGCGCTCGGCCACATGCGCCTGCAGAAAGCTCAGCGTCGCTTCCTCATCGCGGTGGTCGGCCAGCACCGCTTCGCCGATGCGTACGCTGATCGGCAACACGATGACGCTGTTGCGTTGAATAAAGTCTTGCGGCAAATCGCAGGCACTGTCCACCACGATTCCGATGCGCATCGTCGCCCCCTCCGGCTGTTGCGTTATCTGTGCTTGCGAACGCTATCGCAAAACCGGAGAGGCGAGTAGAGCTGACAGCTCGGTGCCGGTACGCCGAGGGCCGCGTGGTGGAAGCCTGACTGCCGACAGGCAAGCTCGGCGCGTACGACGCGCCTGGAGCAAGCAGCCGCAGGGCGGCCAGCAGACGGACCACGCCTCATGTGGCTCTGCACCATTCGCGTGCACTGCGCCGTCATGCAGATGACCGATACATGCAGTGACGCTGCCATTTGCACTGCGAACTGCGGATCGGCGCACGCTTCGGCTGTCAGCTAGCGCCCGCTATCGCAGATGACGAGCGAGGCCTGCCGCAATTGCTATAGCTCCCGTCACAACCCCGCTGCTAGGGTCCAACGCGACCGCTGCAAGGCGGCTTCTCGACGCTGCCGCACCGGCATCGCCGCGCTGAACCCACACGGAGAGAGTCGACATGCAAAACAGCCAATCCAGCATCCTTACACAGACCGTCACACAGGCACCGACCACACGGCGGCGCGCATCGCGCTGGTGGAAGGCTGCGCTCGCCGTAGGTCTGGTGGCCCTGGCGCCAGCGGCGCTGGCCGGTCCCTACAAGATCTTTGGCAACCACTACGCGTGGGTCAACAACTTCAATGATCCCAACAACATCATCCAGGGCACGTTCGGCACCGGCAGTACGCCGGAGCTGACCGTCACCTTCAACTTCGCCGACTACAACCTCTACGGCTACCCGGCGATCGTGCGTGGTTGGCACTACGACTGGAATCCGACCACCGACACGCTGTTTCCGCGGCAGATTTCCTCATTGAGCAAGATCCCGCTCAAGTTCACCTACAGCGCGGGCGGCACCAATCTCGCGGGCGACTTTGCCTACGACATCTTCTTCCGCTGGGATACCGCCAAGGGCAACCCGCAGCTGGAAGTGATGATCTGGGGCGACCACAACTCCTGGCCGATCGGCACACTGACTGCCAGCAAGGTGATCACCGCGGGCGGGCGCACCTTCGACCTGTGGGAGGGCTTCAACTCCGGTGCCGGCTATTACGTCTACACCTTCATCCCGACCGGCACCGCCGGGCAGGCCACGCTCAAGACCAGCGGCAGCCTCAACGTGGACGCCAAGCCCTTCCTCAACTGGTTGCAGACCAACCGGTCCAAGGATGGGCGCTACAACAACAGCATGTACCTGCACGCAGTCGAAGCCGGTTTCGAAGTGGTCCGCGGCAACGGCTGGGCCAAGGTCAGCGCGACGCTGGATGCACAGTAAGCACGGCGCCCGTCGGCCGCATGGCTGAGGGTGCAGCTGGTTTGATCACGGCGTGCAGCACACCACGCGCCGGTTCCCGTATCGTATACGCCGGCCTGGCATTCATCGAAGAGAGCCGGCTGCGTGGGAACCAACCAGCTGGCAAGGTGCGCGGCGCATGCAGTGCATGCGTCGCGCTCCGGGTGAGACCATGGTGACCGGGTCGCATGATTTCGCCTGCGCTCTGTTGTTCTGCAACGACATCGGCAAGGGCAATCCGCAGCTGGACGCGATGCGCCGGGGTGCCGGCAATGCGTCGGCGCCGGGCGCTCAATGGCCGCCACGGGACTGCGCTGTATCTACAGCTGGCCAATGCCACGCCGTCTGATATCTACCGCGTACAACATGTGTCGCTGCAACGCTGTGCCGGTCACCTTCGTCTGCGATGCGGATGCACGCGGGAAGATGCTGGGGCATTGCGATGCGGCAGCCGGGCACTGCACTCCTGTGGTTCAGCGCACTGCCGTTGTCGGCGCAGCGTCAGCGCAGGGCGTCGCGCGCCGAGGCGATGGCCGCCATCCACTGCTCGCGTTTGCCGAGCACGAAACGGTGCTCGCCGCCCTCATGCAACTGCAGCGCCAGCGATGTCGGTGCCACCGGCAGCAGGCCGAACAGGCGCGTCCAGCGTGGTTGCATTGTTGCGATCTGGGTCAGGTGCACGGTCAGCGACCGGGTCTGTATGTTGTAGGGGTGCGGCTGGAAATGCAGCGCATCGGCGGTCAGGATCAGTCGCCCGCCGACCGCTTCCAGGCCGCGTTGCAGATTGGCCGGCGCCTGGCGCAACACGACGCGGTCGATCGAGCGCAAGCCGCCGCCTTGAAACAGCGAGCTCACTGTGACGCAGCGGCGGCGCAGCGACGCCGTTGCTGCCGCTGCACAGACAGGACGCCGGTGCTGTCGATCAGTGCCGATGAGGAGAAGACAAACATGCGCTAGGCCCGAAGGAGTGCATCAATGCGGCATTTGCCGCCGGGAAGACGCGGCGACACGGCATGACGCCACATCGCCGATGTATGCCACGCCGCCGCCGACCAGATACATCAGCAGATCGTGCACGGTGGCGGTGTTGCCTAGTGCGATGTAGGCCGCGCTGCCCGGGCGCAGCCCGAGCCGGTCGGCCAGGTGCATCGCCTGCAGCCCTTCGATCAGGCACCCGATCGCGACCGCCAGCACGCTCGCCCAGCGGGGCGATAACGCAAGCACGCCGCGCAACCCGCAATACACCAGGATCACCGCCAGCACATCGCCCAGGCTGCCGCGCACCCAGGGCCCGCCAAGTGTGCCCGCGCCGATCGCCACTTCGATGACAAACACGGCGAGTGCGATCAGCAGGTACACCCAGCGCACGCCTGGTGCCATGCGTGTCATTGTGCGAACAGCGCATGGCCGGGACCGACATGATCGACTGCCGTGATCTGCGCCACGCGGTCGCCGGGCGGATTGCGGTGTTGCTCCCGGTCCGCATCGGAGGTCACCGCGAGGCTGGCGCCCACGTCCTGCACGGTGCTGCGGCTGGGCGAGGCGGGAACCGACGGGTCCTGCCGGTCCCGGCCCGACTGGGCGAGGGCAGCGAATGGCCGCAGCGTCAGCGATGACATCAGGATGCAGCACACACGCATGGGCAATCCTTATGCGGACGATGCCGCCGGCACGCTGCCGGCGGAGAGGGCATGCAGTGTGCCAGCCCACGCGGCAACGGCGGCTGTCGCAATGTGGCGGTATCGCCCCGGCGGCGCGCGCAAACGCGCGCCGCCTGCGCTCACTTCAGATAGGCGCGCGGCAACGCGCCGGCCGCTTGCATGTAACGGTCGCGCAGCTCGGTCTGGCGTGAACGCATCGGCATGTCGCGACCGCCCAGCCAGACCTGCTCGGCATAGTGGGCGACATCCAGCGGGTCGCCTTCCCACAGCACCAGGTCGGCCTGCTTGCCGACCGCGATGCTGCCGATGCGATCGGCCACGCCGAAGATCTCTGCCGGCACCCGGGTCAGGCCGGCCAGGCCCGCTTCCCACGGCAAGCCGTTGGCCACCGCATTGCCGGCCAGCTGGCGCTGTTTGCGTGCGTTGTGCGAGGCATCGCCGCTCTGGGCAAAGCTGACCTCCACGCCGGCCGCGCGCAGACGTGCGGCGTTTTCCAGCGTCGCGCCGATCTGGTCGAAGGTGGACGGCAGGTCCGCCAGCGCGTCCACCAGCACCGGCACGTTGGCCTGCGCCAGTTGCGGTGCGAGCTTCCAGGCCTCGGTGCCGCCGGCAATGGCGATGCGTACCTTTTCGCGCTGCGCCCAACGCAGCAGCTGGCGGATGTCGGCGGCGCGCTCCACCTGCACCACGATGCGGCCTTGCCCGGCCAGGTATTTGGCCAGCACGCTGCGGCCGACCGGGGTCAGCAGCGCGTGCGGCGAATCGGCCGGCACGCGTCCGCGCGCTTCGGCCACCAGTTGGTCGAGCAGCATCCATTGCGCGGCACGCGAGCTGCCGGTCAGATCGGATGCCGCCGCACCGATGCGGATGAACAAGGCATGCGGGCCGACCGGGTCCGGGCTGCCGTCCAGCCGCACCACGCCGCCTTGCCCGGCGATGAAGGCACCGCTGGTGGTCGCACCCAATGCAGTGAAGCCGATGCCTTCCACGCGCGCCACCGGCACCAGCACCGAGTCGGGGTTGTAGGCCAGGGTGACGTCGAATTCCGGGCGCATCGGCTGGTCGCTGAGCTTGACGCCGCTGTCCACGGTGCTGTCTTCGCCGGAGACTTCCTCGACGCCGATCTCGGTGATGCCGCCGAACAAGGCCGGCGTCAGCGGGCGGCCCCTGGCCTCGACCACGCGGCCATCGGTGGGCACGGCCAGGTTGCGGCCGATCGCGCGGATCACCCCGCCCTGCACCAGCACATCGGTATCGCGCAGCGTGCCTTGTGCGGTGGCGGTATGCACGGTGGCGCCACGGATCAGCACCTGCTGGCCGAATGCGGGCAATGCCAGCACTGCCAGGACCATTGCGGAGATCGCGCGCAGACGCGGGCGAACCAGGCTGGCGCGGCTCATCGTGCCACCTCCTGGCCGAGCATGAAGTCCGAGACCGGCTGCAGTGCGCGGTTACGGCGGTCGTAGACCTGCGCGCCGTCGATGTAGACCTGTTCGGCCAGCGCGTAGGAGCTGAAGGGGTTGCCGTTCCACACCACCACATCGCCCATCTTGCCCGGCTCCAGTGCGCCGGTCTGCTGCTCGATGCCCAGCGCCTTGGCGGCGTTGCTGGTGAGCCAGCGGATCGCACGTTCGGGCGGGATCTCCATGCCGCTGCGGCGCGCATTGGCGAGCACCTTGGCCGCTTCCTGGTTCAGGCGCTGGATGCCTTCTTCCGAATCCGAATGCACGATGGCGCAGCTGTTGGCCGGGCGGTCGACCAGCGCGATGTTTTCCTGGATGCCGTCAAAGGCTTCCATCTTGAAGCCCCACCAGTCGGCCCACAGCGCGCCGCAGACGTTGTCCTGCGCCAGCCGGTCGGCCAGCTTGTAGGCTTCCACGCCGTGGTGGAAGGCGGCGATGTGGAAGCCGAATTCCTTGGACAGGTCCAGCATGGTCGCCATCTCGTCGGCGCGGTAGCAGTGGATATGCACGCGGATGTCGCCGTTGATCGCGCCGGCCAGCGTATCGAGCTTGAGATCGCGCTTGCCGCCGGCATCGCCGCTGCTGTCGTTGTCGCCGCCGCGGCTCCACCAGTGGCGCTTCTTTTCGGCCTTCTTCTTCGGTGCGTTCTTCTGCAGGTACTCGGCCGCATCGATGAAGGCGGCGCGGTAGCCGGCCACGTTGCCCATGCGGGTGGCGGGGCCGCCCTTCTCGCCGTACACGCGCTTGGGGTTCTCGCCGCAGGCCATCTTCAGGCCCCAGGGCGCACCGGGAAACTTCATGCCCTGGTAGGTCGTGGAGGCCACGTTCTTGAGGGTGACGCCGCGCCCGCCGATCAGGTTGGCCGAGCCCGGCAGGACCTGCAGCGAGGTGACGCCGCCGGCCAGGGCGGTGCCGAAGCCGGGGTCCTGCGGCCAGATCGAATGCTCGGCCCACACGTTCGGGGTGACCGGTGCGGTCATCTCGTTGCCATCGCTATGCGCGCTGACGCCGGGGCTGGGATACACGCCCAGATGCGAGTGCACGTCGATGATGCCGGGGGTGACCCACTTGCCGGTGCCGTCGATGCGGCGCACATCGGCCGGCGCCTCCACCCCGCGCCCGACCGCAGCCACCTTGCCGTCGCGCAGCAGTACGTCGGCGTCGTCCAGCCGCTGGCCGGTGCCGGTGAGCACCGTGGCGTGCTGGATCAGCACCGGACCGGACGCGAGCGCGTGGTAGGTGCTGGGATAGGGGTCTTGCACGAAACGCGATGCCGCAGACGCAGGCCCGCACAGCAGCGCCGCGCCAAGGGCGGCGAACAGGATGGAACGCATGGATTTCCCCGGTGTAACGAAAACGTCAGCCGCAAACCTAGCGGCCGGCGGCGTGCTTGCCAAGTGCTGCATTGCCGGTGGCGGCGGCCTCATCACATGCGCATGGGCATGCTATGCCGTATTCGTCAGGGGAAACGTCGATGATCGTCAAATCAGAACGCAACAAACAGGCCGATGTGGTGCTGGCTTTCTGGGAGCTGGCCGGCTCGGCCCGCTGGTTCACCCACAACGATGCGTTCGATGCCAACTTCCGCCAGCATTTCAGCGAACAGCACTTTGCGGCGGCGCGTGGCGAGTATGCGCACTGGATGGAACGCGCGGAGGATGCATTGGCCTTGCTGATCCTGCTCGACCAATTCCCGCGCAACGCGTTCCGCGGCAGCGCGCATGCCTACGCCACCGACGGCCTGGCGCTGTCCTGCGCGCGGCAGGCGCTCGCCAGCGGCTTCGATCAGCAGGTCTCGGCGCAGTTGCGGCTGTTTTTCTATCTGCCGTTCGAGCATGCCGAAGACCTGCAGGCGCAGGCGCGTTCGGTGCAGCTGATCACCGCGCTGGACGATGCAGAAACCACGCGCTGGGCGGTGGAGCACCAGCAGATCATCCAGCGCTTCGGACGCTTCCCGCATCGCAATGCGGTGCTGGGGCGTGAAACCACCGCCGAAGAGCAGCGGTTTCTCGACGACGGTGGATTTGCCGGCTGAGGGACGGCGGCTGTGGCCTGCGCGCTTGCACGCTGCTGCGGCTTTCCCGCACTGCGCACGTGCGTCTGGGCAGGCGGATCGGGTGCAGTGATCGATGCGGATCGATCGATGACTCACCTGCGCGCGATGTCGACCGCCGATCGATATCGTGCAGTCACGCCGTGACATCAATGGCTTGGCGCCGCCCATGCGCGGATGACTTGCACGACGACGAGCAGCGTTTTTTCTGGATCCCGCCGGTCATGCAGCGCGGCGCCGATACCGATACGGGCATTGGCCATCGTGCTGCAGCTGATCAACAGCCGCCCATCAAGCCTTCCGAACGCCAGTTGGTGCCTTCGCCCAGCAGCAGATAGAAGCCATAGCTCTCGTAGCCGCTTTCCGACAGCACGAAGTCGAGCGTGCCGTTGCCGTCGATATCGCCGAACTGCAGCAGATGCGTGCGCAGTGGCAGGTCTTCGCAATCGTCGCAGCCGCTGGCCGCGCTGCCCTTGCGGAACTGCCAGCGGCTGCCGTCGTGTTCGAAGATCGCAAGCACCACGAGGACGCCGGTCGGGTTGTCCGGGTTGCCGGTTTTGGTCGGGTGATTGGAGGTCAGCACGGCCACACGTCGCTGCGGCTGCCGGGTGTCGGTAAAGACCTGCAGCGCCGCCAGATCCTGTGCACGATCGGCAGTGAATGCCGTCAACGCCTGGGCCAGCGCCGCAGGCGTGACGCTCTTGCGCAGCTGCGCGGCCTCCCCGACCTGGCGCAACAGCTCGGTCTGTTCGACAGCGGTGGCGTTGCGGGTCGCAAAGCGTTTGCCAGGATTGAGATCCACCGTCGCCAACAACGGCGAATTGGACAGCGTTGCGGTGCCCTTCAAACGCAGCTTTGCGGTGCCGCCGCACATGCTGTTGTCATCGACGGTCAGCGACGCAAGCTGCACGCTGCCGGTGGACACGCCCGCATCGAAGACCTGCAGCGGCTGGCTCAGCAGCGACCTGGGCATGCTGGACTCCTTCGCGACGCCGCGACCCAGCCACACCGGAACGTATTCCAGCGGGTCTTCGGTCGGCTGGCTGTCGTAGGTCTGTACCAGCATGACCGCGCGCGCCGGTTCGGCGGCCTGTGCGGCCAGCGGCAACAGCGCGGCCAGTACGAGAGCGGGCAGGCGGGTGTGCATTGCAGCAAGTCCTTGTGGGTGGCGATCCATGAAAAAAACGGACGCTCCGTGGAGCGCCCGTTTCGGGGTATGCAACGTAGCAAACGCGGCTTAAGAACCTGGCAGGCGATTTTCAGCCGGCTGCTGCCGTCGGGTGTGGACGCCGTGCGGTGACTATCGTGCCTGCGGACTGCATGCAGCTGAAGGGCACCGGCCGTGCCCTCCTGGCAATCCGCCGTCTGGCCTCAGTACTTGGCCACGCCGTTGTCCACTTCGTCCGACCATGCGTCGATGCCGCCAGTGACGTTGTAGACGTTGCTGAAGCCCAGGCCGCGGAAGTGCTCGGCCGCCTGCAGGCTGCGCCCGCCGCGGTGGCACAGGAACGCCAGCGGGGTGTCCTTGGGCAACTGCTCGATGGCGGCGCGCTCGTGCGCATCCAGCGTGCGGAACGGCGCCGCAACCGTGGCCAGGGCGCGTTCGTCGGCCGGGCGCACGTCCACCAGGGTCAGCGTACCGGCCTTCAGGCGGTCGTCGGCATCGCGCACCGACAGCTCCTGCACCGGCTTGGGTGCATTGGGATTGTCGATGGCCAGGCCACGACCACGGATGTCGTCCACCCAGTCGATGGTGATGCCGTCGGCGCGGCGGGCGCTGGCCAGGTCGAACTGCACGCGCAGGCCGTTGGACTCGGCAGCGATGGCGTTCGGGTTGGTCGGCGCCAGCTGGAAGTTGGGCTGGAAGTTGGCATCGATGGCCAGCGTCAGCGAGGCATCCGGCGCATCGGCCAGCGCGCCCTTGAGCATCTCGACCGCGGCCGGGGTGATGGTGATCCTGGGCGGAGTCCGGTCTGGCGCCTGCAGGCCGAGCATGCTGCTCAACTCACCGCTGTCGGCCATCTGCAGGATGATGTCGCTGCCGCCGATCAACTCGCCGTCCACATACAGCTGCGGAATGGTCGGCCAGTCGCCATAGGCCTTGATGCCTTCGCGGATCTCCTGGTCGGCCAGCACGTTGACGTGGGCATAGTCGATGCCCAGGCCGTCCAGCACGCCGACCGCCTTGGCCGAAAAACCGCACTGCGGCATGCCGGGCTGGCCTTTCATGAAGAGCACCACGCGGCTGGATTGCAGCAGCGTATCGATGCGGGAACGCAGGGCGGGATCGAGGGACATGGCAGCACTTCGGTCAGATCGTGGAGTCCGGGCATTCTACGCCGCATGGCATCATGCGGCATGACCACGCTTCAAACGCTGTATCGCATCCCCTCGCACCCCTACCGCTGGGTCGGCCTGCTGGCCCTCTCGCAGGCAGCGGTGGCGCTGCTGTGGTGGCATCTGGGCTGGGTCTGGGGCGTGCCGGCGTTGCTGCTGTCGCATGCGGCGTTCGTGGTGCCGGTGTTCCTGCCGCGCGCGCGTCTGTACGCGCCGGTGCTGGCGCGCCTGCCGGGCCGAGCCCCGCAGGTATGGCTGACCATCGACGACGGCCCCTCCGACGACACCCCGGCGATCCTGAAGCTGCTGGACGCCTTCGACGCCAAGGCCACCTTCTTCGTGGTCGGCGCACGCGCCGAGCAGCGGCCTGAACTGGTGCGCGAGATCGTGCGTCGCGGGCACGGCATCGGCAACCACAGCCATACCCATCCGCAGGCCTGGTTCTGGGCGCTGGGACCGCATCGCATGGCGCAGGAAATCGGCCAGGCGCAGCGCGTGCTGGCCACCATCACCGGGCAGGCGCCACGGCTGTACCGCTCGGTGGTGGGTATGACCAATCCCTTCGTCGCCTCGCCGCTGCGGGCGCACGGACTGACCCGCGTGGCCTGGAGCGCGCGCGGTTTCGACGGGGTGCGTTGCGAGCCGGATGCCACCGTGGCCCGCATCGTGCGCGACCTGCGCCCCGGCGCCATCGTGCTGCTGCACGAAGGCGCCGCGCACGGACACAACCTCACCATCCTGCGCGGCGTACTGGAGGCGATGCACGCGCGCGGCCTGGCCGGGCGGCGTCCGGACTGAGGTCCTGCGGACCGCGTCGCGATGAGGTGACGCGGGTCCACGCAGGGATGATCCATCGTCCGTGTCTGCCGGACCTGCTCCGGTATGGCGCATCGTCTGTAGTGGCGGAGCCGCCCGGAGCCAGCGGCGTCGAAACCCGGCGCTGATCCACGCATGTATTGACAGCGATTTAACGTGGATCGACCATGCGCCCCCCAGCCAGCAAACGGTGCGCGCCTTTCGAGGGCGCTGCCGACGCCAGCCTCAAGCCGTCATCGACGGCCATATCCGCTCTTGAGGCTGACCCCATGTCCCATCGCATCGTCCCTGCGCGCGCGCTTGCGCGTGCGGATCTCCGTTCGCCGCAGCTCCCGCTGGCGTCCTCCCTGCTGGCGCTGGCCTGCGCATGGCCATTGGCGGCTGCGGCGCAATCGAGCACGCGCGACCCGGTCGATTTGGACCGCCTGCAGATCCAGGCCCATCGCGGTGCCGCGACCGAAGGCACCGATTCCTACACTGCCGATGTCGCGCGTAGTTCGACCCGGCTGGAGCTGTCGCTGCGCGAGACGCCGCAGTCGGTGGTGGTGGTGACCCGCCAGCAGATCGTCGACCGCAACCTGCAATCGCTGCAGGACGTCACCGACACCGTCGCCGGCTTCAACTCGCCAACCTGGGACACCGAGCGCACCTACATCAACGCGCGCGGCTTTGAAGTGGACTACTACCGCATCGACGGCATTCCCACCGACTACACCGGCGATGTGCAGCAGAACATGGCGATCTACGACCGGGTGGAAATCGTCCGCGGCGCCAACGGCCTGACCTCCGGTGCGGGCAACCCGGCGGCATCGATCGACCTGGTGCGCAAGCATGCCGACAGCGATGTGTTCACCGGTCGCGTCGATCTGTCGGCAGGGCGCTGGGACCGCTATCGCGGCACGCTCGACCTGCAATCGCCCTTGAACGCCGCCGGCAACGTGCGTGGGCGGGTGGTGGCCAGCTATGAAGACAAGCAATCGTTCCGCGATTACTACAGCAAGCAATCGTCGCTGTTCTACGGCATCGTCGATGCCGATTTCAGCGACGCCACCCGCGGCTATGCCGGCGTCAACAAGCAGCGCAACGACGGCCGCGCGACCACCTGGGGCGGCGTGCCGGCGTACTTCAGCGACGGCAGCCGCACCGACTTTGCACGCTCGGATTCGTTCACGCCGCGCTGGGCGCGCGGCGTGGCCGACACCACCAATGCCTTCGCCGGCCTGACCCATCGCTTCGACAACGGTGCGCAGCTGCACGTGGAGTACTCGCATCAGCGTTTCGAAGCCGATTGGAAGTCGGTGCTGTTCGGCTACTTCGATTACCCGGACCGCGCTACCGGCCTGGGCCTTGCCACCAACTTTGGCGGGCGCTATCCCACACTCACTGCGCAAAACAGCCTGGATGCCTACCTCAGCGTGCCGCTGACCTGGTGGGGCCGCAACCACGAGCTGATCGCCGGTGCCACCTGGATGAACCGCAACGTGCGCAGCTGGTCCAACGAGCCCGAGCCGTCGCAGTCACTGACGGCCGAAAGCGTCTACGCCTGGACCGGCAGCATGGCGCAGCCGCAATGGACGCCGCTGGTGAAGGGCGAAGAACGCGATGTGCGCCAGGTGGCCGCCTACGCCGCCGGCCGTTTCAGCCTGACCGACGCGCTTACCGCCATCGTCGGCGCGCGCGTCACCGACTGGAAGAACACCGACCAACTGGTGCCGGCCAACACCTACGAGCGCCGTGGCCGCACCACGCCGTACGCCGGCCTGATCCTGGATGTGGACGACCACCATTCCCTCTATGCCAGCTATACCGGCATCTTCAAGCCGCAAAACAACCGCGATCGCGGCGGGCGCTATCTCGCCCCGCTGGAAGGCAACAGCTACGAGGTCGGTGCCAAGGGCGAATACCTCGGCGGCCAGCTCAATGCGGCACTGGCGTTGTTCCGGATCGAGCAGGACAACCTGGCGGTGAACGATCCCGGGCAACTGGTGCCGGGCACCACCACTCAGGCCTTCCTCGCGGCGAAGGGCACGGTCAGCCAGGGCGTGGAGTTCCAGCTCGATGGGCAGCTGTCCGAGCAATGGCGGATTGCATTCGGCTTTGCCCAGTTCGATGCCAATGATGCCAGCGGCGTCGATGTCAATCCGACCAGCCCGCGTCGCGAGGCCACCCTGTTCACCAGCTGGCAGACCGGCCCGTGGCGCGTGGGCGGTGGCCTGAGCTGGCAGTCGGCCATCCACGACTTGATGTCCGCGCCACAGGGCGGCACGCAGCGGCTGAGCCAGGGCAGCGTGGTGCTGGCCAACGCAATGGCGCGCTACGACATCAACCAGGCATGGTCGGCGCAGCTCAACGTGCGCAACCTGTTCGACCGCACCTACTACGCCAACATCGTCTACCAGAGCCAGTTGATCTACGGCGACCCGCGCGATGTGGAGCTGACGCTGTCCTGGAAGTTTTGACCTTGCTCCAGACGACAGGCTTTGACGGTATCCATGCCGCTACCGAGCCTCCACGGACGGGTTCACGGCGTGTCCCGTGAGCGATGAGGGCACCGCGCACTCGGCGAACCAGGCATTTGCCTGCATCCAAACGGCGCGGTAACTCGGTGACTTGGTTGTCCCGAAGTGATTGGTCGGCGCGGATAGATCAGGTGTGGAGCGGCTGCTCTGCGACTTCGCTGCAGGGCCCTTGCCCTCCCACCGTCGCGGGACACGCCGCAAGTACGTCCTTGTAGGCTCTTACGCGGCATCCGTGCCGCGTAAGGTCCCGCGACGGTGGGCGGGCAAGGACCCGTCGAGATGGTCGGTGTGCACAGCTTTCAACAAGGCAACCAGCGGATTCTCTGGGGTGGTGGTGCACCGCCCTCGAACAACGTGGCCCAGGATCATCCGCATGACGTCAACAGCGGCTGTCAACACGGCTGCGCGGCCGGTGCCCGTTGCGGCATGTGCTACGCGTACACCCCGGTTTCCGCGTGCCGTCCACATCCGTCCGGCGAACGCGCGTTACGTTTCATCAGCCGTTCTAAATCGAGCCAGGCACGTTGCGCACGGCCTCAGCGCGGCTCGGCCACGATCAGCCAGTTGTTGAACGGGGTGTTGCCGTACAACGGCGCAAAGGTGGCACGTAGACCGGCGGCATCCAGTTGCGCCTGCAGGCTGTCGCGGGTGGGATAGCTGCGCGGCATGCGCTGCATCCAGCCGCTCAGATGCGCCAGCACGTCGGTCACGCGGCTGGTGCGGCCACGGCTGCTGGCATCGCCCAACGCGCTGCGGATCACCAGCTTCGCACCCGGCGTCAGCATCTGCGCCACGCTGCGCAGCAGGCTGGCCTGCATGTCGGCCTGCAGATACTGCAGCACATCCAGAATGGTCACGCTGCCGCGGTGTTGCGGCCAGGCCACGCTCAGGTCGACCACGGCGAACTGCGTAGTGCCCAGTGCCGAGCGCTGCGCGATGTGTTGCGCGCGGCGGATCTTGGACGCGTCCACATCCACCCCGTGATACGCCAGTGCCTGGCCGTCGGCGCGCAACGCGTGCGCGAGCAGGCCCAGCCCACAGCCCAGATCCAGCACCGGCGCAGTGGTGCTGCGCAACTCGGCCAGCACGCCCGGATACAGCGGATCGGTGCGCAGCTTGGCCTGCGTGTAGTAGTAGTCGTAGCGATTGCCCAGCGGATGCGGCGGCAGAAATGCGCGCGCGATTGCCAGCGCCTGCGTGCGGCTCATGGGTTGGGTGGCGGTGCTGTGCAATGTCGTTCCTTGGCAGTGAGGCGTGTTGCGCGGCTAGCTTAGGGCATCGCGCGCTGCAGGCAGTGCCAATACGGTCCAGCGCGCATACATGGCGCAGGAGGGATGCAGGCCATCGTCGACCAGCATGTCGGCAGCAGCGCCGCCATCGCGGCTGGTGGCGGTGATGTCGACAAAGCGTACCGAGCGTGCGGCGCAACGTTCGGCGGCCACGCTGTTGAAGGCGTCGATCTGGGCACCGATCAGCGCCGCATCGCCGCCGTGTGCATGCGCAAACGGGGTCAGCCCCCAGTCCGGAATCGACAGCACGAACACGCGCGGCGCAATACCGCCGGCCAACTCGATTGCACGCAGCAACAACGCATCGAACTGGCTGCGGTACTCGTCCAGCGAGCGCCCGCGGTACTGGTTGTTGACGCCGATCAGCAGGCTCACCAGATCGAACAGCCCCTGCGGCGCAGCGGCTTCCAGACCGGCCTGCAATTCGTCGGTAGTCCAGCCGGTGGTGGCGATGATCTGCGGCGGCGCCACATTCCAGCCGTAGGCACGCAAACCGTCCACCAGTTGCGCCGGCCAGCGCTGCCCGGGGGCGACCCCTTCGCCGATGGTGTAGGAATCGCCGAGCGCCAGATAGCGCAGCGGCGTGCCGGCCACCGCCATCACGCCACGCTGCGCGACTTGAGCGGCACCACCTTGGTCACCGCCTCGGCGCGGCGCGCGAGGGCACGGTCGATGCGTGCGAACACATCGCGCATCACCGCCGCCTCCGGCATCAAGGTCACGCGGAAGTGGTGGCGATAGGGCACGTTGAAGCTGGACCCCGGCACCACCAGCACGCCTTCCTCGTTCATCAGGTCGAGCGCGAATGCGTGGTCGTCGAAGTTGCGCGCGGCCGGCCCGACCACTGCCGGAAATGCATACAGCGCACCGGCCGGCGCCACCAGCGACAGGTGCTCGCTGGCCGCGCAGGCCTCGATCACCGCGCGGCGGGTTTCGTACAGACGGCCGCCCGGCGCACACAGCGCCGAGATGGTGTCGGGCCCGTTGACGGCCGCATCGATGGCGTACTGGCCCGGCACGTTGGCGCACAGCCGCAGCGCGCCGAGCAGGTCCATCGCGTTGCGCAGGTCATTGATGCGCGACTGCTCGCCCGACAACAGCGCCCAGCCCACGCGCCAGCCGCAGGCGCGGTGCACCTTGCTCAGGCCGCTGAAGGTGATGCACGGGTGCGCACCGGCCAGTGGCGCCACCGGCACGAAGGCGGCATCGTCGTAGAGCACCTGGTCGTAGATCTCATCGACCATCAGCAGCAGGTTGTGCTTGCTGGCGATGGCCACGATGCGCTCCAGCAACTCACGCGAATAACTGGCGCCGCTGGGGTTGTTCGGATTGATCAGCACGATGGCGCGGGTGCGCGAGGACACCAGCGTCTCGATCTCCACCGGGTCCGGCTGGAAGCCGTTTTCCGGCGCGCAGCGGTAGTACACCGGACGGCCATCGTTGAGGATGGTGGCGGCCGACCACAGCGGATAGTCGGGCGAGGGCACCAGCACTTCGTCGCCGGGATTGAGCAGCGCACGCAGCGACAGGTCGATCAGCTCGCTGACGCCGTTGCCGACGAAGATGCGGTCCGGATGCGCATCCGGGTGCTGGCGCCGCGCATACGCGGTGGCAATCGCCTCGCGCGCCTCCGGCAGGCCTTGCTGATGGGTGTACGGATCGGTGCGGCCCATGTCGTCGGCGATCGCGCGCTGCAGATGCTCCGGCGCGCGGAACCCGAAGGCACCCGGGTTACCGATATTGAGCTTGATCAGCTTGCGGCCCTGCGCCTCCAGTTCCCGCGCTCGTCGCGCCAGCTCGCCCCGGATTTCGTAGCGGACTTCGGACAGACGCTCGCGGATGGCGAGCGGCTTTTGCGGGGCAGTGGACATGCGACGGGCCGGTTGTAGGCGTGAGGCTTGGCATGGTAGCGGAAATAGGACAGGCGGACATGCTTGCATCGGCAACGATGTCAAGGGGCGCTTCAGGGCCGGCGCAGGGCCGATTGCACAAGCCGCTGCGGCCAGCCAGCTAGAATCGCCCCATGAGCAACGCACCTCCCGATTACCCCACCCTCCAATCCATCGGCTGGCCCTGGCCTGGCCCTGCTGAAGACCCGGCCTGGCAGGCACTGTTCGCCGCGCATCCGCAGGCGCTGCCGGCGCGGGTGGTGGAACAGCACCGCACCGGCTATGTGGTGGCCGATACGCCGGAGGCCGGTCTCAAGGCCGAATCATTGCCGGAGTGGCAGCGGCCGCGGTTTCCCAGCCATGAGCGGGCGTCGGTGGGCGATTGGGTGCTGATGGAAGGCAAGCGCATCGTGGCCTTGCTGCCGCGGCGCACCTCGATCAAGCGTGGCGCGGCCGGCGAGCATTACCACCAGCAGGTGATCGCGGCCAACATCGATACGGTGTTCATCGTGTGCGGGCTGGATGCGGACTTCAATCCGCGCCGCATCGAACGCTATCTGCTGCTGGTCGGCGGCGGCGGTGCCGAGCCGGTGGTGGTGCTGACCAAGGCCGACCAGACAGAATACGCCGAGGACGCATTGGCGGTGCTGGAGGAGCTGGAAGCGCAGAACATCCCGCTGCGCGCGGTCAACGCCAAGGATCCGGACAGCGTGGCGGCGCTGCGACCATGGCTGGGCGATGGCCGTACCGCGGTGCTGGTGGGCTCGTCGGGCGCGGGCAAGTCTACGCTGACCAATACCCTGCTCGGGTCGCAGAAGATGAAGACCAATGCGGTGCGCGAGAACGATTCGCGCGGCCGGCATACCACCACCCACCGCGCGCTGATTCCGTTGCCGTCCGGTGCCTGCCTGATCGACACGCCCGGCATGCGCGAGCTCAAGCCCACCGGCGAAGAGGATCTGGCCGAGGGTGGCTTCTCCGATGTGGAGGCGCTGGCGGCGCAGTGCCGCTTCAACGATTGCGCGCATATCGCCGAGCCCGGTTGTGCGGTGCGTGCGGCGATCGAGGCCGATACGCTGGATCCGGAACGGGTGGCCAACTACATGAAGCTGCGCGTGGAAGTGGCCGCTGCGGCCGAAAAGCTCGCCACGCGCCTGGCGCAGAACAACCGGGGCAAGGGATCGGGCCGGCGGCCCGCCAGCGTCGATCGCACCGGGCGACGCTGAGCATGCCATCGCGCAAGGGCCCGCCGGACATCGTCCACCACGCGGCGCTGGATGCGCGCCTGGTCAAGGCCGTGCGTGGCGTGCGCCTGCTCGCCCTGGCGAGCTGGCCGCGCTCGCTGCAGGAGCCGTTCCTGCAGAGCGTGGCGCGCGGGCAACCGGAGCTGCCGCAGGTGGAGTACCCGGCGCTGGACTTTGGCGACACCCGGCGCGAACTGTCCGCGATCGCCAGGGCGGCCGACCCGCACCATCCGATCGGCGCCTACCTGATCGATTCGACCCATAGCTGGGATCTGGCCGCCGGCCTGCTGGAGTCGCTGGGCACTTCCGCAGTCAGCGATTACTCGGCGCAGCTGTTCGGGGTGCCCGACGACCCAATGCCGGGCAACGGCCCGAGCACGCGCGAGGCGGCGCGGCATTTCATCCAGATCGCGCAGGAGCTGGACCGCGAGCTGCTGGCGCCCGAAGAGCAGGTGCCGGTGTCGGCCACCGCCTTGCGCATGCAACTGCAGAACGATCTGGACGCGTTCTTCGAAGGGCGCGTCATCACCGTCACGCTGGATCCGGATCTGCTGGCCAAGGCGGCCGCAGGTGCACACCGCATCCGCCTGCGCACGGGCGCCACCTTCAGCGATTACGACCGTGCGCAGCTGTTCCATCACGAGGCCCTGGTGCATTCGCTCACCGCGCTCAACGGGCGCGCGCAGCTGCACCTGCCCAGCCTGGGCATTTCCTCGCCGCGCACCACCGCCACGCAGGAAGGCCTGGCGACCTTTGCCGAGCAGATCACCGGCAGCATCGACATCGAACGCATGAAGCGCATCAGCCTGCGCATCGAGGCGATTGCGATGGCGCGCTCGGGCGCGGATTTCATCGAGGTGTTCCGTTACTTCACTGCCGGCGGGCAGAGCGCGGCGGAGAGCTTTTCCTCGGCGCAGCGGGTATTCCGCGGCGTGCCGACCTCCGGCGGCGGCGCCTTCACCAAGGACACGGTGTACCTGCGCGGGCTGGTCGCGGTGCACACGTTCTTCCGGCATGCCTTGCAGCGCGACCAGCTGCAGCTATGCCGCTACCTGTTCGCCGGCAAGATGGCGCTGGGCGATGTGGCGCGCCTTGCGCCCTTGTTCGACAGCGGCGTGCTGGTCGCACCGCGCTGGTTGCCGCCGTGGGTGAGCCGGGTCAGCGGGCTGGCCGGCATGCTGGCGTTTTCGTTGTTCGCCAACCGCATCCGCATGGATCAGCTGCAGCCGCCGGCAATGAATGTCTGACCATCGTTACGCCAGCTTGCGAACAGGCGCCGGGCAGGTGCAAGCGCGCAGCGCGCTGCCGCTAGTCGCACCTCACTCGTGGATGCTGGGCGATGCCGCCGCCCGCCTTGATTGCATCGCCGCCCCACGTGGCGCTGAACCGCATGCGTCGCGCAGACGCGTTCTACACGATGTTGCAACGGGCTGATCCGGACACTGGTTGCCTCGCCCGAGACGGGCCATGACACGAGGCAATGCGATGAAGATCCTGATGGTGCTCACGTCCCACGACCAGCTCGGCGATACCGGCAAGAAGACCGGCTTCTGGCTGGAAGAGTTCGCCGCGCCGTACTACGTGTTCAAGGATGCCGGCGCCGACATCACCCTGGTCTCGCCCAAGGGCGGGCAACCGCCGCTGGATCCCAAGAGCGACGAGCCCGACGCGCAGACCGAAGCGACCAAGCGCTTCAAGCAGGACGCCGACGCGCAAAAGGCCCTGGCAAGTACGCATCGCCTGGCAGACGTGAAGGCTGAGGACTTCGATGCGGTGTTCTACCCGGGCGGCCATGGTCCGTTGTGGGATCTGGCCGAAGACGCGGATTCGATCGCGCTGATCGAAGCGTTCGCCGTGGCCAACAAGCCGCATGGCCTGGTGTGCCACGCACCGGGCGCGCTGCGCCGCGTCAAGGGCAGCGATGGCAAGCCGCTGGTCAGCGGCCGCCGCGTCACCGGCTTCACCAATGGCGAGGAAGAGGGCGTGGGCCTGACCAAGATCGTGCCGTTCCTGGTCGAAGACGTGCTGACCGAGCTCGGCGGCCGCTACGAGAAGGGCGCCGACTGGGGCGTGCACGTGGTCACCGACGGCATGCTGGTCACCGGCCAGAACCCGGCTTCGTCGGAGAAGGCTGCCGAGGCGTTGCTCGAGTTGTCGAAGCGCTGATTCTTCGGTTGTCCTATGGTGGCGCAAGGACGGCCACCGGAAAGACAGTGCGGCGTTTGATCTGGAGCGGCGAACAAAGCGTAGCGATCATTCGTCGGTGGGTGCGGAAGGTGCGGAGCAACCGGCGTGTACGCGTGGGATACACCGGTGCCGAGCTGCGGCCGCATCCTTCCAACGCTGAGCGCAGGAGTTCTTAGCGATTCTATCGTGCGCCTTCAAAATGCAGCGGCATCCGAATGCAGCGGCATCCGACAGCCCGATGCAATCCGGTGTTTGTAATCAAGCGCACCGACCATCCAGATTGGCTCTTGCCCGCCTACCGTCGCGGGCTCTCACGCGGCATGGATGCCACGTAAGAGCCTACACGGACGTACTTGCGGCGTGTTCCGCGATGGTGGGCGGGCAAGGGCCCGGCAGCTAGGTCACAGATCGTCCGCTCTGGCTGCAGATCGTTCGCCCTGCAGGAGCGCTACGAACCTGCACCATATCGTTCAAGCAATACGCTCCAGCCAGCGCACTGCATAAGCCGGCAGCACCAGCCGCATGGCATCGCCCAGCGATTCGGTAGCCGCCTCGCTGCCATCCGCCAACACAGTCCACCGGCCGGCCCCAAGTGCGGCAAGCTCCACCGTGAGCGGTTGCTCGCCGAAGTTGTGTACGGCCACAAAGTCATCGCCACGGGTCAACGCAAACAGACGTGAATCGCCCAGCGCAATGCTTCCCAGCGCCTGACTGGCAGCCAGTGCGGGCAGCGCGGCACGCTGCCGGATCAATCCACGTAGCCGGCGATACACCGTGCCGCTCACGCTGGCTGCAACATCGCGCTGTGCTGCACGCTGCCAATCCATTGCCGGGCGATGCAACCAGCGACCTTCGTGCTGACGCTGCGGATCGTCGCGGTAGCTGCCGTCGTTGGGCAGGGCGAGCTCGTCGCCCATATAGATCAACGGCACGCCCGGCATCGCCAGTGCGATGGCATAGAGCAACACCAGCCGATCCACCGCCATGCTCAACGCCGCCGCGTCACCGGATTCCTGCGCGGCCTGGATGCCGGCCAGTGCGGCGGCCATGCCGTTGGTGCCGTGCACGCCATCACCGCTGCTCTGGAAGCTCTCGCCGCGGGCATAACTGCCCGGCGCCTGGTTGGCATAGAAGCGCGCGACATCGCGCAGCGCGAATGGCGGCTGCGCGGCGTTGCCGGCGGCTTCGTGTTGCAGCACGTTCCAGCCGATGTCGTCGTGGCAGCGCACATAGCTCAGCCACGCGCAGTTGGCCGGCAAGGGCGGGCTATGCGCGATGACGTTGTGCAGGATGTCGCCGCGTTGCAGCGCCAGCGCCGACCAGCCGGCCGCCATCAGCGTGCTGTGATAGGCCAGGTGGCATTCGTGGCCCTGGTCCGCACCGCTGCCGAAGTAGGGCGGCAATTGCGTCATCGGCACGATGGCTTCGGCCTTCATCACCACCGACGGCGCCACGATATCGGTGACCGCGCGTAGCGCCACCAGCAGGGTATGCGCCTCGGGTTGATTCATGCAGTCGGTGCCGGTGCGCTTCCACAGATACGCGGTGGAATCCAGACGGAAGGCTTCCACACCCAGGTTGGCCAGCTGCAGCATCGCCAGCGCCATCTCGCCGAATACTGCCGGGTTGCTCCAGTTCAGATCCCACTGATAGGGATAGAAGGTGGTCCACATCCACTGGCCGGTGGCATCCACCCAGGTGAAATTGCCGGGTGCGGTATGCGGGAACACCTGCCCCAGCGTGGCTTCGTACTGATCGGGCTGCGTGCGATCGGCGAAGTGATGGTAGTAGTCGAGATAGCGCGCATCGCCGGCCCGCGCCGCCTGCGCCCAGGCGTGATCGTCGGCGGTATGGTTAAGCACGAAATCGGCGCACAGGCTGATGCCGGCCTCGCGCAGGCGTGTGGTCAGCGCGACGAGATCATCGTTGCTGCCCAGGCTCGGCTCCACCTGGCCATAATCGCTGACCGCAAAGCCGCCGTCGTTATCGCCGGCGCGCGCGCGCAGGAACGGCAGCAGGTGCAGATAGCGCACACCCAGTTCCTGCAGGTACGGCACGCGTTCGGCCACGCCCTGCAGCGTGCCGGCGAAGCGGTCCACGTAGGCGCTGTAGCCCAGCATGTGCTGCCCGCCGAACCAGCCGGGCTGGCGCGCGGTGTCCAGCTGTTGCAGCGGTTGCGGGCGCTGCTGTGCGAGGCTGCCCAACGCAGCCATCCACTGCGTCAGCCAGGCCGCTGTGTCGGGGCGTGCGCCGTACAGGGTGTGCAGGGCATCCAGCAGGCGCGGCGCGTGCCGGTCGAAGCGTGGCAAGAGCGTGCTCGCACGCTGCGGGTCCAGCGGCGCGGCAAAGGCCGCGCGCACTGCAGGGAGATCGGTGGGGGAGGTGCTCATTGGCAGGCGCCGGGACGAACCCGGCGAGGGGTCCTTAGAAGTCGTAGCGTAGGCTGATGCTGGTGGTGCGGCCGGCAATCGAACGCGCGCGGATGATGCCGTTGGCCGGGATGCTGGCTTCCTCGGCCTCGGTCAGGCCGAAGGTGTTGAACAGGTTGTTGACGTTGAGCGCGACGGTGAGTGCGTCGGTCACGCGGTAGTCCCCGAACAGGTTCACCTGCGTATAGCCGGGCATCTTCAGCTGATTGGAATCCTGGGTGTAGGCATCGGTGGTGCCGATCAGGTTGATGCCGAACTGGTAGCCGTCGCCGCGGTAGCTGGGGGTGAGCTGCCACACCACATCGGCCTGGCGACGCGGCACGTTGCCGGTGTTTTCCGGGGTGATCTGGTCCCTGGAAATCTCCGCATCGGTCCAGGTCAGGCCGCCGTTGACGGTGAAGCCCTCGTAGCGGTAGCTGGCTTCCAGCTCCACGCCGTGCGCTTCGTAGCTGCGGTTGAAGAAGCGCTGGCTGGTGACTTCGAAGTTCTGCTCCTCGGTGCGCGCCGAGAACGCGGTGGCGAACAGGCTCAGCCCGTCGCGGCGCCACTTCAGGCCGGCTTCGGCCTGGCGGACCACGTTGACGCCTTCGTCGGAGGAGACCGAGCCATCGTCGCGGATCACCCCGAACAGCAGGCGGTCGGCATTGGCGCGGGCGCCGCGGCTGATGCGCGCGAACGCGCCCAGGTCGTCGTTGATCAGGTAATTGCTGCCCAGCGAATACGACAGGTAATTCCAGTCGTAATCCACCGGCCGCGCGTTGGCGGTGTCGACCGTGGCTACGCGCTGTTCCACCGGCTGGATCACGCCGTCGCCGTTGACGTCCAGGTTCTGTGCGATCGCGGTGCCGGCATAGTTGCCGCGTGTATCGCCCATGTCGTAACGCAGGCTGCCGTCGATGCTGAACTTGCCGCTGTCGAAGGTGAGCGCGAGATAGGGTGCGTTGACGTCGTAGCGCACGTCGTAGCTGCGGGTGATGCAGCAATCGCCCCAGAACGGGGTGCCATACGCATACAGGCCATTTTGCGAGCGCGACACGCCGCCGGCATCGACCACGTTGAGCAGGCGCGAATCGCGGCCCAGGCTCTGCACATAGGAGTTCCAGGTCCAGTCCATGTCGATGGTCTGGCGCGAGCTGTAATAGCCCATGCGCAGGTTGAGCGTGCGGCCGTCGCTGCCGAACTCGCGTGAGACGCTGAGGTCGTTGGTGACGTTGCCCAGGTCGTTGATCGCCACGTTGAACAGATGCGTGCGGATCGCGTTGCCGGTGTAGGCCTGGCCGGCGTCCGGGCCGCTGGCCTGCACCAGTTGCGCGCCGGCGCCGCCGATGGATGCAGCGAGCGTGGCGGCATCGGTAACCTCGGCCGGGAACGGGCTGACGAAGCGGCCGCTGTTGTCGGCGATGCGGAACTTCTCGCTCAGGTTCCAGCCGTTGCCCAGGTCGAACCAGGCCTCGGCACCGATGGTGCGCGAGATCGGATGCATGCCGTCGCCCAGGTCGGTGCGGCGCGGCCGATTGTTGCCGTCCAGGCCGACATCGCTGCGGAAATTGCGGCTGTACAAGGTGTCGTTGCCCGGATCGAAACCGGCAAAACCACCCAGGTCCGGCGAACCGTCGCGGCCACGCACGGAGGTCGGCACCGGCAGATAACCGGCGGCGCGATCGTTGAGGTATTTGCCGTAGACACGCACGTAGCCGTTCTCGAACAGCCGGGTCAGGTTGGCCTTGAGCTGGCCGCCCTTGTCGGTGGTGTAGCCGGCATCGCGCACGCCATCGCCCTGGCGGAAGAAGCCGCCGATGTTGAACTGCCAGTTTTCCGCGAACGGCGCACCGTAGTCGAAGTCAACGCGGGTGTTGTCGTAGTCCAGGCCGCGGCTCACGCCGACGCTGCCACCTGCGGTGTCGCCGGTCTTGCTGATGAAGTTGATGATGCCGCCGGGCGCATTGCTGGTGAACGTCGATGCCGAGCCGCCGCGGATGGCTTCGATGCGGTCCAGGGTGAAATCCGAGCGCAGGAAGATGTCCGCGTTGCCGAAGGCGATATCGCCGAATTCCATCACCGGCAGGCCGTCTTCCTGCAGCTGCAGGAACTTGGCGCCGCCGGAGGCAACCGGCAGGCCACGCACGGCGATGTTGGCGTTGCCCTCACCACCGCTGGATTCGGAGCGGATGCCGGGAATGTTGCGGAAGATTTCGGCGGTGCTGCGTGGCGCCGATTGTTCGATCGCCTCGGCGCCGACGGTGCTGACCGACACGCTGGACTTCAGCTTGGTGGTGGCGGTGGAGGTGCCGGTGACGAACACCGAATCCAGGTTGACCGCGGCGCTGTCGGCGGCCGGCGGCGTGACGGGTGCGGCGGTGGCCGCGTCCTGCGCCAGCGCGGCGGGCGCGCACAGGCAGGAGGCGACCGCGCAGGCCAGTGCATGCAGGCGCAGGGTGTGCAAGGTGGGCATTGCGGTTCTCTCTTTCACGGATGGTGGTAGGCCGACGCCTGCATCGTCCCCTCCCAGGGAGTGGCCGTGTGGCCTGCAGTGCGAGCGCAGTAATACGCCGCAATACAATCGATTGCAATCTTGCGCTGCAGCATCTTTCTGGTGCCTGCGAGCTTGTGTATTTGAAAGCGAAAGCGTGTTGCGGCGCAGCGTTACAATCGATTGCAGAGGCGTCAGGGTACAGTGCGCTGCGGCCACTGGGAGCCGCACCGATGCCCAGGGCCTTGCATGTCGTCGACCGCCACTCCGTTCTCCTTCGCGCGCATCCTGGCGCTCAACGCCGGCTTCTTCGGCGTGCAATACAGCTTCGGCCTGCAGCAGAGCAACATGAGCCCGATCTACAACTATCTGGGCGCCGATCACGCCAGCCTGCCGTACCTGTGGCTGGCCGGGCCGATCACCGGGTTGGTCCTGCAACCGTTCGTCGGTGCGTGGAGCGACCGCTCGGTGACCCGCTGGGGCCGGCGCATGCCGTACATGGTGCTGGGCGCGCTGGTGTGCAGCCTGTGCCTGCTGGCGATGCCCTTCAGCACCGCGTTGTGGATGGCGGTATGCCTGCTGTGGATCCTGGATGCGGCCAACAACGTGGCAATGGAGCCCTACCGCGCCCTGGTCAGCGATGTGCTGGCGCCACCGCAGCGGCCGCTGGGGTATCTGACCCAAAGCGCGTTCACCGGGCTTGCGCAGACACTGGCCTATCTCACCCCGCCGTTGCTGGTGTGGATGGGCATGAACCAGGACGCCGCCAATGCGCACCATATTCCCTACGTCACCATCGCCGCCTTCGTGATCGGTGCGGGGTTCTCCGCGGCCTCGATCCTGCTCACCGCGCGCAGCGTGCGCGAGCCGGCGATCGCGCCGGCAGAGATCGCGCGGATGCGCCAGACCGGTGCCGGTCTGGGCGCCACCGTGCGCGAAATCTACGGCGCCCTGCGCGCGATGCCGCCCACCATGCGCCAGCTCGCGCCGGTGATGCTGTTCCAGTGGTATGCGATCTTCTGCTACTGGCAATACATCGTGCTGTCGCTGTCGACCAGTTTGTTCGGCACCACCGACGCCAACTCGCATGGCTTCCGCGAGGCCGGCCTGGTCAATGGGCAGATCGGCGGGTTCTACAACTTCATCGCGTTTCTGGCCGCGTTTGCGATGGTGCCGGTGGTGCGCCGCATCGGCCCCAAGTACACCCATGCGGCCTGCCTGGTCGCGGCCGGGGTCGGCATGTGGGTGTTGCCCGGCATCCAGGACCGCTGGCTGATGTTGCTGCCGATGATCGGCATCGGCCTGGCCTGGGCCAGCATGATGGGCAACCCCTACCTGATGCTGGCCGACAGCATTCCGCCCGAGCGCACCGGTGTGTATATGGGCCTGTTCAACCTGTTCATCGTGCTGCCGATGCTGATCCAGATCGTCACCCTGCCGCTGTACTACGCGTGGCTGTTGCATGGCGACCCGCGCAACGTGATCCGCCTGGCCGGCGCGCTGATGCTGGCAGCGGCGGTGGCGATGCTGTGCGTACGCGTCCGCAAGCCCAGGGCAGCAGTGGTGTAGCCGCGACGCGCTACGTCTGTGTCGCTGCGTACTGAAGCAACCGACAGCGATCACGCCGGCGGCAACGCGCAGTTGCGCACCGCACGCCAGCACGCCCGCTCTTACGATTCCCGATTCCCGATTCCCGATTCCCGATTCCCGGCCTCAAGCCGACTCACGCACCACCAGCTTCACCGGCATCTCCACCGACTCCACCGCTTCGCCGCCGATCAGCGCCAGCAGCCGGTCCACCAGCAGGCGCGCGGCCAGCCCCAGGTCCTGCCGCACCGTGGTCAACGGTGGCTGGCTGTAGGCGGCCAGCGGAATATCGTCGAAGCCCACCAGCGAGATGTCCTGCGGCACCCGGTGCCCGGCTTCGACCAGGGCGCGGATCGCACCGACCGCGATCACGTCGGAGGCGGCGAACAGGCCATCCGGCGGATCGGTCTTCTTGAGCATGGCGCGGGTGAGGCGGTAGGCGTCTTCGCTGAGGAAGTGGCTGCGCGCGTGCAGCCGCGTATCGAAGTCCAGCCCATGCCGCTGCAGCGCATGGCGATAGCCGGCAAAGCGCGGCGCAACCTCGGGCAGTTGGTCATCGCCCAGGAAGGCAATGCGGCGACGGCCGCTGGCGATCAGATGGTCGGTGGCCAGCGCGCCGCCCTGGAAATTGTCGCTGCCCACGCTGATGTACGACTGCCCATCGATGCGGCTGCCCCACACCGCCATCGGCAGGCCATCGCGCGCGGCTTCGTCCAGTGCGGCATGTTCGGAGCTTTGCCCCAGCACGATCACGCCATCGGAGCGGCTGCCGCGTGCGAGTTGTTCCACCCATCCGTCCTGATGCCGGTCCAGCTTGGACAGCAACATGCTGTAGCCGCGCCCGGTCAGTTCCTCGGCCAGCAGTGCCAGCATCGTCATCATGAAGGGATCCGACAGCGGCTGGTCCAGCGCATGCATCATCGGCACGGCCACGCTCACCGTGTTGGAGCGTTTGGCACGCAGGCTGCGCGCGATCGGATCGACCTGGTAGCCGGCATCGGCGGCAATCTGCTTGATGTAGGCACGCGTCCGCTCGGCCACCACCGGGCTGCCGGCCAGGGCGCGCGACACGGTGGATTCGGAAACCCCCGCCATGCGGGCGATGTCGGCCATCTGCGGGCGGGGCCCCGGCGTGGCGCGTTCTGAAGGTTTGGCCATGTCAGCGCAGTGCGGAAAAACCCGAGTGTAATCAGTTCGCACTGGAGGCGGGTTGATCGACGCAGTGGCGGTCGCTTGCGCGTGCGGGTCAGGCGCCATCACGCACCTGCATGCAAGCGCAGGGCGGGCGCGGCGTGCATCACAGCGGCCACGACGAGCGTGAGGCTGCTGGGTGGTGAGGCTGCATCTGGTGATGCTTGGAGCGGCGATGCTTGGAGCGGTGCAGCTTCAGCGCGCCCATGACAATGACGGTGCGCCCCGCCTGGCGGCGGTCAGTGTTCGGAACCGGCATGTACCACTCACCGGCCGGTGCGTGCGCGCTGTCAGCACGCACCTGAAGACCGCTTGCCGTCTTCGTGGCGTCTCTCAGCCCATGTACAGGCCACCGTTGACCGCGTAATCGGCGCCGGTCACGTAAGCGGCTTCATCGGAGGCGAGCCAGGCGCACAGCCCGGCGACTTCGGCCGGCTTGCCGAGCCGGCGGATCGGCACCGAGGTGGCCAGGCGGTCGAGCACGTCGGGCGGGAAACTGCTGATCGAGGCGCTGGCGATATAGCCCGGCGAGATGGTGTTGACGGTGACCCCGCGCGAGGCGACTTCCTGCGCCAGGGCGCGGCTGAAACCATGCATCGCCGCCTTGGCGGTGGCGAAATTGATCTGCCCGATCTGGCCTTTGTGCGCACTGACCGAGCCGATGTTGACGATGCGTCCCCAACCGCGCGCGGTCATGCCGTCGACCACCTGCTTGGTGATGTTGAACAGCGAATGCAGGTTGCTGGCGATCACCACGTTCCAGTCGTCGCGGCTCATCTGCCGGAACAAGGTGTCGCGGCTACCGCCGGCGTTGTTGACCAGCACATCGATTTCGCCGACCTCGGCCTTGACCTTGGCGAAGGCGGCCACGGTGGAATCCCAATCGGCGGCATTGCCCTCGGAGGCGACGAACTCGAAGCCCTGCTCGCGTTGCTCGCGCAACCAGGAGGTCTTGCGCGGCGAATTGGGCCCGCAACCGGCGACCACGGTATGCCCGCTGCGCGCCAGCTTCTGGCAGATCGCGGTACCCACGCTGCCCATGCCGCTGGTGACGTATGCGATGCGAAGTGTCATTGCTTGAACTCCTTCGGAGTTTGGGAATGGGGAATCGGGAGTGGGGAATCGGTAGCGCAGGAGCCGCCTTTGCGGTCTCTGGGTTTCCATGTGGACGTCAGTAATCGACACGACAGCACAGCGCCGCCCTTACGATTCCCCACTCCCGATTCCCCATTCCCGGCGGGCGTCAGCGCGCCAACGGAAACAGGCCAAACACCAGCCCGCCCGCCAGCATCAGCAGGGAAATCAGCACTGCCCATTTCAGCGTGAAGCGTTGATGGTCGGCGAAGTCGACCTTGGCCAGGCCGACCAGCAGGTAGGTCGATGGCACCAGCGGGCTGAGCAGATGCACCGGTTGCCCGGCCAGCGAGGCGCGGGCCATTTCCACCGGGGTGATGCCGTAGTGGCCGGCGGCCTCGGACAGGATCGGCAGCACGCCGAAGTAGAACGCGTCGTTGGACATGAAGAACGTGAACGGCATGCTGACGATCGCGGTGATCACCGCCAGATACGGGCCCCAGCTGTCCGGGATCACCGCCAGGAAGCTGCGCGACATCGCTTCGACCATGCCGGTGTTGGACAGGATGCCGGTGAAGATGCCGGCGGCGAAGATCAGCGACACCACCGACAGCACATTGCCGGCATGATTGACCAGGCGGCGGCGCTGCTCGGCCAGGTTGGGGTAGTTGATCATCAGCGCCAGCGCAAAGCCGATCATGAACAGCACCGGCATCGGCAGCACGCCCACCACCAGCGCGGCCATCAGCGCCAGCGTCAGCAGCAGGTTCACCCACAGCAGCTTGGGCCGCTTCATGTCCTCGGTGTCTTCCACCCGCGGCAGCGCATCGCTTTCTTCCGGGATGCTGGTGTCCAGCCAGTTGCCGTCGGCCGGCAGGCGCACCACGCCCAGGCGGCGCCGTTCGCGCATGCCCAGATACCAGGCCAGCGTGAGGATGCCGGCGATCGCCATCGCCATCGCCGGCACCAGCGGCACGAACACGTCGGCTGGATCCACATGCAGGGCAGTGGCGGCGCGCGCGGTGGGGCCGCCCCACGGGGTCAGGTTCATCACGCCGCTGGCCAGGATGGTCACGCAGGTGAGGTTGAGCGCGTTCATGCCCAGGCGCTGGTACAGCGGCAGCATCGCCGACACGGTGATCATGTAGGTGGTGGAGCCATCGCCGTCGAGCGAGATCAGCATCGCCAGGATCGCCGTACCCATCACGATCTTCAGCGGATCGCCCTTGACCAGGCGCAGGATGCGGCCAACCAGCGGATCGAACAGGCCGGCGTCGATCATCACCCCGAAGTAGAGGATGGCGAACATCAGCATCACGCCGGTGGGCGCGATCTTCTTGATGCCGTCGAGCATCATCTCGTTGATGCCGGTGCCGAAGCCGCCCAGCAGCGCGAACACGATCGGCACCGTGATCAGAGCCACCAGCGGCGACAGCCGCTTGCTCATGATCAGGTACATGAAGGTGATCACCATTCCGAAACCGAGCGCGGTCAGCATGCGGGCACATCCTTTGAGGCATACAACAGGGGGAGAGTGGAGCGCGCCGCTGCGCAGCGCATGCAGCGGCGATGCCGTGGATGCGGAGCATTAGCGGCGGCTGAGCGCATCGTCGTGTGTCGAACCGGCCACGGCTTTCGATGCGCCGGAGCACCAGTGACGGCAACGGTGCGCTTGCGCGGCGCAACGCGCCCGGTGCTGCCAATCGCCGTGAATACCGGTGCGCGCATGCACGTCATCAGAAGTCGTACTGAAACCGGCCGGTCACCGCCAGCGTGTGATCGACCACCGCATCGACCCTGCGGTCGCGGTTGCGGCTGTCGATCACATTGAGCATCACGCGCAGGTTCGGCTTGAAGTACCAGTTGCCGCCCAGCGTCCACGACTGCGTGCTGGCGTTGATGAAATCGGGCTGGCCATCCAGGTGCTGGTCGCCGCGCATGTAGTCGTAACGCAGGGCCAGCTCGAACGCGCCGGAGGGGCGGTTGGGCGTGTTGATGCGGCTGAAACGGCCGGTCTTGCGGTCGTAGCCGCGCGACTCGCCGGTGACGAACCAGCTGACCAGGCCGTAGCTGGCCAACACCTTGGCATGTTGGGAGCCGTCGTCGAGCAGGCCACCGCTGAATTCGCTCTGCCACGACCATGGGCCCAGCACTTCGGCGTACTCCAGCGACCATTTGTCGAAATCGGTATCGCGGCCATCGGCAAAGCGCGCCAGGGTGATGCGGCTGTTGTTGGCCAGATCGTTTTCCGGGCGTGGGCGGATCAGCAGGGGCGCCGCACCGCCGCTGCCCGGATGCGAATAGCGCTCGTGCGCCAGCGACACGCCCAGGTGGCGCAGCCGCGCCTCGCCCATCTCCGGTGCGAAGGTCAGCCGGGTGCCGAGCGCGCCGCCCTTGGTGGAGGAGTTGTCGATGCTTTCCAGGCTGTAGGCCGCCGTGGACCAGGTTGCATCGGGACGATTGGCCTGCCAGGAGATCGCCTTGCGGTAGATCGGCGCCAGC
The DNA here is from genome assembly GCF_003993515.1 of Xanthomonas sp. BRIP62415. NCBI lineage: Bacteria > Pseudomonadati > Pseudomonadota > Gammaproteobacteria > Lysobacterales > Lysobacteraceae > Xanthomonas > Xanthomonas sp. BRIP62415. The sequence goes on from NZ_QEZH01000031.1 coordinate 46,002, forward strand.
GTGGTGGCCGCATATCCGCGTTCCAGGAACGGGCCGTAGTTGGAGCCGGTGCGATCGTCCAGCGAGAAGTACTGCTTGAACTGGCCCACGGTCAGCGTACCGGCGGAAAATTTCTTGGCGACATACACATCGCGCGCCAGGATGCCGCGGCTGCCGGACTCGTATTGCAGGCCGGCAAATTCCGCTTCGGCCTTGTAGGTGAAACCGTAGAACTTGCCCGCCACATCCAGCCACGCGCGGCGGAACTGGGTGTCGTTGCGCTCGGGGGTGCCGCGTTCGTCGTTGTCGAACATGGTGAAGTCCCAGTGCACGCGCCCACCCACCTCGGCGGTGACCGGACCGTCGCCCTCGGCCGCCCGCGCCGCCGGTGCCAGGCACAGCGCAGCACAGGCGGTGAAGACGCGCAGACGCAAGGTGTCGTTGCTCACAGACCCTCCCAGGTACATGTGTGAATCACGTTCAGCGATGCACCGCACAAGCACGCTGCGGCGCGTTGGCAGCAGCCTAGTCCGGCGAAGCTGTCATGGACCTGTCGTTGGGGGGCGGGGGAATCGGGAATCGAGAATGGGGAATCGCAAAAGCCCAAGAGCTTTTGTCCGCGAGGGCTGTTACCTTCCGGCCGCGGACAACTGCTGTTCCGATTCCCGATTCCCGATTCCCCATTCCCCATTCCCGCCCCATGCGCCTGCTGCTAGTCGAAGACAACACCGATCTCGCCGATGCCATCGTGCGGCGCATGCGCCGTAGCGGGCATGCGGTGGATTGGCAGTCCGATGGCCTGGCGGCGGCGAGCGTGCTGCGCTATCAGAGCTTCGATCTGGTGGTACTGGATATCGGCCTGCCCAAGCTGGATGGATTGCGTGTGCTGGCCGGGATGCGCGAGCGTGGCGATACCACGCCGGTGCTGATGCTGACCGCGCGCGACGGCATCGAGGACCGCGTGCAGGCGCTGGATGTCGGCGCCGACGACTACCTGGGCAAGCCGTTCGATTTCCGCGAGTTCGAGGCGCGTTGCCGGGTGCTGCTGCGGCGCAATCGCGGGCAGGCCAGCGAGGTGGTGCAGATCGGCGGGTTCGTGTTCGACAACGCTGCGCACACGCTAGTGCTGGACGGTGCGCCGATCGAGTTGCCCAACCGCGAGTACCGCCTGTTCGAGATCCTGATAGGGCGCCTGGGCCAGGTGGTGGGCAAGGACGAGATCGGCAACGGCTTGTTCGGTTTCGACGACGATGCCGGGCCCAATGCGATCGAGCTGTATGTCGGCCGCCTGCGTCGCAAGCTGGCGGGCGCGCCGTTGCGCATCGTCACCGTGCGCGGGGCCGGCTACAAGCTCGAGGAAGCCGATCCGCATGATGCGTCGGTGGAGCCCGGCCTCGATGGCTGAGCCGCGGATGGTGGCACCGTCGATCCGGCGCACCCTGCTGCTGTACCTGGGCAGCCTGTCGTTGCTGGGCGCGGTGGTGCTGTTCTTTGCCGCCCGCGATTACGGCGAGCGCGCCGCCAACCGCTCTTACGATCATCTGCTGGTGTCCTCGGCGCTGTCGATCATCGACAGCGTGGCGCTGGTCGGCGGCGACTGGCAGGTGGATCTGCCGTACGCCTCGCTGGACCTGCTCGGCATGGCGCCGGAAGACCGCGTGTTCTACCGCGTATTCGATGCGCAAGGCCGCACCATCACCGGCGAGGACAGGCTGCCGTTGCCGGCGCGCGCGCCCGGCGACGAGCGCCCGGTGCTGTTCGATGCCGACTACAGCGGCGAGCCGGTGCGTTTTGCGGTGGTGATGCATCGGGTGGCATCGGCGTCCGGGCAGGGCGAGGTGCGCGTGCAGGTCGGTCAGACCCGGCGCGCGCGCGATGCGGTGGCACGCGATGTGGTGCTCAATGCGCTGGTGGCGATCGGCGTGCTGTCGCTGCTGGCCCTGGGCCTGGTGTGGCTGGGCGTGTATCGCGCCCTGCGCCCGTTGCAGCGCATCGAGCGCGATCTGTCGCGGCGCGAGCCTTCCGACCTGAAACCGCTGAGCGCGCCGGCACCGCAGGAGATGCAGTTGATGGTGACCGCGCTCAATCGCTTCATGGCGCGGCTGTCGTCCAGCAACGAAACCCTGCGCGCCTTCATGGCCGAAGCCGCGCACCAGATGCGCACGCCGCTGGCCGCCCTGCGCGCGCAGGCGCAGCTGGCGATGGACGACGACGACCCGCGCGAGATGCAACGCAGCCTGGTGGCGATCGAGCGCAATGCCAGCCACATGAGCCGGCTGCTCAATCAATTGCTCAGCGACGCCAGCGTGATCCATCGCGCCAACCTGCAGCGTTTTGCCACCGTGGATCTGGCCGAGGTGCTGCATCAGGCCTTGCACGAGGCCTTGCCGCGTGGCGACGGCGCCCCGCGCGTGCACCTGGCGATCGACCCGCAGCCGGCGCTGCTGCGTGGCGATGCCTTGCTGCTGCGCGAGGCGCTGAAGAACCTGATCGACAACGCCTGCAAGTACGGCGCCGGGGCGCCATTGCAGGTGGCGCTCACCAGCGACGGCAGCCATCACGTGCTGACCATCGCCGATCACGGCCCCGGCATTCCCGCCGCCGAGGCCGAGCGCGTGTTCGAGCGTTTCGTCCGCGGGCCGGAGGCACCGGCCGGCGGCGCGGGGCTGGGGCTGGCCATCGTCAAGCGCGTGGTCGAAGCGCACGGCGGGCGCATCGATCTGAGCAACCGTGTCGGCGGCGGGCTGATCGCCTCGTTGCATTTTCCTGGAGGGACGCGGTGATGCGCGTGCTGTTGCTGATGGTGGCGTTGCTGGCGCCGGTTATGGCGCGCGCCGCGCCCGGCGATGTACGGGTGTTTCCCGCGCATGGCCCGGTGCAGGCGCAATTGCGCGTGCAGGGTTCCACCGATCTGGAAGTGTTCGGCGCGGTCATCCAGGACTACCAGCGCCTGCATCCGGGCACCCAGGTGATCTACGAGGATGTGATCGCCTGGGACATCTATGACCGCTATCTGCATCCCGGCAAGGCCACGGCGGCCGCCGACATGCTAATCAGCGCCAGCATGGATCTGCAGACCAAGCTGGTCAACGATGGGCATGCATTGGCGCATCGCTCCGCGCAGACCGAGGCGTTGCCGGCGTGGGCGCAGTGGCGGCACGAGGTATTCGGCATCAGCTACGAGCCGGTGGCGATCGTCTACAACACGCGCAAGCTGGCGGCCTCACGCGTGCCGCGCACACGCCGGCAGCTGCTGGCCCTGTTGCGCGCACCCGACGCGCCGCTGCGCGGCCGAGTCGGCACCTATGATGTCGAGCGCAGCGGCGTGGGCTATCTGTTCGCCACCCAGGACGGGCAGGTCGGCAGCATCGCCGGTGCGCTGCTGGCCGCGTTGGGGGCCAACCAGGTCAGGCTCGAAGAACGTACCGGCACCTTGCTCGACCGCGTCAGCCGTGGCGAGCTGCTGCTGGCCTACAACGTGCTGGGCTCCTATGCGCAGACGCGGATCGACGCCGGCGCGCCGCTGGGCATCGTGCAGCCGCAGGACTACACGCTGGTGGCCTTGCGCACGGCGGTGATCCCCAGGACCGCACCGCATGCGCCGGAGGCGCGCCGGTTCCTGGACTACCTGCTGTCGCCGCGCGGCCAGCAGGTGCTCTCGCGCGAGGCGCGGCTGATGCCGATCCTGCCGGCCGCCGGCGGGCGTGGCGGCTCGGCGCAGCCGCCGTTCCGCCCGATCCCGCTGGGCCCGGGCCTGCTGGTATATCTGGACAAGCTCAAGCGCCGGCAGTTTCTGGACGCCTGGCGCGCCAGCACGCAGCCGCCGCGCCAGGGCGGGCGCTGACGACCCGCGAGCACGGCTGTGCCCAGCGCGGCGCGCGCTACGTGCCTTGCGTCTGCGGGACGTGGCAGCGGCGCTCACAACGCACACGCTGGCTGCCGAGAAGCCTGACGCCTGCGCAACGCAGTGGCGGTGGACGCCCGGGCGCGGGAAACCGACACGGCCATGTGCCAGACTTGGCGCATGGCCGATCTCACCATCCTCGTCGCCGACGACCACCCGCTGTTCCGTGCCGCCGTGATCCATGTGCTGCAGCAGACCCTGCCGCAAGCCGATGTGGTGGAGGCTTCCAGCGCCGCCACACTGAGCGCGATGCTGCGCTCGCACCCACAGGCCGAGCTGGTGCTGCTGGACCTGGCGATGCCGGGCGCACGCGGCTTTTCGGCGCTATTGCACGTGCGTGGCGAGCATCCGGACATCCCGGTGGTGGTGATCTCCTCCAACGATCACCCACGCGTGATCCGGCGCGCGCAGCAGTTCGGCGCGGCCGGCTTCATTCCCAAATCCACCCCGGCCGAATCGATCGGCACCGCGGTGGCCAGCGTGCTGGAGGGCGGCACCTGGTTCCCGCCGATGACTGCCGAGCGCTCGGAGGCCGACGCGCAACTGGCCTCCAAGCTCGCCCAGCTCACCCCGCAACAGTTCCGGGTGCTGTTGAGCCTGGCCGACGGCCTGCTCAACAAGCAGATCGCGCACGAACTCGGGCTGGCCGAGAACACCGTCAAGGTGCATGTCACCGCCATCCTGAAGAAGCTGGACTGCTACAGCCGCACGCAGGCGGCAGTGCTGGTCAAGGCGCTGGAGCCCGAAGGCGAGGGCTGATCGCTGCCGGCCAGCGGCGCTGCGGATCGCGGTCGGCGCGGGTTTGCAGCGACCAGGCGCATTGCAGCGACGACGGTGGTGACTATGCGCCTGCGCCTGCCGTTTGCTCAGTTGCGCAGCTGTAGCGTGTGCCTGCCGTAGATGAGCTGCTGCGCCATCGGCCGGCCGATGAAGCGCTCCGGGAAGATCGGCGACAGGCCGCTGACCTGATCCAGCCGCGCCAGCTGGTCGTCGCTGAACACGATCTCCAGCGCACCGAAGTTGTCCTCGGCCTGCTGCAGCGTACGCGCGCCCATCACCGGCGAGACCACCGCCGGGTTGCGCAAGGTCCAGGCCAGTGCAACTTGCGCGCGCGAGGCGCCCAGTTCCTCGGCGACCGCACCGACCACATCGGCGATCTCCAGCGAGCGTGCGTTGAGATGCCCGGTCGAGGCGATCACGCCCTTGCGGCTGTTCGAGACCTCTGCCGCGTTGTCGTCGGAGAGATCGGCGCGGCTGTATTTGCCGGTCAGGATGCCGCCGCCCAGCGGCGACCAGGGCAATACGCCCAGGCCCAGTTCGCGGGCCATCGGCAGCAATTCGTGTTCGACGCTGCGTTCGACCAGGCTGTATTCGATCTGCAGCGCCACCAGCGGCGACCAGCCACGCAGATCGGCCAATGTCTGCAACTGCGCCACGCGCCAGGCCGGGGTGTTGCAGATGCCGAGGTAGAGCACCTTGCCCGACTGCACCAGATGCTCCAGCCCGCGCATCACTTCCTCCGGCGAGGTGGTGAAATCCCAGGCGTGCAGATACAGCAGGTCGATGCGGTCGGTGTCGAGCTGGCGCAGGCTGGTCTCGACCGAGCGGATCAGGTTGAGGCGATGATTGCCGCCGGAATTGATGTTGTCCGCATCGCGCGCCATGGTGAACTTGGTCGCCAGCACGAAGCGCTCGCGGCGGTCCTTGATCAGCGTGCCGAGGATGCGCTCGGCGCCGCCGTTGGTGTAGTTGACCGCGGTGTCGATGAAATTGCCGCCGCGGTCTGCATAGGCATCGAAGATGCGCCTGGCTTCGCCCGCATCCGCGCCCCAGCCCCAGGCTTCGCCGAAGGTCATGGTGCCCAGCGACAGCGGCGAGACGCGCAGCCCGGAGCGGCCAAGCAGGCGATAGTGGTCCAGCGACAGTGTCTGACTCATGCGGCGTGTCTCCCGATAGTGGCGTTTGTGCGTCGTGCAATGCACTGTGCCGCGGGCCGCCGGGTCGGCGTGAGCCCGGTGATCCGGCATCCTTGCCCGATCCTCCGGATCGTCAACGCAGCATCGTCACGCAGCCGCAGCCGCATGCATGCATCGCAGCGTTCGATGCGATGTGCGTGGGGCGCTGCCGCGTCGATCGCAGGGCGCCAACGAACACGCACGTAGCGGGCGCAGATGCGCCTTTCCGGGGTGGCGATTGAGCGACCAAGATGCTGATATCCGCGACTGCGCTGCAGGGCCCTTGCCCGCCCACCCTCGCGGGACACGCCGCAAGTACGTCCGTGTAGGCTCTGGCGCGGCATCCATGCCGCTCAAGGTCCCGCGACGGTGAGCGGGCAAGGACCAGTCGAGATGGTCGGTGCGTATGGTTTTTTAAGCAAAGCAACCGACTAACTTTCTGTCGCGATGTCCTCGCCGATTGCGGGACCGTGTGGCGGCATGGACGCCGCCACCGAGCCCCCAGGAATGGGTTTACGGCGTGTCGCGCGAGCGGTGAGGGGCACCGCGCCCTCGACGCTGTCAGTTGGCTGCAGGGCCCTTGCCCGCCCACCATCGCGGGACACGCCGCAAGTACGTCCCTGTAGGCTCCGGCGCGGCATCCATGCCGCTCAGGGTCCCGCGACGATGGGCGGGCAAGGACCCTTCGAGATGGTCGGTGCGCATGGTTTCAGTAAAGCAGCCGACCGACTGTCTGGGGCGGCGAGGGCGTCGCGCATTCGACTAACGTGGCTGCTGACTGCATCTAAACGGCGCTACGGCTCGACATCCAGGCGCAGCAGCACGCTTGCGCGGGCGTATCGGTCGCGCGCTGCCGGCAATCACGCCACGCCATCAGAAATCCAGCGAATACCCCAGCGTAATGGTGCGGCCACGCCCGGCGAAGTAGCGCAGCGGTTCGACCAGGGCTGCTTGCGAGTAGTAGGTGATGTACTGTTTGTCGAACAGGTTGGACACGCCCATGCGCACTGCGCCACGCGGCAACGCGTAATTGAACGTCGCATCCACCAGCGTGTAGCCGCTGAAGCGCTTGTCGGCCTCGTCGAAGGACTGGCTGAAGGCATGCTGGGCCTGCACGAACGAGGAGAGCTTCGGCGTCCACTGCGCCGACCACGATCCAATCACGCGGTTGGGCGCCACGTTGAGCCCGTCCAGGCGTGCGTCCAGCTGCCCGTCGTTGTCGCTGTCGTAGCGGCCACGGGTGTAGGCGTAGGACAGGCGCAGCCGATGCGCCGCATCCAGGCGATAGCCCAGGCTGGCGTCCACGCCCTGCACGCGGGTCTTTTCGCGGCTCATCATGAAGGCGCCGTTGATCGGCACCACGCGCGTGCCCAGGTCCGAGTTGGACTGGAAGTAGCTCAGGTCCGCATCGAAGGCGCCACGCGTGAGGCGGGTGCCCGCTTCCACGCTCTTGGTCAGGATCGGCTCCAGCGTGCTCAGGCTGGCCACGCGTGTGCCCGGCGTGTTGATCGCGCGCAGCACGCGGCCCACGTCCGGCATGCCGAAGCCTTCGGAATAGCTGGTGAAAAAGCTCACACCCTCGACCGGTGTGTAGACCAGGCCGGCGTTGTAGAGGGTCTGGTTGAAGTCGAGCGTGCCGCCTTCGACAGCGACGCGGTTGTAGCGCCACAGCGTCTGGTAGCTGTCGATCTTCAACTCGGCTTCTTCGCGGCGCACGCCGGCATGCAGGGTCAGCTCGGGCAGCAGCTTGTATTCGCCCTGCACGAACAGCGACAGGTTGCGGTAGTCCGATTCGGGCACATAGGTACGCCCGGTGCCGTAGAGATCCTGCTTGCCGGTGTCGGCCAGCAGGTCGACGCCGCCGGTGAGCTTGAGCCGGTTGTCGAGCAGGTCGTCCCTGGTCAGGCTGATCTTGCTGCCCCACTTGGAAGCGACCGAACGCGATTGGTCGTACAGCGTGCCGACCGGTGCAATGCGCGGGTCCTGGAACGTGGACGAGTTGTCGGCGCCGAACAGCCCTTCGAACTCCTGGTTGAACACCATCGCGCTCAGCTGCATGCCGGCCAGATCGTCGTGGGTGTACGACAGGCTGGACGTCAGCACATCGTTCCAGGGCGCGGTGCCTTGCGGGGTGCCGCGCACCGAGGTGGTGGGCAGGCCCTGCGCACGGTTGCCGGCGATGCCGATGTAGTCGTTGTCGTTCTTGATGCGGTAGCGGTTGACGCTGACGCTCAGGCGCTGCGTGTCGGTGAGCGCGTAGCCGAGCTTGGCCAGCACGTCGTAGCTCTTGGACGTCATCAGGTCGCCCTGGGTGTTGTCGGCGCCGATCGGCCGGCCCTGTCCGTCCACATACAGGCCCTGGTCGCTGTAGCTGGCCGAGAACAGGTAATCGAGCTTGTCCGAGCGGCCATCCACACGGTAACGCGTCTCGCCGCTGGTGGTTTCCGCACGCGTCTCGGCTGTGGGCGCGGTCGCCTGCACGTCGATGTGCTGATTCAGCGAGCCGTCCTGCGGGCGCCGGGTGATGATGTTGATGGTGCCGCCGGTGGCACCCAGCCCGTTGATGGCATTGGCGCCCTGGATGACTTCGATGCGCTCGACCATTGCATAGTCGATGGTGTGCGCTTCGCGCCCGGTGGGGCGGATCGGGTTGGATTGCGGCACGCCGTCGATCAGGATCAACGGCGTGCGCCCGCGCAGGGTTTCGCCGCTGCCGTTCATCTTGCCGCGGCTGGGCGTGTACGAGGGAATCAGGTTGGCGAGCACGTCGGACGAATTGCTGGAGATCGTCAACTGCTGCTGGATCTGCGCCTTGTCGATGATCAGCACCGTCTGCGGCGACTCGGCCACGGTCATGTTGGAGCGCGAGGCGGCCACCACCACGGTGTCCAGCGTGTCGGTGACGTCTGATTGGGCCGAAGCGGTGGCGGAGGCGAACAGGCAGAGGGTGGCAACGAACGGCATGCCGGCCGATCCATGGGCGGAAAGCTTCATCGGGTAAGAACTCCAGGGCGCTGACGGAGCACGCGGCATGCTCCGCTAGGCAAATTCAAATGGGAATCGTTCTTGATAGTGTAGCAGGTGCAGTCGCCCGGGTGCCGGGCACGCTACCGGCGGATGCGCGAGTGCCGCGTCGCGCCGACCTCCACGCGATCGCTCAGCGGCGATCGTGCAGATCCGCACGCTGCGTTGGCATCGCACGTTCACCCAGTGCGCGCTGCAGCGGGAGATGGGCGCCCACGCCCACCGACACGGTGTGGCTCCGGCAATGCACCGGCGGAGCGGATCGAGACGATGCCTGCCGCCGGACTGGCGGTTGCCCGCATCGCGACCGGGATCAGGGCCTGGCCCTGTAGACGACGATGCCCTGCGTGCGGGCGACGTACTCCATGAACGGCGAGTCCACGACCTTTCCGTTTTCCGGGCGCGATGAGGCATTGCGCAACACCGGGCCCCGGTCGGTCATGACGAAGATGCCGACATGGCTGACATCCAGCCCGGGCGCCGGTGAGTACCTGCCCACATAGTCGCCGGTGCGCAGCTGCCGGACCACCGTGCTGTCCACATCGGCGGCGGGGATGTAGGTGATGGACCGCTGCACCAGCGGCAATCCGGGCAGATAGTTGCTGCCGTCGGCTTTGAGGTTGAGTGTCTTGTCCACACTCACGGCCCTGGGGCTGAGCGTTGCGGTGATGTCGTCGGCAAGCGGGTAGGAACGTGCGACCCAGTCCGAAAAGAAGTGCTTGCGCGAGGTGAAGCCGATGACGCCATCGACGTAGCGGGTGAGGACCACGCGATCGACGAAATCCTGCTGCGAATGGGCGTGGCGCGCCGCTTCGACATAGTCCAGATAGGTGAAGCAATCCAGGCCCCTGAAGTCGATGATCAGCCGCTCCGGCACGGTGGCCGAGCCCTGCAGCATGTTGGCCTGATACGGCGTGCCGAGAAATTCCGCCGAGAGCAGCTTGATCAGATGCCCCGGACTCACGCCGCGATGCGTGGATGCCTGGTGCAGCACGCGGTCCAGGGTCTGCAAGGTGTACGGGTCCATGTCAGCGCGCACCGGGCCGGAGGGCGGCACGGTCGCCGATGGCGTGGACGCCTGCACGGGCATCTCCGCCGCGCAACCTGCGGCGAGCAACGCGGTCAACATCACGGAGGCAGGCCTGAACATGAGGACTCCACAAGTTTCCGGGGGAGAAACATCGGCAGGTGAGCTGTGCACGATGCAGACGTGGGCAGCAATGGACACACGCACTGTAGCGCCATCGCCAACGCGCGCTTGAGGCAGCACGCACTTCGGTACGCTGAAACGATCCGGCGAAACTCGCCCGACCGCGCAGGGCCAGGAAATCGCCGCATGGGACGCGTGCAGCACGGCGCGCCATCATGCGGCCTCTCGGCGGCAAGCAGGCCGGAAGCGTCGCGACACCCCCAACGCAGCCCGTTGTTGCCTGTCGATGCTGCGCGACGGTGCAGCTCACCCGCGCCGCAACAGCATCTGCGTCATCAGGGCACGCAGCGCCGGCGGCCGCACCGGCTTGGCCAGGAACCCCCAGCCCAGGTCGAGCGCATGTTCACGCAGCGCCGGGTCGGGTTCGGCGGTGACCAGGATGACGCGCGGTTCGCGTTGCCAGCGCGCCACCAATTGCGGCAGCAATATCGGGCCGTAGTGCTCGCCCATGCGCACGTCCAGCAACAGCAGCTCAGGCACCTCGTCGGCGTTGGCGGCGGCCAATGCCTCGTCGGGGCCGCCGGCAAAGTCCACGCGGCATTCCCAGCGTTGCAGCAGGGCGCGGCTGGCCTCGCACACGCGCGGGTCGTCGTCCACGCACCACACGCGGCAGCCGTGCAGGATCGGGTCATTGGCGGTTTCAGCGCTGGCGATGGGCGGTGGCAACTGCCTGGCGATGGAGGCGCGCTCGCCCAGCGGCACGGTCACCGAAAACACACTGCCGCTGCCCAGGGTGGAACGCAGGCTGATGCGGTGGCCGAGCAGGCGGCCGATGCGCTCGACGATCGCCAGGCCCAGACCGGCGCCGCGGTCGTTGGCCACGCCGTCGTCCAGGCGCCGGAATTCTTCGAAGATCTCGTCCTGCAAGGCCTCGGGAATTCCGGGCCCCTGGTCATGCACTTCGATGCGCAGCCAGCCGCCGCGACGACGGCAGCCGATCAGCACGCGCCCACGCGGCGTGTAGCGGATGGCGTTGGACAGGAAGTTCTGCAGGATGCGCCGCAGCAGGTTCTCGTCGCTCAACACCACCGCAGAGGTGGGCACCCAGTCCAGCACCAGGCCGCGGTCTTCGGCAAGGATGCCGAACTCGCGGGCCAGGGTTTCCAGCAGCGGGGCGATGGCGAAGTCGCGCACCCGGGTCTTCAGGCTGCCGGCCTCCAGCCGCGAGATGTCCAGCAGGCTGTTGAGGATGGCGTCCTGTGCGGCGAGCGCGCCTTCGATGTTGTCGACCACGCGCGCGCTGCCGGCCTCGCGCACCTGCCCGCGCAGCACCGAGACGAACATGCGTGCGGCGTTGAGCGGTTGCAGCAGGTCGTGCACGGCCGAGGCGACGAAGCGGGTCTTGTAGCGGTTGGCGCTCTCGGCCTCGCGCTTGGCCGCGGCCAGGTCGCGGGTCCGTTCGGCCACGCGGTGTTCCAGCGCATCGGCCAGCGAGCGCAGTTCGCGTGCGGCGTTCTTGTAGCTGGTGATGTCGGCATAGCTGGTGACGAATCCGCCATCGGGCAGCGGATTGCCGCGGATTTCCAGCACCGTGCCGTCTTCCTTCTCGCTCTCGCGCATATGCGGCTTGCCGCTGCGCAAATGGTTCAGGCGGCGCTCGATCGCCGCTTCGATCGGCCCCGGTCCGAGCAGGCCGCGGCGTGCGTTGAAGCGGAACAGGTCTTCGATCGGGCGGCCGATCTTGAGCAGTTCCGGCGGGAAGCGGAACAGTTCCACATAGCGCGAATTCCACGCCACCAGCTTGAGCGCCTCGTCGATCACCACCACGCCCTGCGGCAGGTGTTCCAGGCTGCGGCTCAGGCCGGCATTGGCCTGTTGCGCGGCAGTGACCACGCCATCCTGCGCGGTCCGCAGCTCTTCGGCATGTTGTTGCAGCAGCGTTTCCAGCTCGTGCCGGCTGCGCTGGCGCAGGGTGGACAGGCGCCGCCGCTGCTGCACGAACAACCACAGCAAGGCCAGCGCCAACCATGCACCGGCGGCGGCGATCGCAGCGGCGCGGCCGGCCGCCGCGCTGGCGCGGGTGTCGTGCAGCAGATGCAGGCGCCAGCCGCTTTCGGGCACCTCCAGGGTCTGCCACAGCACCGGGCCGGCGAGCGGTGGGTCGCTGACCTCGGCCAGCACGCCACCGTTGCCGGTCTGCTCGATCAGCCGGCGCCGCAGCGGCAGCAGGCCCTGGTCGGCGTATTGGCGGGTGCTGCGCAATTCGCTGCGGTCGCGCAGGCTCAGCGGCGCCAGCATGCGGTAGCGCCACTGCGGGCGGCTGGCCAGGAACACCACCTGGTGCGCGTCGGAGGCCAGCACGATGTCCGGGGTCTGCAGCCACTCGCGTTCCAGCGCGGCCAGCGCGATCTTGATCACCACCACGCCCTGCACCTGGCCGCCGGCGTCGACGATGGCCTGCGACAGGAAGTAACCCGGCTCGCTGGTGGTCATGCCGATGCCGTAGAAACTGCCGCTGCCGTTGGACAATGCCTGCTGGTAATACGGGCGGAAGGCGTAGTCCACGCCCACGTTGCTGCGCGCCCCGCGCCAGTTGCTGGCAGCCAATGCCAGGCCGTCGCGGTTGATGAGCGTCAGCGTGGAGGACTGGGTGACGTTGTTGGCGCGCTCGAGTTTGCGATTGAGCCGTTCCACCTGCGCGGCCGACAAGGGCCCGGAGACGGCCGCGCGCAGTTCCGGGTCCAGCGCCAGGATCTGCGGCAGGGTGCGATAGCGATCGACGCGTTGCTGCAGGGCCTGCGCGTACAGGCGCAGCTGACGCCGCACGGTGGCGCTTTCCTCGTGCAGGGCGTTCTGTTCGACGAAGTGCCCGGCCGCCACCATCGCCACCAGCATGCCGCCCAGCACGATGGTCAGGGTGAGCAGCAGACGGCGGCGTTGCGAGGCGTACATGCCGACAAGTATGGCGGTGCGCCGCTGCATCGTGCAGCTATCGGCACAGGGCCTGCGCCAGGCGCCGACACCGCCGCAGCCACAAACGCCTGCGGCCGCCTCCCCGAAAGGAGGCGGCCGCAGGGGCACGTGCGCTGGTGTGGGTTGCCGCCTTGGCGCGTCGAAGCGAAGGCAGCGCGCGGCCGACCAGGCCCGGGTTAGCTGTGCGCCATCACGCTTAGAACTGCACCTGCGCGCGCAGCTCCATCACGTGCGGGGTTTCATGCACGCCGTTGCGGGTGGCATCCACCCAGCTGTAGTTGGCCTGGAACTTGAAGTGGCTGGTGAGGTACCAGTTGGCGCCGATGGTGGTGTCGTGCTGGCGGCCGCCGCTGACGCGGTTGTCTTCCAGGTCCAGGCGGCTGTAGCGGGCGGTCAGCTCGACCGCGCCGTAGTCGTGCGCCGGCTTGATGTTGCCCGGTACGCCGCCGGCATAGCTGCGCGACTCGCCGGTCAGCGTCCAGGTGCCGTAGAGGTACTGGCCCTGCGCGATGTAATGCGGCTGGTTGTCGTTACGTGCCACCTCGGCGCGCAGCGCTTCGCTCTGCAGCGAGAACGGGCCGTGGATCCACACCGCTTCCACGCCGGCGCGGATCACGTGGTCCACGTCGAGAATGGTGCCGGTTTCGATCAGGCGCACGTCGGTCAGGCCGGCCTCCGGGCGGGCACGCAGGCGCACGCGCGGGCTGAACGACACGCCGCGGCCGTCGCTGAAGCCACGCGGGTTTTCCACCGAGCCGGCCAGGCCCAGGTGCAGCACATTGCCTTCGGCCTTGAACGGGGTCCAGGCGGCATGCACGGCCTGGGTGGTGCCCGGGTTGTCGCCCTGCAGATCCTTGCCGCCGTACGCGCCGGCCTGCAGCAGGTACTGCTGGCGCTCCAGCGTCCATTCCACGCCGGTACGACGGCCCTGGAACACCGCCTGGACCGGCAGGCCCAGTTCCATGAAGCTGCCCGCACGCGAGCTCTGCACCGCTTCCAGGCCCACCGGCACCTTCATGTAGCCCAGCCGCACGCGACCGTAATCCTGGCCGAACACGGCCTTGGTCTCGACGCGGAAGAACACGTCCAGCCACAGCTTGGCTTCGAAGTCGAAATACACCATGGCGTCGTAGACGCCCTTCTTCTTGAGGGTGGCGCCGAACTCCTTGCGGCGGAAGTCGGTGCGGTCTTCCAGGCGGTCGTCGCCGGAGAAGTTGTTGTCGTCGTAGGCGTAGTTGCCGGTCAGGCCGAGCTCGGTGCCATCACCGAAGGTGTACTTGGTGGGCCAGTTTTCCAGCGAGGTGGCCGCATTGGCGGCTGCGGGCGCGGCGGCGATGGCCAACGCGAGAACGAGCGGATTGAGGCGCATAGGTGTGGTCTTCGGCAAGGAGAAAGGGCCGGGCGTCCTGCCATGGCGGTCGCACTGAACAGCTTCAGCAAGCGCGCAGGTTCCGGACGGCCAACGACACAACAATCGGTGTCTGCGTTAAATGGAATTAACGGCCGGTGGCGACGCCGCTGAAGTGTAAGGCGACGTTCAGCCCGGCGACAGTGCGTAGTACCAATGGGCTATCGGCCCGGGCTGCGACGTACGGCCAGAATGCCCGCACCGGGTGCCTGCTCAGGCCCCCTCTATGTTCCCTCGGAGTGGTGTCATGCACATCAGCAAGCCTGCCGGCCCCTTGCCGGCGCCCGTCCCCTTTTACCGTCAGCTGTATTTCCAGGTGGTGGTGGCGATCGTCCTGGGTGCCCTGCTGGGCCACTTCGAGCCGGCCTTCGCCGAAAGCCTCAAGCCGCTGGGTGATGCCTTCATCAAGCTGGTGAAGATGATCATCGCCCCGGTGATCTTCCTGACCATCGTCACCGGCATCGCCGGTATGACCCACCTCAAGACGGTGGGCCGGGTCTTCGCCAAGTCGATGACCTACTTCCTGTTCTTCTCCACGCTGGCGTTGATCGTGGGCATGATCGTGGCGCACGTGGTGCAGCCCGGCGCCGGCATGAACATCAATCCGGCCGAGCTGGACCAGAGCGCGGTCAACACCTACGTGCAGAAGTCCCACGAGCTGAGCCTGGTCGGCTTCCTGATGGACATCATCCCGGCCACGCTGGTCAGCGCGTTCGTCGATGGCAACATCCTGCAGGTGCTGTTCGTGGCGGTGCTGTTCGGGATCGCGCTGGCCCTGGTCGGCGAGCGTGGCCAGCCGGTGCTGAGCTTCCTGGAAGCGCTGACCGCGCCGGTGTTCCGCCTGGTGCACATGCTGATGAAGGCCGCGCCGATCGGTGCATTCGGTGCGATCGCCTTCACCATCGGCAAGTACGGGGTGGAATCGCTGGTCAACCTGGCCTGGCTGGTGGGCTCGTTTTACCTGACCTCGCTGTTCTTCGTGCTGGTGATCCTGGGCATCGTCTGCCGTCTGTGCGGCTTTTCGGTGCTCAAGCTGATCCGCTATCTCAAGGCCGAGTTGCTGCTGGTGCTGGGCACCTCCTCATCGGAGTCGGCGCTGCCCTCGCTGATGGAGAAGATGGAAAAGGCCGGCTGCGAGAAATCGGTGGTGGGCCTAGTGGTGCCGACCGGCTACTCGTTCAACCTGGATGGCACCAACATCTACATGACCCTGGCCGCCTTGTTCATCGCCCAGGCCACCAACGTGGACCTGACCCTGGGCCAGCAGATCACCCTGCTGGCGGTGGCGATGCTCAGCTCCAAGGGCGCGGCCGGCGTGACCGGCGCCGGCTTCATCACCCTGGCCGCCACGCTGTCGGTGGTGCCGGACGTGCCGGTGGCCGGCATGGCGCTGATCCTGGGTGTGGACCGCTTCATGAGCGAGTGCCGCTCGCTGACCAACTTCATCGGCAACGCGGTCGCCACGGTGGTGGTGTCGCGCTGGGAAAATGCGCTGGACCGCGATCAGCTCAAGCTGGTGCTGGATGGCGGCTCGCCGCCGCTGCAGGCACCGGTGGCCTCGACTGACGTCGTCGCCCCGATCAGCGCGCGCTGATGCTTCCTACGGCCCTGCATTCCGTCGGCGCTGCCGGCGGGATGCAGGGCCGTTTCCACATCCAGCCAGCACTGGCCGCAATGCATGCCGCGTTGTGGCATGCGATCTTCCTGCCGCCGCGACAGCTGCGCGACAGGCCCATGTTCAGGCAGGGGGGTAGAATTCAGCCCTCCTGCGCCTTCGAGACCCACAACGCCGATGTCCAACGACGACTTCAAACAGGCCGCCCTCGACTACCACCGCCAGCAGCCGGCCGGCAAGATCAAGGTCACCGCGACCAAGCCGATGCTGACCCAGCGCGACCTGTCGCTGGCGTATTCGCCGGGCGTGGCCTTCGCCTGCGAGGCGATCGTCGAAGAACCCACCCAGGCCAGCGAGCTGACCGCGCGCGGCAATCTGGTGGCGGTGATCACCAACGGCACCGCGGTGCTGGGCCTGGGCAACATCGGCCCGCTGGCGTCCAAGCCGGTGATGGAAGGCAAGGGCGTGCTGTTCCAGAAGTTCGCCGGCATCGACGTGTTCGACATCGAGATCAACGAGAACGACCCGGACAAGCTGGTCGACATCATCGCCAGCCTGGAGCCGACCTTCGGCGGCATCAACCTGGAAGACATCAAGGCGCCGGAGTGCTTCATCGTCGAGCGCAAGCTGCGCGAGCGCATGAACATCCCGGTGTTCCATGACGACCAGCACGGCACCGCGATCATCGTCGGCGCCGCCGTGCTCAACGCGCTGGTGGTCACCGGCAAGAAGATCGAAGAGGTCAAGCTGGCCACCACCGGCATGGGCGCGGCCGGCATCTCCTGCGTCAACATGCTGGTCTCGCTGGGCCTGAAGCCGGAGAACATCCTGGCGCTGGACCGCGATGGCGTGATCCACACCGGCCGCACCGACCTGGATCCGGACAAGCAGCGCTACGCGCGCGACACCGACAAGCGCACCCTGGCCGAGATCGTCGAGGGCGCGGACATCTTCCTGGGCCTGTCGGCGGCCGGCATCCTCAAGCCGGAAATGGTCGCCACGATGGCGCGCCAGCCGGTGATCTTCGCGCTGGCCAATCCCAACCCGGAAATCACCCCGGAAGCGGCCAAGGCGGTGCGCCCGGACTGCATCATCGGCACTGGCCGGTCCGACTACCCGAACCAGATCAACAACGTGCTGTGCTTCCCGTACCTGTTCCGCGGTGCGCTGGACGTGGGCGCCACCGGCATCAACGAAGAAATGAAGATCGCCTGCGTCAAGGCGATCGCCGCGATGGCACGGCGCGAGGCCTCCGACCTGGGCGCGGCCTATGGCGGCGAGACCCCGAGCTTCGGCCCGGAATACCTGATTCCGCGTCCGCTGGACCCGCGCCTGCTGGTGGAGCTGTCGTCCGCCGTTGCGCAGGCGGCGATGGATTCGGGCGTGGCCACGCGCCCGATCGCCGACATGGAGGCCTACCGCGACAAGCTCGGCCAGTTCGTCTACCGCACCAGCCTGATGATGAAGCCGGTCTACGACCGTGCGCGCGCCGACAAGCAGCGCGTGGTGTATGCCGAAGGCGAAGAGGAAGTGGTGCTGCGCGCGGTGCAGAACGTGGTCGACGAAGGCCTGGCCTTCCCGATCCTGATCGGCCGCCCCGACGTGATCGAGGCGCGCATCGAGCGCATGGGCCTGCGCCTGACCGCCGGGGTGGATTTCGAGATCACCAACATCCTTGACGATCCCCGCTTCAACGAGTACTGGCAGTACTACCACGCGCTCACCGAGCGTCGCGGCGTGACCGTCACTGCCGCCAAGGAGCTGATGCGTTCGCGTCCGACCCTGATCGCCGCGGTGATGGTGGCGCGTGGCGAAGCCGATGCGATGCTGTCCGGCGTGGTCGGCCGCTTCCACAAGAAGCTGGGCTACGCACGCAGCGTGATTCCGCTGGAACCGCGGGTGAGCTCCACCTCGGCGATGACCGGCGTGATCAACCAGCTGGGCGTGTTCTTCTTCCTGGACACGCATGTGCAGGAAGACCCGACCGTGGAGCAGGTGGTCGAAGCGACGCTGCAGGCCGCGTACCGCCTGAAGCTGTTCGGTATCGAACCCAACATCGCGCTGCTGTCGCACTCCAACTTCGGCAGCCACGACTCGCGCGATGCGCTGAAGATGCGCCAGGTGCGCGAGGCCCTGCTCAAGCGCAAGCCCGAGCTCAACATCGATGGCGAAATGCAGGGCGACACCGCCTGGGACGAAGCACTGCGCAAGCAGATCATGCCCAACAGCACGCTCAAGGGCCGCGCCAACCTGTTCGTGCTGCCGAACCTGGAAGCGGCCAACATCGCCTACAACCTGGTGCGCGTGTTCACCGACGGCGTGGCGATCGGCCCGATCCTGATGGGCATCTCCAAGCCGGTGCACATCCTCACCACCAGCGCCACCTCGCGCCGGGTGATGAACATGACCGCGATCGCGGCGGTGGATGCGCAGATCCGCCGGCAGCGCGATGCCGAGAAGAACGCCAGCGAAAAAAATAGCGGTTGAGATCCCCCCACCGGGAAAACATCAAAGACCGATCCGCTAGCGGCACCAGACGCACCGCGCCCAACCCCTCTCCCCTGGGGCGACAAGGCACTGCTTGCGCGCCACTGGCACGCGTGCCTTGAAGCGCCCGCGCCGCAAGCGCGGGCCGGGGCGCGGAGCGGGGGTTGGGGCGAGGGTACGGCTCACCAGCGCGGCTGACATTGCGGTGAGACCTCGCTCCGGCAGCACCCGTGCGAATCCGTCGATTGCGTGAGCGGGTGCCTGCAGCCTGCAGTCGCCTGCCTGCAGAAAGCAGCACAATCAGCGCTGCGAGACCGGCGCCTCAACGCACCGCAGGTTCCGCCCCCAGCAACTCGATCTCCGCCAGCTGCACTTTCGCGGGCGCACTGAATCGCAGCCGATACTCGGTATACGCACCAGGCGTGGCAATACGAAACGGCCGCGTCTGCAACGGCCAGTCGAACGCTTCCTCACGGCGCTGATCGACCACCGTCCACGCACCATCGGCCGTACGCGCTTCCAACGTCCAGCCACTGGCCGCAATGGCCGCGTTGCCGTTGGTCAGTGTGTAGAGCGTCGGCGTGCCGCGCGCCATGCCACTGAGCGTCAGCGTCGATGTCGATGCAACTGCAGCGACGGTTCCCGCATCGTCGTCATGCAGGGCAGCGACCTCGCCACCATCGGCCAGCGTGATGCGCGCCGTGTCTCCGAGCACATCACGTAACGGGGCAGGGCGCTTGCCCGCAGGGGTCAGCGACGGTGGCGCATCGTTCGGTCCGGTGCCCCAGCGCGAGGGCGCAGGCCCCATCACGAAGTCCAGCGTCGCCCCCCTGGCGATGTCCGCATGCGGCAACCATGTCTTGCGCCAGGGCTTTCCGTTGACCTTGAGCGATTGCACGTACACGTTCTGCGGCGAATTCTGCGGCGCATTGACCGTCAGCGTCCCGCCATCGGGCAACCGCACGCTGGCATGCTTGAACAGCGGTGAGCCGATCACGTATTCCGGCGCACCCATGCGCAACGGATACAGGCCCAGTGCCGCGAACAGATACCACGCCGACATTTCGCCGTTGTCCTCATCACCGGGATAGCCCTGGCCGATCTCGCTGCCCAGGTACAGGCGCGCCAGGATCTCGCGGGTGATGCGTTGCGTCTTCCACGGCTGCCCCGCGTACAGATACATCCAAGGGATATGGTGGGCGGTCTGGTTGCTGTGCGCATACATGCCCATCCGCACATCGCGCGCTTCGGTCATCTCGTGAATGGTGTTGCCGTAGGAGCCGGCGAACCTGGCCTCGGCGGTCTCGGGGGTGGCAAAGAACGTATCCAGTTTCGCTGCCAGGCCCGCGCGTCCTCCATACAACGCCGCCAGGCCTTCACCGTCGTGCGGTGCGGTGAATGCAAACGTCCAGCCGCTGGACTCGGTGTAATCGTGGCCCCACACGCGCGGGTCGTACCTTGCCGCGTCCACGCGCCAGTGGCCGTCCGGTGTGCGGCCCTGGAAAAAACCGATCGCCGGATCGAACAACGCCGAATAGCCTGCCGCGCGCTGACGAAAATACACCGCCTCGGTCGTGTAACGCTCGCGCGCCGTGGCCGTCTTTGCCTGCCCGGCCAGCGCCTCGGCCATGTTGGCGATACCGAAATCGTTGAGGGCGCCTTCCATCGACCACGACATGCCTTCGTGCGTGTCGGTATCGGCATAACCGCGAAAGGTCGAACGCGCCATGCCCTTGCGGCCGACGTGCCTGTCGGGCGCCACCACGGTGGCGTTCTTGCGCGCGGCAACGTATGCCTCGGCCGGATCGAAGCCCCGCGCGCCCTTGCGCCAGGCATCGGCAAACGCCACGTCGGAACTGGTGCCGACCATCAGATCGGCATACCCCGGTGACGACCAGCGCGCCACCCAGCCGCCCGCGCGCGACTGCTCCAGAAAGCCTTGCACCAGCGCGCCGGCAGCGTCGGGGGCGAACAAGGCATACGCCGGCCACGCAGTGCGGAAGGTGTCCCACAAGCCGTTGTTGACGTAGACCCGGCCATCGCGGATCGGCGCGAAACTGCGCACCGCGCTGCCGTCGATGTTGTCGTCCGACCAGCTGCTCTGGCTGGCATAACGCCAGTCCGGGGCACTGGCGCTGCCGACGTTCTCATGGCCGGAGTTGGGATACAGGTGCAGCCGGTACAGGTTGGAGTACAGCGTGGTCTTCTGGTCGGCGGTGGCATCGGGCACCTCCAGGCGTCCCAGCAACGCATCCCAGGCGTCCTGCGCCCGCGCGGCAACCTGCTCGAATGTCGCCTGCGGCGCGATTTCCAGGGCCAGATTGTGCCTGGCCTGATCCAGCGAGATCAGCGAGGTGGCAATGCGCATCTGCACTTGCCGGGTGCTGCCTGGATCGAACTTGATCCAGCCGGTGGGCCGGCCGGTGTCGCTCAGGCCGCTGGTTTTCCACGGCGTGTCGAAGCTGGCATGGACATACATGCGCGTGGCCCCGGTCGACAGCCCGCTACGCACATCGGTGTAGCCGGAGAGCGTCTGTGTTGCCGCATCCAGGCGCAGCCCGCCACGCGCGTCCACATTGTCGAACACCAGATTGGCATCGCCCTGCGCCGGGAAGCGAAAGCGGAACAACGCGGCATGGTCGGTCGGCGCAATCTCGGCCTGGATCCCGTTGTCCAGCTGCACCGCGTAGCGATAGGGGCGGGCGGTTTCATTGGCATGCGAAAACGCCAGCGCACGCTGTCGGCGATCGGTTGGCGGCACGCCGGCCGCCAGCGACGGCATCACCTGAAAGGTCTGGCGGTCGCCCATCCACGGGCTGGGCTGATGGCTGAGCGACAACGCCTGCAGGCGCGGGCGATTGTCCGCATCGTTGTGTTCGTTCCAGCGATATAGCCAGGTCAGCGTGCCCGCATCGGTCACCGGCGTCCAGAAGTTGAAGCCATGCGGCACCGCGGTTGCCGGGAAATTGTTGCCGCGCGAGAACGTGCCATTGGACTGCGTGCCGCGCGTGGTCAGCACCCAATCCGACGGACGCGTTGCCGGCGTGAGCGGTACCTCGGCAATGGCGATATCGTCGATCCAGCCGGCACCGGGCGCGCCTGCGGGCGGTGCAACTTCCAGCTCGATCGCACGCACATGGCGCCCACGCAGACCGGCCACGTCACCCAGCCGCACCGCCTTGCGCGCCCATTGCTGCGGATACAGCGTCTTCGACTCGCCTTGCGCCCGCGCACCGAGCGCGACGCCATGTTGATCCCGCGCAGCACTGGCCGACACGCGTGTGCCGTCGTCCAGCAGCAGGTCCAGCGACACATAGGTCGATGCCACATGCTCGCCACCCACGCTCTCGGGCAATACCAGCCAGGACAGCGTGGTATCGGCACCGATCGGGATCTCGCCGGTCAACAAGGTGCGCCGCCCACCTGCGCCACGACTGTCGTACCGCAGGGCATGCGCACCGCTGTAGCCGGCGTTCGGCTTGGCCGCATACGGCGCGGCCGGACCGGTGCCGATGGCAATCTGCACATCGCCCGCCGCCGCGCTCACCGGCAACGGCTGGCCGGCTTCGAACGAGGTCGACAACCCGGTCGCCGCACTCACCGACAACGGCGCAGCGACGCTCAGGGCAACGACCAGCCGGAACCACAGGTCACGCGGATGCAGCAACACAACAGACGAGGTCACGTGGCGATGTCTCCTTGGGTGCGATGCCGCAGGGCAGGTCCGGCCTGCCGAGGTATGCGAGCCGGGCACGCGCACGCCGGGGCGGTGCGCCATTGTCCGGCGATGATAAGCGCGATGTCCGGGTGTGGCTGCCTGGCGCTGCTGGGCCAGCAAGGCCAGGCCAGCCAGGGCTGCCGCATCGCTCCCCGACGCTGCCAGCGCCCGGGCGGCTGTTGAGAGCATCACCACCCGAACCGGTATGGCCGGTCAATGGGCCGATCACCACGCAGGCTGCTAGAATCCGCGCTCTGCCTTGTCTCTACGATCGTGCCGCCATGAGCCAGACCGCCACCGCGCCCGCCAATGCCGAATCGCGCTACACCGTGCATCGCGGCGATCTGCCGCTGAGCTGCCCGACGCCGCAGATGGCGTTGTGGAACTCGCATCCGCGCGTGTATCTGCCGATCGAAGACGAGCCCAACTGCGAAGCCAAGTGCCCGTATTGCGGCGCGCTGTTCGTGCTCGCCGACTGATCCTGGCCGGATGCACCGCCTGACCGTGGTGCAACTGCTGCCGGCGCTGCAGTCCGGCGGCGTCGAGCGCTCCACCCTGGAAATCGCCGCTGCGCTGGTGCGCGCCGGCCACCGCGCGGTGGTGGTCTCGGCCGGCGGCCGCCTGGTCCAGCCGCTGCTGGAGGCGGGCGGCGAACATCTCACCCTGGATATCGGACGCAAGTCGTTGCTGACCTTGCGCCATGTGGTCGGCCTGCGCCGGCTGTTCGCCGAACTGGGGGCCGACATCGTGCATGCACGTTCGCGCCTGCCGGCCTGGCTGGGCTGGTACGCGTTGCGCGGCATGCCGCAGGCCACCCGGCCGCGCTTCGTCACCACCGTGCACGGGCTCAATTCGCCCAGCCGCTACAGCGCGGTGATGACCTATGGCGAGCGGGTGATCTGCGTCTCGCAGACGGTGCGCGAGTACGTCTGCACGCACTATCCTCAGACCGACACCGCGCGCCTGCGCACGATCCCGCGCGGCGTCGATATCGCCCAGTTTCCGCGTCGCCCGCGGCCGGACCGCCGTGCGCGCAGCTGGGCACAGACCGTGCTGCCCGGCTTGCCGGCCGATGCACCACTGCTGCTGCTGCCCGGGCGCGGCACGCGCCTGAAAGGGCATGCCGACGGCCTGCAATTGCTCGCCGACGTGCGCGCTGCCGGCGTGCCGGCCTGGTTGTGGCTGCCAGGCGCGCGCGAGCCGGGCCGTGATGCCTATCTGCGCGAGCTGGAAGCCGAGGCCGCCAGACTGGGCGTGGCCGAGGCGGTGGCCTTCACCGAACCCACCGCACGCATCGCCGAGGCCTATGCCGCCAGCGATCTGGTGCTGCAGCTGTCGCGCAAGCCCGAGGCCTTCGGCCGCACCGTGGTGGAGGCCCTGTCGGTGGGCCGGCCAGTGCTGGGTTGGGCGCACGGCGGCGTCGGCGAGCTGCTGGCCGAGTTGCAACCCGGCGGCGCCGTGCCGGCCTTCGATGCCCATGCCTTGCGCACCCAGGCGCTGCAGTTGCTGCGGCAGGCGCCGACACCGCCCGCCGTGCTCCCCTATACGTTGCAGGCCATGCAAGCGGCCACCCTGAAGGTCTATGACGAACTCCGCCGCTGAGGCCATCCCACCTGCGTCCGCGCTGACCCCCGACGCCGGTCGCTGGGCGCCGCTGTGGGTGCTCCTGTTCGTGGCGCTATGGCCCACGCCCGGGTTGGCCGAGACGGTGTTGTCGCTGGGCGCGCTGTTTGCGGCCTACCGCCTGCTGCATGCGCGGTTCCGTGGCGGCACCCGGCTGCTCAGTGGTGCGGCCTGGGCGCTGACCAGCGTGCTGTTCTTCGCATACTGGTTGCCGCAGATGCTGTCGGCGTTCGATGCGGTGGACGTGGGGCGCGCGCTGCGCAAGTCGGCCACCGATCTGCGCTATCTGCCGTTCATGTGGTTGTGCGCGATCGCGGTGGCCAATGCGCAGCGGCGTCGGCGCACCTTCACCGGCCTGGCGGTGATCGGCGAGGTGTGGACACTGGATGCGCTGCTGCAGGCCGTGTTCGGCAGCAGCCCGTTGTTCTTCGGCCTGGATCAGATCAAGCAGCTGATCAGCGGGCATGGCCTGTGCACGCTGCAGGAGCTGGCCCTGGTCGACCGCCTCAGCGGCGTGCTGGGGCCGTGCAACCTCAAGTTCGGTCAGACGCTTGCGAGCCTGTCGCCCTTCCTGTTACTGGCGCTGGGGCGGCGCAATGCCTGGGCCTGGGCGGGCGCTGCGGCGGCGGTCGGCGTGGTGCTGGTGCTGGCGGGGTCGCGGGCCTCGTGGATCACCTACGGCGTGATCGTGCTGCTGTCCGGCTGGCAGTTGCTGGGTGGCCGCCGCCTGCTTGCGGTGGCGGTGGTCGGCGCGCTGCTGGCGGCCGGGGTGGTGGCGGTGGCGCCGCAGGCGCGCGAGCGGATCCAGCGCACCGCGCTGGCCTTCAGCGATGACCAGCAGGGCGTCGACCAGGCCTTGTCCGGGCGTGCGCAGATCTGGGGCGCAGCGCTGTGCATGATCCACGCGCATCCACTCAATGGGGTGGGCGCCCGCGGCTTCCGGCAGGCGTATCCGGCCTGCAATCCGGCACCCGCGCAGGCGCCGGCCTGGGGCGATGGGCCAGCCTTCCATGCACATCAGATCGTGCTGGAAATCCTGGCCGAAACCGGGGTGATCGGGTTGCTGCTGTGGCTGGCCGGTGCGGCGCAGGCCTGGCGCGCGTGGCGCTATTCCAGCCTGGCCGCGCGCGAGCAGGCACGCCCGGCGATGATCGCACTGGTGGCCACGGTGTTCCCGCTCAACACGCATCTGGCGTTCTATTCCAGCTTCTGGGGCGGGCTGAGCCTGATGCTGGCCGGCCTGTATGCCGGTGCCTTGCTCAACGACGACGCAGATCAGCCGCCGCCGCGCTGATTCTTCCTGCATCTTGCGGTGCTGCGGCGGCACGCGCCGCCTGCATCCAGATACGCGATATCAACGATAAAAATCGCTGCGCCCACCCGGCTGGCGTTTGAAGCGCCGATGGATCCACAGGTACTGGTCCGGCGCCTCGCGCACCATGTCCTCGATCGCCGCATTGACCTGCGTGGTATCGGCGATCACATCGTCGGAAGGGATGTCTGCCAGCGGCGGTGCGATCTTGAGGAGGTAGCGGCCACCTTCGCGCCGATGGAAGTACGGCACCACCGCGCAACCGGTTAGCCGCGCCAGCTGATGGGTGGCGGTGATGGTGGAGGCCGGATGCCCGAAGAACGGCACGAACACGGTGTCCTTGCCGCGCATGTCCTGATCCGGCGCGTACCACAGGAAACCGCCGCGCTTGAGGTGCTTGATGGTGGCGCGCAGATCCTCGTTGGCGAACATGTGCGTGGCATAGCGCAACCGCCCGCGCTTGACCGCCCACTCGAACACCGGGTTGCGATGCCTGCGGTACATGCCGGCCAGCGGCACGTAATCGCATAGCAGCCGCCCGCACATCTCCAGCGTCATGAAGTGGCCGGACACCAGCAACACGCCGCGTTTTTGTTCCTGCAGGCGCTGCAGGTGTTCCAGGCCTTCGACCTGCACGCCCGGGCGGATCGCATCGATGCTGCCCCACCAGGCGCGCGCGAATTCGAACAGGCCCACGCCCAGCGCATCGAAACTGTCGCGCAACAGCCGCGCCCGCCAGGCATCGTCCTGTTCGGGAAAACACAGCTTGAGGTTGACCTCGGCAGCGCGCCGGCGCGTGCCGGCCAGGCGCATCGCGATCCAGCCCACGCCACGCCCCAGCGCACGCTGCAGCATCCAGGGCAGGCGTCCGGCGATCACCATGACGGCAAGGGCCAGGTACATCGGCCAGTGCCTGGGATTGCGCAGGGAAGGGCGGACAGCGACGTTGGCGGGCTCGGACATGGGCCAATTCTAAGGGATCATGCGCGCGCGGCAGCGTGTACATGCGCACGCCGCAACGCTCCCGTATCCTGCACCGATGCGGAAAGACCCGATCGAATGGCTGTTGCGCGGACTGTACTCGGCGCTGTTGTACCTGTTGCTGCCGGTGACGGTGTACCACCTGGTGTGGCGCGGTTTTCGCGTCCGCGAATACTTCAACCGCTGGAACGAGCGCTATGCCTCTTACACGCACGCCTGCGGTCGCCCGCGGGTGTGGGTGCATGCGGTGTCGGTGGGCGAGGTCAATGCCGCCGCGCCGCTGGTCAACGCCTTGCGTGCGCAGCGCCCGGATATCCGTTGGGTCATCACCACCATTACCCCCACCGGCTCCGAGCGCGTGCGCGCGGTCTGGGGCGATGCGGTGGACCACGTGTATCTGCCCTACGACGTGCCCGGCAGCGTCGGTCGCTTCCTGGAGCATTTCCGCCCGCGCCTGGCGTTGATCCTGGAAACCGAGCTGTGGCCGAACATGTTGTTCGGCTGCCGCGACCGCGGGATTCCGGTGTACATCCTCAACGCGCGGCTGTCGGCGCGCTCGCTGCGTGGCTATCGCCTGCTGGCACCGTTGATCAGCCGCGCGCTGCGCACCGTCACCTGCGTGGCGGCGCAGTCGCACGACGATGCCGAACGCTTCGTCACGCTGGGTGCGCGGCCCGACCAGGTGATCGCGCTGGGCAATCTCAAATTCGATATCGCCGCGCCTGCGCAGCTGCAGGCCCTGGTCACGCAGTTCCACACGCACGTGCCGGCCACGCGGCCGGTGTGGATTGCCGCCAGCACGCACGAAGGCGAGGAGGCGGCCGTGGCCGACATCCATGCGCGCCTGCTGCTGCAGTTTCCGGATCTGCTGATGTTATGGGCGCCGCGGCACCCGGAGCGCTTTCCCAAGGTCGAGGCCGTGGCGCGCGAGCGTGGCTGGGCCGTGTCCACGCGTAAAAGCCAGCAATGGCCGCAGGCGCGCGACAAGGTGTTTGTCATCGATACCCTGGGCGAGCTGATGAGTTTCTACGCCTGTGCACAGGTCGCCTTCGTCGGCGGCAGTCTGCAGCCGATCGGCGGGCACAACCTGCTCGAGCCGGCGGCAGTCGGCACGCCGGCCGTCACCGGCCCGCATCTGCACAATTTCTCGGAGATTTCGCGGCGCATGCGCGAGGCCGAGGCGGTGACCATCTGCGAAGATGCCGACAGCGTGTACCACGATCTGGCGCGCCTGCTCGGCGACCCTGTCCAGCGTGAGGCGATGGCCGCGGCAGGGCTGGCACTGGTCGCCAACGGCAAGGGCGCGGTGGCGAGGACGCTGGTGCAGATCGCGCCGCACCTGCCGCCGGTGGTGAGCGAGGGTGCCGTGTCCTGAGGATGTCACTGCGGCTGCGTCGCAGTGTGCAGTGCCCCTGGAGCAGGCACGCCGACCCTCCTTGATGATCCTTGTCAACCAGCGTCGCAAGGCCTTGTGCGGCATGGATGCCGCCACGGACTTCCGGCGTGTTCCGTGATGATGGGCGGGCAAGGCTCCGCAGCCAATCCGCGGATGATCGGCCGACACGCGATCGCATCACATCGCGTCACGCACAAAAAAAGGCGGGCCTGCGCCCGCCTTTTCAGTCACCTGTCGGCTTGCGTTACTGCAGCGAGCCACTGCCCTGCAGCTTGGACTCGGCATCCTGCGACAGCAGCCGGTTCACATCCTGCAGGTCGGTGATGTTGAGCTTGCCGATCGCCTGGCCCAGCAGCAGGCGGTTCTGCAGGAAGGTGTAGCGCGACTGTGCATAGTTCAGCTGCGCCTGGAACAGGGTGCGCTGGTTCTGTACCACGTCCAGCACGGTGCGCGTGCCGACTTCCAGGCCGACCTGCGAGGCGTCGTATGCGGCCTGCGCGGAGACCACGGCCAGGCGACGGGCTTCCACTTCGCTGATGCCGGCAACCACGGTCTGGTAGGCATTGCGTGTATTGCGGTCCAGCGCGCGCTTCTGCTGCTCGTAGGTGTCCTGCTGGATATCGCGGCGTGACAACGCCTGGCGCACGGCCGACTGGGTGGCACCGCCGGCAAAGATCGGAATCGACAGCGTAAGGCCGATCGAGTCGGTGTCGATATCGCGACCCTGCGTGGTGAAGTTGCCTGCGGCCTGATCGATGGTGCCTGCGCCTCCCCAGCTGTTGCTGCGGCCGACATTGGCACCAAGGTTCAAGGTCGGGTAATGGCCCGCACGTGCGGCATTGACCTGTGCCTCGGCCGCGCTGACCTGCAACTGCTGCGACTTCAGCGCCGGGTTGTCGGCGATGGCAGTGGCCACCAATTGATCGACATTGCTGTACGCCGCCGGGACTTCGGGGCGGAAGTCTTCGGGAAGTGCGCGCAAGGACGTGACCGGCTGGCCGGTGAGTTCGGTCAAGGCCTGGTAGTAATCCTTCAAGGTGTTGCGCGCGTTGATCGTGTCGGCACGCGCCTGGTCGTACTGGGCACGCGCTTCATGCACGTCGGTGATCGGGGCCAGGCCCACTTCCAGCCGCTTGTCGGCGTAATCGAACTGCTTCTTGGCGGCCGCTTCGTTGGTCTCTGCCGCCGCCAGCGATTCGATGCCAACCAGGACCTGGAAATATGCCGCCGAGGTGCGGGTGATCAGGTCGTTGTTGGCCGATTCCAATGTGAAGTCGGCTGCCTTTGCCACTTCGCGCTGCGCACGCAGGTTGGCGAACTGCGCCCAGTTGAAGATGGTCTGGCTGCCCTGGATCGCGTACTGACGCTGCTTGGTGGTCGAGCGCCCATCCACACCTTCCAACTCGCGGTGCGACTGGGTGTACCCGGCGGTGCCGTCCAACTGCGGCAACAGCGCCGCACGCGCCTGCACTTCGCCCTCCCGATTGACCAGCCGGGTGGACTCGGCCACTGCCAGCTGCGGATCGCCGTTGCGGGCCATTTCGTAGACCTGCAGCAGATCGGTGGCGTTCGCGGCCATCGGAGACAGGGCGGCGGCCAGCGCCAGGACGAGGGATCGGCGGATCATCGGGGAAGCTTCCTTGGGAATCAGAATCAGAATTGGAATCGGGGCGTCGGTGCGGCGCCCTGGAGATAGGCAAGGTCGGTTTCGAACAACGATTCGATGCGCGGAGCGTTGACGTCGCCACGGACCAGGACCGCTTCCATCACCGGTTCGTGACCGCGGACCACGAACAGGCGCCCGTTCGGCCGCAGCCATTGCAGCCATTGCGTCGGCAGCGTATCGACCGCGCCGGTCACGCAGATGGCATCGAAGCGGCGCTCGCTCTGCCAGCCGAACACGTCGGCGGTTTCGATCCGCACGTTGCTGCCCAGGCCGCTGCTGTCCAGATTGGCGCGGGCAGCGGCGGCCAGGGCCGGATCGATCTCCAGGCTCAGCACTTCGCGGGCCAGCGCGGCCAGGCAGGCGGTGGAAAACCCGCTGCCGGTGCCGATTTCCAGCACGTCTTCGCCCGGCTGCAGGTCCAGTGCCTGCAACATGCGGCCTTCCACCACCGGCTTCATCATCTTGTGGCCGGCCGACAGCGGAATTTCCACATCGACATAGGCCAGGGTCTTGTAGGCCTCGGGCACGAAGGCCTCGCGCGGCAGGCGCGCCAGCACGTCGAGCACGCGCAGGTCCAGCACGTCCCACGGCCGGATCTGCTGTTCGACCATCTTTTCGCGGGCCTGGGAGAAATCGATCGTCATGGTGCGGTTATCCAACGCGGTGGGGCAGGCATTTTACCGGTGCACGGGGCAACTGGCGCATCTAGCATCGCTGCGCGCCGGCAAACGACGCAGTGCCGGAAGTCATCGCCACCAAAGGCCGGGGGCGGTCAGCGCGGCGCATACGCCCTCAAGAAGAAATCCACGCTGGCCTGCAAGTGCTCGTCCACCTGCGCGCGGGTGGGCTGGCCGTGCAGGCCGCACATCATCAGCGCATACAGCTCGCCCTTGAGCAGGCAGAAGAACTGGGACGCGGCGCGTGCCACATCGTCGATCTTCAGCTGCCCGTCGGCCACGCGTGCGGACAGGAAATCGGCCAGCGCCCGTTGGGTTCGCTTGGGGCCGGCATCCCAGAACATCTCGCGCACATGTACGTCGCCGGTACCGGGTGCCATCATCATGCGGTGGGTGGCAATGGCCGACTCGGTGCTGACCATGGCGAAGAAGGCGTCGGCGATTTCGATCAGCTGATCGCGCAGCGCGCCCTCGGGAGCATGATCGAACAGGTCGTCCGGCATCATATGCTGGCATTGCGCACGGATCGCCTCGGAAAACAGGCTCTCCTTGTCGCCAAAATGGCTATAGACAGTGAGCTTGGAAACGCCCGCCTGGGCGGCGATGCCATCCATGCTGACCCCGGCATACCCCTGCTCCATGAACATGGTGCGGGCAGCGCCAAGAATGGCGGCGCGTTTCCCAAGATCCTTGGGCCGTCCGGGGCCGTTGCTCCTGGCCTTGGACTTGAGGGGGGGCGAGCTGGACATGCTGCCAATACTAGACCATCGGGTTCTATATTTATACTCGCTGCCGGTGGAATGCAGGCAAGCGCTCAGGAACGGCCGCGCCCAGGCGTTAGCTGCGCACCAGCTTGGTTATGGCCGGTAATTGTTTCGGCTGAATGCCTCCCGGTGTCATGGTGCATCCCATCGGTGTGGGGAATCCACCTAGCGCGTTGAAAAACCCCCGGTGATAGATTGGCTAACGGTCTGTCGGCGCACGTCGGCAGCCCCTTTGGCCAGCACAACGAGGGGATGGGGAGCGTGGACAGGGTCGGGGCGCATGCGCAAACGGGCTGCGTCCGCAGCACATGCGTGCGGCGGACCGGGCTGCTGTGGCGATGGGCATTGCTGGCCTGCGTGCTGTTCGGCGTCTGGCCGGCCGGCGCCCAGCCGCCGACCCATACCGCGTACCACACCGTCACGCGCTGGAGCATGGACGACGGCCTGCCGCACAATCTGGTGCATGCGGTGGCGCAGGGCGCCGATGGCCTGATCTGGCTGGGCACCTGGGAAGGTGTGGCGCGCTTCAACGGCCGCGACTTCACCGTGTATGACCGTCAGAACACACCGGGTGTCGAGCTGGGGGGCGTGTTCGTGGTGACACGCGACAGCGCCGGCGGGATGTTGTTCGGCACCGCCTTCGATGGGGTCTACCACTACCAGGACGGCCACTGGCAGCAGTTGGGCGATGCTTCGGCACGGCACCTGGCGGTCAGTGCACTGCTGCGCTGCGCCGATGGCGCATTGTGGGTGGGCACGCCGCAGACGCTGCACCGCATCGAACCGGACGGGCGGGTGGTGGACGTCGGGCGCCAGGCCGGCCTGCCGCGCGCGCGCATCACCGCGCTGGCGGCCGATGCCGATGGCGATTTGTGGGTGGGCACTGAAGTCGGGCTCTATCGTCTGCCCCGCGGTGGCATTGTGGCCGAGGCCTGGGGCAAGGCACATGGCATGCGCGCCGCACCGGTGCGACGGCTGGCCAGCGATCGTCAGGGCGGCCTGCTGGTCGCTGGCGACGACGGCGTGTGGTGGTGGAGCCGCGGTGGCGGACTGCAGCGTTTCCGGCAAGGCCAGCGGGTGGATGCATTGCTGCTGGATCGGCGCGGGCATCTGTGGATGAGCCTGCCGTCGGGCACGCTGGTGGTGCATGGCGGCGCGGGTACGCCGGACGAACAGATCGCCATTTCGGGCGTCGCCAGCCCGGCGTTGCTGGAAGACGCCGAGGGCCTGATCTGGGTCGGCAGCACGCACGGCCTGTTCCGCATTGCCGAAGGCGCCGCGCATGGCGTCACCCACGAAGACGGCCTGGCCTCGGACTACGTGCGCACGGTGTTGCAGACCGGCAACGGCACCGTGTGGGTGGGCAGCGCGGTGGGCCTGGACCGCTGGCACAACAACCGGATCAGCCGCGTGTCGGTGGTGCCAAACGAGGGCGGCCGCGTGCTGGAGCAATCGGTGCTGGCCCTGGCCGATGCCGGCGATGGCGGCGTCTGGGCCGGCACGTACAGCCAGGGTGTGGTGCGCCTGGATGCGCAAGGGCGCGTGCTGGCGCGCATTGGTGCGGCCGACGGCCTGCCGTCGCTGTCGGTACGCGCGGTGTTGCCCGATGGCCAGACGCTGTGGATCGGCACCACCGCCGGGCTGGTGCGCTGGCGCGACGGCAAGGCACGCCGCTTCACCGCCGCCGACGGCGTACCCGATGGCTCGGTGCAGGTGCTGTATCGCGATACGCAGGGCAATGTGTGGATCGGCACCGATCGTGGCATGACCGCACTGTCGGCAAACGGCAGTACGCGCGCATGGCTGGGCGAGCAGGATTTCCCCGGGCAGAACGCGTTCGACTTCCTGCGCGATACCAATGGCGACCTGTGGATCGCCAGCGATCGCGGCCTGCTGCGCCTGAGTGGAGAGACCTTCCGCGTCTACGACCACCGGGTCGGGCTGCCGCGCGACAAGGTGTTCCGGGTGATCGACGACGGCCGCGGTTATTTCTGGTTGTCGAGCAACCATGGCGTGTTCCGCATCGCGCGCAGCGACTTCGACCAGCTCGATGCCGGCACGCGCGAGCAGTTGAGTGTGGAGGTGGTGGATCGCAGCGACGGCATGCCCGGCAATCAGGGCAACGGCAGCAGCGCGCCGGCCGGCTGGATGACCCAGTCCGGGCAGCTGCTGTTTCCCACCGCTGCGGGCCTGGGCGTGATCGATCCGGCGCGCGTGGGCACCCTGCAAGGCCATCGCGTGCCGATCGTGTTCGAGCGGCTGCTGGTCGACGGCACGGTGCAGCCGCTCAATGGCTTGCATCGCTTCGGCGCAGAGACCCGGCGCATCGCCATTGTCTATGCGGGGCTGAATTATCGTGGCCCGGACAAGGTGCGCTACCGCTACCGGCTGGAAGGCTTCGACCCGGACTGGGTGGACGCCGACAGCGCCAGCGAAGCGGTCTACACCAATCTGTCGCCGGGCCGTTTCCGTTTCCGCGTCCAGGCGATGTCGCTGCCGGTGGACTGGCGGCAGACCGCGCTGGTGGGCGAATCCAGCCTGGTGATCGCACTGGCGCCGCCGTGGTGGCGGCGTGGCGAAGTGATCGCCCTGGGCATCCTCGGGCTGGGCAGCCTGATCTACGGGCTCTATCTGTGGCGCACCGCCAGCTACCGCCGTCGTCAGCGCCAACTCAATACGGTGATCGACGCACGCACCCGTGAGTTGAGCGACAAGAACCTCGCGCTGCAGCAGGCCAGCCAGGAGCGCGAAGCCCTGATGCGCCAGCTCGAATACCGCGCCAGCCACGACGTGCTGACCGCCTTGCCGAATCGGCGCGAGGCCGAGCGCGTCCTGCAGCAATGGTTCGATGATGCGCGCGCCGGTGGTCCCTCGCTGGCGTTGGTGCTGATGGATATCGACCATTTCAAGCGCATCAACGACGAGTACGGCCATGAGGTCGGCGATGCGGTGCTGCGCGCGATCGGCGAAGCATTCAACGAGCAGGATCAGGCGCAGTGCTTCGCCGCGCGCCACGGTGGCGAAGAGTTTCTGCTCGCGGCAGTGGGGGTGGACGTTGCACAGGCACGCGCGCTGTTCGAGCGCATGCGCCAGCGGCTGGCGGCGATCGGCATCGAGACGCAGGGCACGACGGTGCGCTGCACCGCCAGCATGGGCATGGCGATGAGCGATGAAGCACCGAGCCGCCGCGAACTGCTGGCACTGGCAGACCGCCGCCTGTACCAGGCCAAGCGGCTGGGGCGCGACCGCTTGGTGGATCAGTAAGCCTGTCGCGTTGCCAGGGGCATGGCGCTGCCGCGCTTACTCCTGCAACTGGTCCGCCTGCGCGTTCAACAAGGCAACAAACGCCTGCGCGGCGCGCGACAAGGTGCGCCCGCCATGGGTCACGCAGCCCAGCTCGCGCGACAGCGTCACATCGGCCAGCGGCAGCGCCACGATCTGGTGATCGATCATGCGTTCCGGCAATACGCTCCACGCTAGGCCGACCGACACCAGCATCTTGATCGTCTCCAGATAGTTGGTGGTCATGCGCAGGCTCGGCACCAGCCCATGCCCGGCGAACAGACCGGCGACGATGCGATGGGTGAACGTGCCCGGATCCGGCAGCACCGCCGGATGCGCCACCACATCCTCCAGCGACACCGCGCGCAATGCGGCAAGCGGGTGATCGGGCGCCACCACGAACTGCAGGCGGTCATGCCAGATCGGTTGCGCGCGCAGCGGCGCACGCGTGTCCGGTGCCAGCGTGGTGACCGCCAGCTCCACCTCGCCGCGCAGCACCGCGGCATAGGCCAGCTCCGAATCCAGGAACTGGATGTCCAGCGCTGCGTGAGGATGCTCCGCAGCGAAGCGGCGCAGCAGGGCGGGCAGGCGATGCAGGCCGACATGATGGCTGGTGGCCAGGCTCAGCCGCCCGCCGACCGCCGCGCCAAGATGCTCCAGCACGCGGCGGGTGTCCTGCAGCTCGGCCAGGATGCGTTGCGCGCGCGGCAGCAAGGCCTGGCCGGCCTCGGTCAGCACCACCTGGCGGCCCAGGCGGTCGAACAATCGCGCCGACAACTGCCCTTCCAGCAAGGCGATGCGTTTGCTCACCGCCGGCTGGGTGAGGTGCAGGGCCTCGCCGGCGGCCGAAAAGCTGCCGCTTTCGGCGATCGCCACGAAGGCGCTGAGGCTTGCCAGGTCCATTGCCATTCCCAAATTTCATTTGTTGAATAAACAATATGAATTTGCGTTATCGAAGGCAAGCTCCTAGCATCGAACGCAGCCAGGTGGGTGCTCCCACCATCCGCCAACCGGATCGCCGCAATGACTGCCAAGACGCTGTACGACAAGCTGTGGGACCTGCACGAGGTCACGCGCCGCGACGATGGTTCGTCGCTGATCTACATCGATCGCCACATCCTGCATGAAGTGACTTCGCCGCAGGCGTTCGAAGGCCTGCGCCTGGCCGGGCGCAAGCCGTGGCGCATCGATGCCAACATCGCCACGCCCGATCACAACGTGCCGACCACGCGGGCCGAGCGCCAGGGCGGGCTGGAATCGATCTCCGATGAAGTCTCGCGGCTGCAGGTGCAGACGCTGGACGAGAACTGCGACGATTTCGGCATCCTCGAGTTCAAGATGAACGATGCGCGCCAGGGCATCGTGCATGTGGTCGGCCCCGAGCAGGGCGCCACCCTGCCGGGCATGACCGTGGTCTGCGGCGATTCGCACACCTCCACGCATGGCGCGTTCGGCGCGCTGGCGCACGGCATCGGCACTTCCGAGGTCGAGCATGTGCTGGCCACGCAATGCCTGATCGCCAAGAAGATGAAGAACATGCAGGTGCGGGTGGAGGGCACGCTGCCGTTCGGGGTGACTGCCAAGGACATCGTGCTGGCGGTGATCGGCAGGATCGGCACCGCCGGCGGCAATGGCCATGCGCTGGAATTTGCCGGCAGCGCGATCCGCGACCTGTCGATGGAAGGGCGCATGACCATCTGCAACATGTCCATCGAAGCCGGTGCGCGCGTGGGCATGGTGGCGGTGGACGAAAAGACCATTGCCTACGTGCAGGGCCGCCCGTTCGCGCCCAGGGGCGCCGACTGGGAGGCCGCCGTCGCACTGTGGCGCACGCTGGTTTCCGATGCGGACGCGCACTTCGACACCGTGGTGGAGCTGCGTGCCGAAGACATCAAGCCGCAGGTCAGCTGGGGCACCTCGCCGGAAATGGTGCTGGCGGTCGACCAGCAGGTGCCGGACCCGGCAACCGAACAGGATCCGACCCGGCGCGACTCGATCGAGCGCGCGCTGAAATACATGGGCTTGCGGGCAAACCAGCCGATCACCGAGATCCGCCTGGATCGCGTGTTCATCGGCTCGTGCACCAACTCGCGCATCGAGGATCTGCGCGCGGCCGCTGCGGTGGCCCGGGGGCGCAAGGTTGCCTCCACCATCAAGCAGGCGTTGGTGGTCCCGGGCTCGGGCCTGGTCAAGGCACAGGCCGAAGCCGAAGGCCTGGACAAGGTGTTCCTGGACGCCGGCTTCGAATGGCGCGAGCCGGGGTGTTCGATGTGTCTGGCCATGAACCCGGACAAGCTGGGCAGCGGCGAACACTGCGCCTCCACCTCCAACCGCAACTTCGAAGGCCGCCAGGGCGCCGGCGGCCGCACCCACCTGGTCAGCCCGGCCATGGCCGCAGCAGCGGCGGTCAGCGGGCATTTTGTTGATGTGCGTGCGTTGCAGGGAATCGAGAATCGGGAATAGAGAATCGCAACGTCCGTCCCGTCTCCGCTCTGCCAATTCCCCATTCTCTACTCCCAATTCCCGGCCTTTCAATGACCCCTTTCACCCAACACACCGGACTGGTGGCGCCGCTGGATCGCGCCAATGTCGATACCGACCAGATCATTCCCAAGCAATTCCTCAAGTCGATCAAGCGCACCGGCTTCGGGCCGAACCTGTTCGACGAATGGCGCTACCTGGACGTCGGCGAGCCTGGCCGCGACAACAGCCAGCGCCCGCTCAACCCGGAGTTCGTGCTCAATTTCCCGCGCTACCAGGGCGCCAGCGTCCTGCTGGCACGCGAGAACTTCGGCTGCGGTTCCTCGCGCGAACACGCGCCGTGGGCGCTGGACGAATACGGCTTCCGCGCGGTGATCGCGCCCAGCTTTGCCGACATCTTCTTCAACAACAGTTTCAAGAACGGCCTGCTGCCGATCGTGCTGGCCGAAGCAGAAGTGGACGCCCTGTTCGCGCAATGCCTGGCCACCGAGGGCTACCGACTCACCGTGGATCTGGCCGCACAGCGCGTGCGCCGCCCCGATGGCGTGGAATACGGCTTCGAGATCGATGCGTTCCGCAAGCACTGCCTGCTCAACGGGCTGGACGACATCGGTCTGACCCTGCAGGACGCCGATGCGATCGGCCGCTTCGAGCAAGGGCATCGCGCGCGTCAACCGTGGCTGTTCGGCGCGCTGCAGTAATTCCGCCGGCACGTGCCAACGCCCCGGTTGCGTCAGGACGTGCTGCGCTGTGTTGATTTCACTGACGAGGATTGCATGAGCAAGCAGATTCTGATTCTTCCCGGCGACGGCATTGGCCCGGAGATCATGGCCGAAGCGGTCAAGGTGCTGACGCGCATCGATGCGCAGCATGGGCTGGGTGTCAGCCTGGTATATGACGAACTGGGCGGTGCGGCCTACGACAAGTACGGCAGCCCGCTGGCCGACGAAACGCTGGAGCGCGCACGCGCCGCCGACGCGGTGCTGCTGGGTGCGGTGGGTGGCCCGCAATGGGACACCATCGATCCATCGCTGCGCCCGGAGCGCGGCCTGCTCAAGATCCGCTCGCAGCTCGGGTTGTTCGCCAACCTGCGTCCGGCGCTGCTGTATCCGCAGCTGGCCGATGCCTCCACGCTCAAGCCTGAGGTGGTGTCGGGGCTGGATCTGTTGATCCTGCGCGAGCTCACCGGCGGCATCTATTTCGGTCAGCCGCGTGGCACGCGCACGCTGGAAAATGGCGAGCGTCAGGCCTACGACACGCTGCCCTACAGCGAAAGCGAGATCCGCCGCATCGCCAAGGCCGGCTTCGAGATGGCACGCCTGCGCGGCAAGAAGCTGTGCTCGGTCGACAAGGCCAACGTACTGGCATCGAGCCAGCTGTGGCGCGCGGTCGTCGAAGAGGTGGCCAAGGACTATCCGGACATTGCGCTGTCGCACATGTACGTGGACAACGCGGCGATGCAGTTGGTGCGCGCGCCCAAGCAGTTCGATGTGATCGTGACCGACAACATGTTCGGCGACATCCTGTCCGACCAGGCGTCGATGCTCACCGGCTCGATCGGCATGCTGCCTTCGGCCTCGCTGGATGCCAACAACAAGGGCATGTACGAGCCATGTCATGGCTCCGCGCCGGACATCGCAGGCAAGGGGATTGCCAATCCGTTGGCCACCATCCTGTCGGTGGCAATGATGTTGCGCTACACCTTCGCGCAATCGGCTCCGGCGGACGCCATCGAGCAAGCGGTCGGCAAGGTACTCGACCAGGGCCTGCGCACCGCCGATATCTGGTCGGAAGGCACGACCAAGGTCGGCACCATGGCAATGGGGGATGCAGTGGTGGCCGCGCTGTAACAGCGCTCGCATTCCTGACGCGTTCTGGTGCGCAGGAGTGGCCGGCATGCGGGTGTTGGTCGGTAGTGCAATGCCGCATCCCTGTCCTCAGCTGGCGACAGCAACTAGTGGTGCTTGCGCGCGTGCCGGCTTGGGACCTTGAGCGGCATGGATGCCGCGCCAGCGCCTACATGGACGTACTTGCGGCGTGTCCCACGCCGCTACGCGTGCAAGCGCCCGCAGCAGACCGAAGCATTCGCGTGGAACTCTAGATGTGGTGCACAAGAATAATCGGTATGCGGAGTCGATCGGCGGCGCGGCGCCGCATCCGGTGTCGGGACACGCCGTGAATCCATCCCTGGAGGCTCGGTGGCGGCATCCATGCCGCCACACGATCCCGCCCCCGGACGCGACACCACGCTCCCAATATTGCCGCCGCTGATCGGCAAGCAATGCTTTTAAGTTCGCGTGGAACGCCAGATGTCGTGCGCAAGATTGATCGGTAAGCGGAGCTGGTCGGCAGCGCGGTGCCGCATCCGGTGTCGGGACACGCCGTGAATCCGTCCCTGGAGGCTCGGTGGCGGCATCCATGCCGCCACACGGTCCCGCCCCCGGACGCAACACCACGCTCCCAATATTGCCGCCGCTGATCGGCAAGCAATGCTTCAAGCACGTGTTGATGCCTGTGGACTTCGTGGCCGATGTAATCGGCACGCCATCTATCTGCTCTCATGGCGCCAGGATGGATGCTCCGAAGGACCTCCAGCCCAGCATGCCCTCTGCATTTCGTTCCGCAGCCGATAGCAATTGGTGGTGCTTGCGCGCGTGCCGGTGTGGGACCTTGAGCGGCATGGATGCCGCGCCAGAGCCTACAAGGACGTACTTGCGGCGTGTCCCACGCCGGTACGCGTGCAAGCGCCCGCAGGAGACCGGAGCACTCGCACAGAACCCGCAGACACCGCCGCAAGGCCGGTGGCACGGCGCCGCATCCCGTGTCGGTAGGTACACAGGCGCCCGCAGAAAGCTGACGCACTTGCAAGAAAGCTGGAACACCAAACATCAGCACCAAACACCAAAACGGCCAGCAGATCACTCTGCCGGCCGTCAGGTTTGCATTGTCCAGCGAATGAGCGGTGCTACGCCACCGCAGCCGTCTTACCCGCGACCACGCCGCGCTCGCGCTGACGCAACAGGCGGTTGGCCACATCCAGCCAGGCCAGTGCGCTGGCTTCGATGATGTCCTTGCTGGTGCCGGTGCCTTCGTATTCCACGCCGTCGTGGCGCACGCTCAGGCTGGCTTCGCCACGTGCGTCCGCGCCGATGCCCACGCTGTGCACCTGGTAGCTGTCCAGCTCCAGCTTCACACCGGTGGCCGAGGCCAACGCGCCGAATAGCGCGTCCACCGGACCATTGCCCTGCGCGGTTTCGGCCACGCGGTTGCCTTCCGGATCGGACAATTCCACCAGCGCATTGGCACGGCTGCCGACATCGCTGATGGTCATCGACGCCAGCCGGTACCCTTCCTGCACGGTGGCGTCCTGCATCAATGCCTGCAGGTCCGCGTCGGTGACCACGCGCTGCTTTTCGCACAATGCCTTGAACTGCTCGAAGACCAGCTTGACCTCTTCTTCCTCCAGCAGATATCCCAGGGCACGCAGGCGCTGCTCCACTGCCGCGCGGCCGCTGTGGCGGCCCAGCACCATCTGCGAGGACTCCCAGCCCACGTCTTCCGGACGCATGATTTCGTAGGTGCCGCGATGGCGCAGCATGCCGTGCTGGTGGATGCCCGACTCGTGCGCGAACGCATTGCCGCCCACCACCGCCTTGTTGCGCTGCACCGGCATGCCGACCAGGCGTTGCAGCAACTGCGAGGTGGAGACGATGCGTGGGGTGTTGATGTCGGTGTCGATGTTGTAGAACGCACCGCGCACCTTCAGTGCCATGGTGATTTCTTCCAGCGCACAATTGCCGGCGCGCTCGCCGATGCCGTTGATGGTGCATTCGACCTGGCGTGCGCCGCCTTCGATCGCCGCCAGCGAATTTGCCACCGCCAGGCCCAGGTCGTTGTGGCAGTGCGCACTGAAGATGACGCTGTCGGCACCTTCCACGTTGGCGATCAGGCGCGAGAACATGCCGCGGATTTCTTCCGGCGTGGTGAAGCCCACGGTGTCCGGCAGATTGATCGTGGTGGCACCGGCGGCGATCGCGACGCGCGCGACCTCGGCCAGGAAATCCTCTTCGGTGCGCGTGGCGTCCTCGGCGGAGAACTCGACATCGTCGATATAGCCGCGCGCCAGCGTCACATGCCTGTGCACCGATTCCAGCACCTGCTCGCGGCTCATGCGCAGCTTGTGCTCGCGATGCAGCGGGCTGGTGGACAGGAAGACATGCAGGCGCGGATTGGCGGCCGCGTCCAGTGCACGTGCGGAAGTTTCGATATCGGCCTGCAGGCAGCGCGACAGCACCGCCAGCGTGGGGCGACGCAACTCGCGGCCGATCATCGCCACCGCCTCGCGGTCGGAATGCGAACTGGCCGGGAAACCGGTTTCGATGATGTCCACGCCGAGCTCGTCCAGCGCGCGCGCCATCACCAGCTTTTGCTGGGGCGTCATGCTGCAACCGGGGGATTGCTCGCCGTCGCGCAGGGTGGTGTCGAAAATTCGGATACGCGGGGTCTGGTTGGATACGGTCGTGTTCACCAGGATGACTCCTCTACGGCGATGGCGGTGACAGGCGTTGAAGCGACTGCGGATGGGCGGGAAAGAACGGGTGTTTCGGGAAGTGACTTGGCGCTGCGTTCGTTGCGCAGTCGCTCGGTATTGCGACGACGCGGCTTGCGTGGCGGCCGCGGCCGCACCTCGGACAAGAGTGTGGCCAGAACAGTTGCGTCGATATTACCGCCAGAGACCACCGCGCACTTGCGTTTGCCTGACACGCGACGACCGGCAGCCAGTGCCAGCGCGCCAGCGCCCTCGGCGATGACGTGTTCCTCCAGCGCCAGGCGCACCAGGGTCTCGCGCAATTCGGCCTCGCGCACGATCACCACATCGTCAAGCAGGCTCGAGCACAGGCGGCGGGTCAGAAAGCCGGGAATCTTGACCTTCACGCCATCGGCCAGCGTGGGGACCGGAGTGATTTCGCGGAAGTCGCCGCGCACGGCACGGGCCATCGAATCGACGCCCTCCACCTGCGCGCCGACGATGCGCACACCTTGCGATTTCAGTGCCAGCGCCACACCGGAGGCCAGCCCGCCGCCGCCAATCGGCACGATCACCACGTCAGGGGCATGCGCAGCCAGTTCGATGCCGACCGTGCCTTGCCCGGCGATCACGTCCGGGTCGTCGAAGGCGGACAGAAAGCGGTAGCCGTTCTGCTCGGCCAGCTCACGCGCGAACGCAAACGCTTCGTCGTAGCTGTTGCCATGCTGGCGGACGGTGGCACCCCAGTGCGCGACGCCGGCGATCTTGGTCTGCGGCGCGCCGTAGGGCATCACCGTGATGGCCTGCACGCCCAACCGATATGCCGACCACGCCACGCCCTGCGCATGGTTGCCGGCCGATGCGCAGATCACCGGGCGCTCGTCGCCGCGTTCCAGGCCCGCCAGCAACGCGTTCAATGCGCCGCGCACCTTGTAGGAGCCGGTGCGCTGCAGATTTTCCAGCTTCAACCACACACCGAAGCGCTCGGCGTAATGCAGCGGCGTGGGCGACAGGTACTTGCGCAGACGTGCCTGTGCGGCCAGCACATCGGCCACGCTGACGGCCACGTCGCCTACGTCTGGCTCCTGCGGGGAGGGGCGGCCGGAATCAGGCATTGCGGCACGCGCACGGCCGATCCGGAAGAAGACACCTCCGGATGGCGATTTGCTGGTCGCGCGAGGTCTGGGCGTTCATGCCGCAACCTCGACCGAGTCCAGCGCGGTGATCACCACCGACTCGCAGTCGTACACTTTTTCCAGCTGCAGGCGCAGCGTCTCCGGCGGGCGCGTGCTGTCCACGTCCAGTTGCAGATGCCAGCGGCCGGCATCGTCCGGTGCGCAGGCGCCCTGGATGGCACAGGGGCGAAAGCCGCGTCGCTCGGTCATGCCGAGCACGCGCACCAGGGCGCCTTCGGCCGGCGTCAGCACCAGATCAAGCCGGTAACGCATGCGATGTCTCCTTGGCCGCGTGTGCGGGATTGCTGTCCAGCATGGTGCTGTTGGCGTTGTTGGGCGGCACCAGTGGCCACACATTGGCGCGTGCGTCGATGGCCACGTGCAGCAGGCCGGGGCCGGGTTGCGCCAGCAATTCGGCCAGCGCCGCGTCCACGTCGCCGCGCGCGATGATGCGCCTGGCCGGGATGCCGAAGACCTGCGCCAACGCCGCAAAATCCGGATTATCGGACAGGTCGATTTCGCTGTAGCGCTCGGCAAAGAACAGCTCCTGCCACTGCCGCACCATGCCCAGCGAACTGTTGTCCAGCAGCACGATCTTCACCGGCAGCTTGCAGCGCGCGATCGTCACCAGCTCCTGCACGTTCATCATGAAGCTGCCGTCACCGGAGACCAGCACCACGGTGCGGTCGGGGCAGGCAAACTGCGCGCCCATCGCTGCGGGCAGGCCGAAGCCCATCGTGCCGAGCGCGCCGCTGGTGAGGTGATTGCGTGGATCGTTGAAGCGGCAATGCTGGGCCACCCACATCTGATGCTGACCGACATCGCAGGCGATGATGGTGTCGGCCGGGGCCACTTCGCTCAGGCGCTTGAGCAGCGCCGGCGCGTAGATATCGGTGCCGGGCGCGTCGTAACGCGCGCCGAATTTCTCGCGGTTGGCAAAGCAGCGCGTACGCCATGCCTGGCAATTGCCACGTGCTGCGCTCAATGCCTTCAGACTGACCGCCACATCGCCGGGCACGGCGATGTCGGCCGTACGCAGCTTGGAGATTTCATACGCATCGGCATCCAGGTGGATGACGCGTGCGAAGGGTGCGAATTCGCTCAACTTGCCGGTGGCACGGTCGTCGAAGCGTGCACCGACCACCACCAACAGATCGCATTCCTGGATCGCCATATTGGCCGCACGGGTGCCGTGCATGCCGAGCATGCCCAGATAATCCGGATGCGCATGCGGCAACGCGCCCAGGCCGCGCAAGGTCAGCGCGGTGGGAATGCCGGTGGCTTCGACAAAGCGCCGGAATGCCTCCACCGCACCGGCCAGGGCGATGCCTCCACCGCCGTACACCACCGGGCGTTCGGCACTGGCGATGGCCGCCAGGGCCTGTGCCAGTTTTGCATCTTCCGGCGCCGGGGGCGGCAACACCGCCGCCGGCACGTGATCGGGCAGATGCGACGCGTCGGCAATCTGCACGTCCTTGGGCAGGTCGATCAGGACCGGCCCGGGACGCCCCTCGCGCGCGATGCGGAACGCTTCGCGCACCATGCCCGGAAGATCCTCCACGCGCCGCACCAGGAAGCTGTGCTTGACGATCGGCATGGTCATGCCAAACACATCCAGTTCCTGGAACGCATCGGTGCCCAGCAGCGGCGTGGCGACCTGGCCGGTCAGGCACACCATCGGGACCGAATCGAGCATCGCATCGGCGATGCCGGTGACCAGATTGGACGCGCCCGGGCCGGAGGTGGCCACGCACACGCCGACCCGGCCGCTGGCACGGGCGTAGCCGTTGGCGGCCAGGGCGGCGCCCTGTTCGTGACGGACCAGGATGTGCTTGAGCCTGGAATCCACCAGGGCGTCGTAGAACGGCATGATGGTGCCGCCCGGATAACCGAACAGCGTTTCCACGCCCTCGGCTTCCAGGGCCTGCGTCAGCCAGCGCGCGCCGTTGCGGGGCGTGCTGTGTGCGGAGGTGTTCATGCGTTGCGGACCTTCGGTGTTAGCGGTGGGGGTGCGGCGGCATTACGCCGCTTGTTGATTCGCGGGTGCGGCGGCGGCTTGTTGCTGCCCGTTGAGCCACACCATCTTGGCGCGCAGCTTCTTGCCCACTTCCTCGATCGGGTGCTCCAGATCGGCCTGCTTGAACTTGGTGTAGTTCGGCAGGCCCGCTTCGTATTCGGCCACCCAGTTCTTGGTGAAGGTGCCGTTCTGGATGTCGGTCAGCACGTCCTTCATGCGCGCCTTGGTGCTGGCGTCGATCACGCGCGGGCCGCTGACATAGTCGCCGTATTGCGCGGTTTCGGATACGAATTCCAGCATGCGGGTAATGCCGCCTTCGTAAAACAGGTCCACGATCAACTTCAGTTCGTGCAGCACTTCGTAATACGCGATCTCCGGCTGGTAACCGGCTTCCACCAATACTTCGAAACCGGCCTGCACCAGCGACGAGGCGCCGCCGCACAGCACCGCCTGCTCGCCGAACAGATCGGTCTCGGTCTCTTCCTTGAAGGTGGTCTTGATGATGTTGGCACGCGCCCCGCCCAGGCCGCCGGCATAGGTCAGCGCGAACTGCTCGGCCTTGCCGCTGGTGTCCTGGTAGACCGCGTAGATGCACGGCACGCCGCGACCGATTTCATACTCGCGACGTACCAGCGCGCCCGGGCCCTTCGGTGCGACCAGCACCACGTCCAGGTCGG
Source organism: Xanthomonas sp. BRIP62415 (assembly GCF_003993515.1). Taxonomy (NCBI): domain Bacteria; kingdom Pseudomonadati; phylum Pseudomonadota; class Gammaproteobacteria; order Lysobacterales; family Lysobacteraceae; genus Xanthomonas; species Xanthomonas sp. BRIP62415. The sequence continues at coordinate 90,794 of NZ_QEZH01000031.1, forward strand.
CGCGCGGGGTGATCATGTCGAAATGCACGTTCAGGCCATGCGCGAACAGCAGGCAGGCGCCCTGTTTCATGTTCGGGGCGATGACCTCCTCGTAGAGCTTCTTCTGCACCATGTCCGGGGTCAGGATCGCGACCAGGTCGGCACTCTTCACCGCCTCGGCCGGCGCCACCACGGTGAAGCCGTCGGCCTGGGCCTTGGATTCGGTCGGGCCACCGGCACGCAGGCCGACGGTGACGTCGAAGCCGGAATCGCGCAGGTTCAGCGCATGCGCGCGGCCCTGGCTGCCGTAGCCGATGATCGCGATTTTCGGTTGGGTGTCGTTGCTCATGGAGTAGTCCTTGCGGGGTTTGGCAGTGGGAAAGAAATCAGCCGGCGGTGCAGACACTGGCCGGCCAGGCAAAGTGGGGATGGACGATGGCACTGCGCATGCACGCGCAATCACCAGCGCGCCGGTGGGCACGCGTGATGGGCATTGCGGCGATGTCAGTGATGTCGTTCATGTCATTCGAAACTTTTGGTGGTCCCTGAAACGCGAAACCCCGCGCCGTTGCCGGTGCGGGGTCTGATCGAAGCCTTGTGTGTCTGTTGCCTACACGAAGTCCCGTCCCGCACCGGTTGGCGAGGTAATAAGTACGAGCACGAGAAGCGACGCTGCCGACGCACCGATGGGTGCGGACACTGGGGCGTTCGAGGTGGTGTGGCGGTGCGGCATGAGACCGAGATAACCATCGCTGCTGGTGGGGTGTCAACCCTTGCGCGTGAAACGGCCGCGTCAATGGGCGCTGTGTCGCGCAAAACCGCGTGGCAGCAGCATGGTTGCTGTTGAAACCGGATCGGTACGGGCCAGCGGCAGGCGCTACGCGTCACTAAATGCGCGGCATTTGTGCTGACAGGCAGTGCGTGCCGAACGATGTGGCCTGACCCGCTGGTATGGTTGACCACTCACATGTGGTGTTTCGGGGATCGTCTGTCATGCGTCGCGTACCTGTGTTGTTGGTGTCTGCCTTGGCGCTGCTTGCGCCACCTCTGAGTGCTGCCGACCGGATCACCGGGCAGCCGTTTGCCACCCGCTCGGAAGTCATCGCCCCGCACGCAATGGCGGCGACCTCGCAGCCGTTGGCCACCCAGATCGCGCTGGATGTGATGAAGAGCGGCGGCTCGGCGGTGGATGCGGCGATCGCCGCCAATGCCGCGCTGGGGCTGATGGAGCCGACCGGCAACGGCGTGGGCGGGGATCTGTTCGCCATAGTCTGGGATCCCAAGACCAGCAAGCTCTACGGCTACAACGGCTCGGGCCGCTCGCCGAAGTCGCTGACCCTGGCCGAGTTCCAGCGCCGCGGGTTGAAAGACATTCCGCCGACCGGCCCGTTGCCGGTGTCGGTGCCGGGCGCGGTGGATGGCTGGTTCGCGTTGCATGAGCGCTTCGGGCGCAAGCCGATGGCGCAGAACCTGGCCCCGGCCATCCGTTATGCCCGGGAAGGCCATCCGGTGGCCGAGACCATCGCCTATTACTGGGACCGCTCGGTGCCGCGCCTGTCGCAATACCCCGGCTTCAAGGAGCAGTTCACCATCGACGGCCATGCCCCGCGCAAGGGCGAGCTGTGGAAGAACCCCAACCTGGCCAACACCTTGCAGCAGATCGCCGAAGGCGGCCGCGATGCGTTCTACAAGGGCGATATCGCCCGCACCATCGGCGCCTATTTCAAGGCCAATGGCGGCTACCTGAGCTACGAGGATCTGGCCAGCCACACCGGCGAGTGGGTGGAGCCGGTGTCCACCAACTACCGTGGCGTTGATGTCTGGGAGTTGCCGCCCAATAGCCAGGGCATTGCCGCGCTGCAGATGCTCAACATCCTGGAGGGCTACGACTTCTCCAAGATCCCGTACGGCTCGGCCGAGCACGTGCACCTGTTCACCGAAGCCAAGAAGCTGGCCTTCGCCGACCGCGCGCGTTTCTATGCCGACCCGGCGTTCCAGCCGGCACCGCTGGCCAGGCTGATTTCCAAGGACTACGCCGCGCAGCGTCGCGCGCTGATCTCCATGGACAAGGCGCTCAAGGAGGTGCAGCCGGGCACGCCCAAGCAGCTGGAAGAGGGCGACACGATCTACATGACCGTGGCCGATGCCGACGGCATGATGGTGTCGTTGATCCAGTCCAATTACCGCGGCATGGGCAGCGGCATGGCCCCGCCGGGGCTGGGCTTCATCCTGCAGGACCGTGGCGAGATGTTCGTGCTGAAGAAGGATCACCCCAACGGCTATGCGCCGGGCAAGCGGCCGTTCCAGACCATCATTCCCGCCTTCGTCACCAAGGACGGCAAGCCGTGGCTGAGCTTCGGGGTGATGGGCGGGGCGATGCAGCCGCAGGGCCACGTGCAGATCGTGATGAACCTGGTGGACTTCCACATGAATCTGCAGGAAGCCGGTGACGCGCCGCGCATCCAGCACGAAGGCTCCACCGAGCCGACCGGCCAGGCCACCGCGATGAGCGATGGCGGCGAGGTCAATCTGGAAACCGGCTTCTCCTACGACACCATTCGCGCGCTGATGCGCAAGGGCCACCGGGTGATCTTTGCCGATGGCCCGTATGGCGGATATCAGGCGATCGCGCGTGATCCGGCCAGCGGGGTGTATTACGGCGCCTCGGAAAGCCGCAAGGACGGGCAGGCCGCCGGTTACTGAGCAGGCGCCTGCGGATGCATGGCGCTGCTCAATTGCAGCTGCGACGCGCCGCTAATGATGGTGATGGATTAGGAACGCCCATGAGCTCGATGCAACAGCCCGGTCCGCCGTCGCAAACGCAGGCGGCGCTGCTCCCCGATGCACCTGTCGCGCTGCTGCGGCTATCGGCCGAGGCCTGCGTGGTGGCCTGCAACCGCGCAGGCCTGGACGTCCTGGGCAAGACCGCCAGCGAGCTGCAGGGCGCGCCGGTGTCGGTGGTGTGGGGATTGAGTGCAGCCGATCTGGCCGGCGAAGACGGCGTATGGGCCGCCCCCGGCGACGACCCGGCCCGGCGCGTGCGCTATGTGCGCGACCGCGAGCACGGGGGCTGGATGCTGTCGTTGCCGCATGTGGAAACCGCGATCCTGCTGCGCGAAGCCACCCGTCTGGCCGAAGACAGCCGGCCGGTGCCGATCTCGCCGCTGCTGCAGCCATTGGTGGCGCGCCTGCAGGCCGAGCATGAAGACCGCACCGTACTCGAGCGCACCGCCCAGGCACTGGCCGGCTGCGAGCTGGAGCTGTTGCTGCCGCCCGGTCTGTCTGAGACCGACATGGGGCGCCGGCTGCAGGCCGGCTTCGGCAATCTGGCCGAAGCGATCCGTCAGGCAGTGGCGTTGTCGGTGCAGATCGCTGCCGAAGTGCCGCCGCTGGTGGCCGAAAACGACGAGATGGTACGTCAGTCGCAGGCGCAGACCGACGCGCTGGATGGCGCGCGCACGGCGGTGGAGCGCCTTGCTGCGAGCCTGCAGGACGTCAACGCCGATCTGGCGCAGGTGATTGCGTTGGCCGCCAGCGCCGACGAAAGCGCACGTCAGGGCGTCGCTGCCGCACATGCGCTGGGCCAGGCCATGCACGAGGTGGAACGTCGTGCGGCGCGTGCCGGCGAGGTCATCGAAGTCATCGACTCGGTGGCGTTCCAGACCAATATCCTGTCGATCAACGCCAGCATCGAAGCGGCGCACGCCGGCGATGCCGGGCGCGGCTTTGCGGTGGTCGCCACCGAGATCCGCCGCCTGGCCGAACGGGCCGCAGCGGCAGCGCGCGACGTGCGCGCGATCCTGGCCGAAACCAGCGCCGCGGTGGGCGAGGGCGCGGCCTCGGCGCGCGGCACCGAAGCGGTGCTCGATGGCATCACCCGCGTGCTCGGCCAGGCCAGCAGCGCGATGACCACGGTGGCCGGGCGGATCCAGGCGCAGGACGGCGAGATTCGCGGCATCGAACGTGCCGTCGATGGCGTGGTGGCGCTAGGTCGCAGCAACCTGCAGCATGCCGCGCACGTGGCCGAACGCAGCGAGGCGCTGGAGCGCGGCACCGAGACGCTGCGCGACTGCGTGGGCCTGTTCCGTCTGCCGGCCGATCCGCTGGCAGTTCCCCGCCACGCGCGCGTCAAGGAACTCGCCGTGGCCGCCGCCGCTCGCATCGGCACCGCCCTGGCGCAGGCCATCGCACGCGGCCAGATCGACGAAGCGGCGCTGTTCGCACGCACCTACACGCCGATTGCCGGCGTGGAGCCCGCCAAGTTCAGCACCGACTTCGATGCGCTTTGCGACGCGGTGTTGCCTGCCTTGCAGGAGCCGCTGCTGGATGCGCATCCCTGGATCGTGTTCGCGATCTGCGCCAATCCCGATGGTTATGTGCCCACGCACAACCTGCGCTTCACCCAGCCGCTGACCGGCGATCCCAAACGCGATCTGATCGGCAACCGCACCAAGCGCAAGTTCACCGACCGTGTCGGCCGCAGCGTGGGCGCGCACACCGACCCGTACCGCCTGCAGGTCTACCGCCGCGACACCGGCCAGATCATGTTCGACCTGTCGGTGCCGATCTACGTCGGCCGCAGGCACTGGGGCGGTTTGCGGGTGGGCTATACGCTGGACTAGCGCGCCGCGTCACTGCGGCGCGGCGGATACGGCACTGGACGTCGCCGTCGCAGTGTCGCCACCCAACTGCTCGGCAAGAAAACGTTCCAGGGTGCGATAGAACGTGATCTGGTTGGCCTCCTTGTAGAAACCGTGTCCCTCCTTGGGAACGGACATCCATTGCGGCGCGTTGCCGCTGCGCGTCAATGCCGCGCGCAGGCTCTTGGCCTGTGCGAAGGGAGCTCGCTCGTCCTCTTCGCCGTGCACGAGCAGCACCGGTACCTTGATGCGATCAGCCAGCATCACCGGGGAGTGCGCCGCCAGTTCAGCCGTATCACGGCCAATGGCGCGCTCCAGATAATTCAGCCCGTAGTCGCTGCGATTGATGTCGCCCTTGCTGTACATCATCTGCAGGTCGTAGATGCCGGCCACGCCCACCGCGCAGCGGAACAACTCCGGCGCCTTGACCTGCACCATCATGGCGGCATACGCGCCGAAGCTGGCGCCATAGCTGCAGATGCGCGTCTGATCCGCGAGTCCCTGGCCCACTGCCCAGCGAACGCCGTCGACCAGATCGTCCTGGATACGCTCGCCCCATTGGCGATACCCGGCGCGCTCGAACCGGTTGCCACGCCCCAGGCCGCCGCGGTAATTGACCTGCAGCACCAGATAGCCGCGGCTGGCCAGGAACTGGGCGTCGGTATCGAAGGCCCAGCCATCGCCATCTGCATGCGGGCCACCGTGCGGCAGCAGGATCATCGGCAGCCGTTCACCGCGTGCGGCGGTGCCGGGGACGGTGAGCACGCCGTCCAGGATCAACCCGTCGCTGGCCTGAAACGTCACCATGCGCCGCTCGTTCATCTGCGCCGCCGGCAATGCACTGCGTGCCTTGATGACAAGTTTCAGCGTGTTGCTCGGCCGGTCGAAGATGTACCAGGCACCTGCATCGCGGTCGCTATAGGCCCGTAGCAGCAGGCTGCTGCCGTCCTCGGTGAAATTGACGAAGTCCACGTACTGGCCGGCCAGGGTCTGGCTCAGGCTCCGGTGCAGTTGCGCTTCGGCAGTGTCCTGCTCGAAATAGCGCAGCGTCGGTCGCCCTGGTCCAAGTCGTGCAGCAAATGGCGTCTGCGGCGCCGGACCCCACTGCAGATCGTCCACGCTGTAGAACGGGTCCGACGCGAGCACGCTGCGCTGCTGGCCGTCGGGATCGCTGGCCACCAGGACTGCAGGGCCACCGGCCTCGCTATACCAGCCGTAGACGCGGCCCGGCTGTCGTGCAAATGCGATCGGTCGCCAGTTGGCCTGGACCTGGGACATCGGCGACCAGCCATTGCCCGATCGGCGGAACAGCAACGGGTTATCGTTGTCGTCGGTGCCGTACGCGTATTGCGCCACACCATCGTGGTCGAGCACGAAGCGCAGATCGGGGACGTCGACGTCTGCCATCAGGCGATGGGTAGTGGTGCTGGCGTCGACGTCATAGAGCATCGAGTGGCGCGAGTCCAGCGACAGGCGTCGCATGTAGAAGTGCCCGTTGCGGCGACTCGGCAGGCCCTCGATATAGCCGAACCCGCGCTCCAGCCCCGCGTTGCGGGTGCTTTGCAGGTAGCCGTACACATAGCGCTGATTGCTGCCATCCAGATCGGTGGCGATGATCTCGCCCATCGGCATGGGCTCTTCCAGCGAGCCGAGTTTGCGCCCCTTGCCGATCACCAGCCGGCGGTCGCTGACCCAGGCAATGCGCACCGGCAATTCATAGCGCGGCAGGCGCAGCATCGTGGTGGACTGCATGCCGGCAATGCGGTAGACCACCAGCGCGTAGTTGCCATCGCCCAGGTCCGCGCTGACCGCCAGATGCTTCCCATCGGGCGACATCGCCGGCGAGGAGATCGGGCCGGATTCGACGAAGGCCTCTACAGGCGGCGGGGACGCGGCCTGCGCAGTCCCTGAAAAAACCCCCATCAGCAGCATCGCTGCCCAGCCAAACCGGTGCATCCCTTGCATCTGCGTCATCCATTCCCCTGTTTCACAGAAAGATAACGAACCGGCGATAGCTGTGGCAAGTGGATAAAAAAAAGCCGCCGAAGATCGGCGGCAGGGAGAGAGAGCAGTTTCTTGTTGTGGTGACTGCAGGCTAGCGGTGTGATGTGCCGTGGAAATGTCCGTGCATGGCACCACCGCGCTGCTGCGTGCCAGGCGGCCGGTGACGTGGCAGTCCTGGCACGTGGACAACGACTTCCCAAAAGTGGTCGTTGTGACAACCGGCGTGTCCAGGCAGCGGACCGGCGGGTCATGGGTGCGATCAGAAGCGCTGGGCGTCTACGTGTGGCTGCAGCATCCCGGGATGGCCCAGGCCGAATCGAACGCGTTGGCAGACGCGCTGTTCGCGAATGCGCGTTGTGTTGCAGTGCGAGGCGTGCAGTGCGAGGGCGCTCTTGTAGCGCCGCAGCGACGCTGCGCGTGTGCTGCCGACCTGCGCTGCCATACACGGACAACGGTCGCTGCCGAAGGTGACAACGCAGCGTTGGTCATCGCCAGGCGAGCGCGGCCGCTGCACGCAGCGGCCTGCACCGAGCGTGCATCTCATCGTCGAGCGCGGTGCCGACAGCTGGCGACATTTTTTAGCCGCGCAGGGTGCGATGTGGTTTAATCGCCGCCGAAGTGGGGGTACCGCAGTGCGCTGCGGTTGAGATAGTCCCTTCGAACCTGATCCGGCTGATACCGGCGTAGGGAAGCTTCGTTAGATGCGATGGTCCGTGCCGTGCACGGGCGCATCGCCATTGAGCGCCGCCGCTTCGTCCGCCTGCGACTCCTTCGCAGAGCCAGCGCCGTGGGTGCTGGTTTTCCAGCACACAGGACGAACGCCATGAATGCCGCGCCTACCGTTTTGCAGCAACAAGCCCAGTCGCTGTCCGAGGCTGTGACCCAGCCGATTCCAGGGTCCCGCAAGATCTTCGTGCAGGGCTCGCGCGCCGATCTGCAGGTGCCGATGCGCGAGATCGCATTGACCCGCACCCCCACCTTGTTCGGCGGTGAGGACAATGCGCCGCTCAGTGTCTATGACACCTCCGGGCCATATACCGACCCGCACGCGGCGATCGATCTTGCCGCCGGTCTGGCGCCGCTGCGCGCGCGCTGGATTGCCGAGCGCGACGATACCGTGGCGCTGGACGGCCTGAGTTCCAGCTTCGGCCGCGGCCGCGAGCACGATGCGCGCCTGGATGCCGTGCGTTTTCCTGCGCGGCGCCTGCCGCGCGTGGCACGCGACGGTGCCAATGTCACCCAGATGCATTACGCGCGGCGCGGCATCATCACCCCGGAAATGGAGTTCGTGGCGATTCGCGAAAACCAGCGCCTGGAAGCGGTGACCGACGCGATCCTGTGCAAGCAGCATCCGGGCGAGGCCTTCGGCGCTGCGATCCAGCACCGCATCACGCCGGAATTCGTCCGCGAGGAAATCGCCCGCGGCCGCGCGATCCTGCCCAACAACATCAATCACCCGGAAAGCGAGCCGATGATCATCGGTCGCAATTTCCTGACCAAGATCAACGCCAACATCGGCAACAGCGCGGTGTCGTCCGGGATTGCAGAAGAGGTCGAAAAGCTGGTGTGGTCGATCCGCTGGGGCGGCGACACGGTGATGGACCTGTCCACCGGCAAGCACATCCACGAGACCCGCGAATGGATCATCCGCAACTCGCCGGTGCCGATCGGCACGGTGCCGATCTATCAGGCGCTGGAAAAGGTCGACGGGCGCGCAGAAGAGCTGACCTGGGAGATCTTCCGCGACACCTTGATCGAACAGGCCGAGCAGGGCGTGGACTACTTCACCATCCATGCCGGTGTGCTGCTGCGCTATGTGCCGCTGACTGCCAAACGGGTTACCGGCATCGTCTCGCGCGGCGGGTCGATCCTGGCCAAGTGGTGCCTGGCCCACCACAAGGAAAACTTTCTCTACACGCACTTCGAAGACATCTGCCAGATCATGAAGGCCTATGACGTGGCGTTTTCGCTGGGCGATGGCTTACGCCCGGGCTGCATTGCCGATGCCAACGACGCAGCGCAGTTCGGCGAGCTGGAAACGCTGGGCGAGCTGACCAGGATCGCCTGGAAGCACGATGTGCAGACCATGATCGAAGGCCCGGGGCATGTGCCGATGCAGTTGATCAAGGAAAACATGGACAAGCAGCTGCGCGAATGCGGCGAGGCGCCGTTCTACACGCTGGGGCCGCTGACCACCGATATCGCGCCCGGCTACGACCACATCACCAGCGCGATCGGTGCGGCGATGATCGGCTGGTTCGGCACCGCGATGCTTTGCTATGTCACGCCCAAGGAGCACCTGGGCCTGCCCAACCGGCAGGACGTACGCGACGGCATCATGGCCTACAAGATCGCCGCGCATGCCGCGGACCTGGCCAAGGGTCATCCCGGTGCGCAGGTGCGCGACAACGCCTTGAGCAAGGCGCGTTTCGAATTCCGTTGGGATGACCAGTTCCATCTCGGGCTGGATCCGGAAAAGGCCAAGGAGTTCCACGACGAAACCCTGCCCAAGGACGCGCACAAGCTGGCGCACTTCTGCTCGATGTGCGGGCCGCATTTCTGCTCGATGAAGATTACCCAGGACGTGCGCGATTACGCGGCCGAGCACGGTATGGGCGAAGCGCATGCCTTGTCGGCGGGAATGGAGGAAAAGTCGGCGCAGTTCCTGGCGCAGGGTGCGCAGGTGTATCGCGCCACCTGACACGCGCCAGCAATGTTGCGTTGCAGCGGGCCGATAGTTCGCTTAAGAAAAATTCAGCTTCGGCTTAGGCAGATCGCAGCGTGGTGCGCAAGTGCCGCGCTGCGACTGCATTGCAAGCGGTTACAGCCGGCAAGCATTTCAGCGCATTTTTCTGAATCGCAGATAAAAAAATCGCGCCAGAGGCGCGAAGGGGACATCGTAATTATTTGAATTCGTCGGCGAGAGAGAGAGAGCCTGACGTCGCCACCTGTAGTAGGGAAGCAACGGGGCATAGAGTAAAATTTGCACCAAATGGATGCATGACACAGTTGGTTGTGGTCCTTTGCTGAATTTGGCGCTTCGCGCGAAGTGCGTGATGCGTTCTTTGTAGTCCTTGCATGCCGGTGCGTGTTCTTGCCGATGAGTGTTCCTCACACTAATGCGATGCCATCGGGCCGGTTGCGTGTCGGCCAGTGCGTGGTCGATGTTGCCTCGCGCGAAGTGCATGCGCCCGGCGCCAGGCGCGCCGCGCGTCTGGCGCCGAAATCCCTGGCGGTGTTGCTGACGCTGGCGCGGCAGCCGGGCCAGGTGGTGACCCGCGAGCAGTTGTTGGCCGAGGTCTGGCCCGACACCTTGCCGACCAACGACGTGGTGACCCAGGCGGTCACGCAATTGCGCAAGGCGTTGGCCAGCAATGGCAGCCAGCGCTTCGAGCATATCGAGACCATCGCCAAGACCGGCTATCGCCTGCTGGCGCCGGTGGCGTGGGAGCAACGCTCGGACAGCTCCGCCGATACCGCCGCGGGCCCATCGGTGGCAACGGTATCGAGCACAGTACTTGAGGATCGCGATCCCACGGCCGGCATCGCGGCCGCTGCCGCCCTGGAGCGTGACGCGGCAACTCGGCAGCCGCTGCCGTTGGTTCGGTCCGCACCGGCGGCCGCGCAGCGGCGCCGCTGGATGGCACTGGCGGTGGCCGGCGTGACCTTGCTGGTGGTGCTGGGGCTGGCGGCACGGACGCTGTGGATGCGTGCGCCAGCCAGCGATACCGCCGCGGCCTCGGCAGTGCTGGGCAGCCCCAAGCGCCCGTATCAGATCATCACTGCAGGCGGCGGTTTCGATCTCACGCCCAGCCTGTCGCCGGACGGGGCGATGGTGGCCTACGCCTCGCTGACCAGCGATCGCGCAGGCACCTCGATCCTGGTCAAGACCACCAACAACGCCTATCCGCGCGTGCTCGATACGCCGACGGCCGGCATCTCCGATCGGCTGCCGGCCTGGTCGCCGGACGGGCGCGAGATCGCCTTCTCGCGGCAGGCGCCCGATGGCGGCTGCCGCGTCATGATTGCCGCCGCCAGCGGCCCGGCTGCCGCGCGCGAGGTGGCGCGCTGCGACGGCGCGGACATGCTGAGTTTCAGCTGGTCGCCAGACGGCCGTGCGTTGCTGTTCGGCAGCATGACCGGCGCGCACGGGGCGCCGCACATGCGGCGGCTGGATCTGGAAACCGGTCAATGGCAGCCGCTGAGCTACAGCGCGCAGCCGAGCGACTTCGACTACACGCCGCGCTATTCGCCGGACGGCCACTGGATCGTGTTTCTGCGCAATCCGCAGCTTGGCGACCTGTGGCGCATTCCGGCAAGCGGCGGAACCGCCGAACGGCTGACCCATGACAACGCGGATGTCCGCGGCTGGAGCTGGTTGCCCGACGGCAGCGGCCTGATCTTCGGGCGTCGTGTGGACAGCGAGGCGCGGCTCTACCGGCTCGATCTGGTCGACCGCAGCCTGCATGACCTTGGTGTGGACGATGCGCAGGCGCCGGATGTGGCGCATGGCCATCTGGTGTTCGTGCAGCGTAAACCGCAATTTGGCGTGTATCAGGTCATTCACGACCCCATGAATGGCGGCTACATCCGCCGCCGGCTGTTTCCCTCCAGCGGGCGCGACGACCAGCCGATGATCGCGCCGGACGGGCACCAGCTGATCTTTGCCTCCAACCGCTCCGGTGCGTACGGCCTGTGGTGGGGCGATGTCGGCAAACCTGGCTCGGTGCGCCTGATCGAAGGCCTGCGGCCGGATGCGCGGCAGGCCGCCGACTGGTCGGCCGACTCGCAACGCGTACTGGTCAGCGGCAGCGATGCGCAAGGGCATGCGGCCTTGTTCGAAGTGACCCCAGGCACGGGCAGGGTGCTGCGGCTGCCGGTGCCGCAGGCGCGACCGTTGCAGGCGATCCATCTTCCCGATCCCGACCGGTTGCTGGTCGTGGCCGCAGCGGATGACGGGCGCACCTTTGCCACGCTCTACGACAGACGCAGCTCTCCCTGGCGCGCGCTGGCGTCGCTGCAGGACGTCTCGCAGTTGCGGCTGGATCGCGTCGGTGGCCAGGTATTGCTGACGCGCCTGACCGGCGGCGGGTTATGGCAGGTCGCCCCGTCGCTGGCGGCCGACACCTTGCAGCAAGTCGATCCGCAGCAGCCATCGCGCTGGCGTTATCGCAGCTGGGCGCCCGGTGCGCGAGGCCAGTTGCATTACCTGTCGTCCACCGACACCTGTGCCACCCACGACAGCGACCTGCGCGCCGGCGCCGGGCGGTGCCTGGATGCGGCCAAGTACACCACCATCAACGGCTTCAGCGTGGATCAGCGCAGCGGCGCGCTGTATGTGGCATTGGCGGAAGAAGATGGCAGTTCGATCGCCTTCATGCCGTTGCCGGAACGCATGGCAACGCCCCTGGGTGTGGTATCCAACCTGTTGATCGTGCTGAGAAAAATCGCCTCGTAAGTTCTTCGGAAAGACTTCGTCGCAATTTCGGCAGACCTTCGTCGGAACTTCCTGACTCACGCCAGATTCGGCAAAACACTACGCCCTCTTTTGTACAGGGGGCTGCCACCATGCAACAGGTCATCACCGCAGATCGCGGGCTCGCACTCTCACTGGACGGCACCAGCGAGCCGACGTCGACGACCTGTCTGGCCGTCTCGCGCCTGGGCAGTATCCGCACTGCCGCCGCCACCTTCACGCTGTGGGTGCAGTTGCGCGGCCGCGCCTGGGTGGAGTCCAAGGAAGGGCGTTTCCGTCTGCGCGCCGGCGACTGGATCGCCTTCGACAAGGAATCGCATCCCACCGTACAGGCCGACCGCAGTGCGCTCTGTGTCGGCGTCAGCCTCGATGGCGACAGCCTGCAATCCCTGGCCGAACTGACCGACGCCACGTTGTATCCGGGGCGCAGCCAGCTGTCGCGTGGCGATCTGCGGATTGCACTGCGCTTGTGGCGCAACGCGGCCGTACAGAGCGGCAGTGCGTCGGCACGCCCCCTGTTGCTGCATCTGGCCGCGATGCAGCGCGACTTCATCGCGCAGGAGCAGCGCTGCCCGGGCCGTTCGCGCAGCCGTCGCCGTCAGGTGTTCGGTCGCATGCAACGCGCCCGGCTGTATCTGGAAGGCAACAGTGACCGCGTGGTGCGCATCGCCGAGCTGGCGCAGCTGACCAACTTCTCCAGCTGGTATGTGTCCAAGACGTTCCAGAGCCTGTACGAGGAAAGCCCGCAGGCCCTGTCGGCACGTCTGCGCCTGGAGCGCGCCTCCGATCTGCTGCGCGATACCTCGATGATGATCGGTGAGGTTGCGGCCGCAAGCGGCTTCGACAATTGCTGCAGCTTCGCGCGTGCGTTTCGCGCGCGTTTTGGAGTCTCCGCATCGCATTACCGGGACCAAACGACAAATCCGCCAGATTCGGCAAAGCCACGGAACGTGACGCGCAAAGCGACGATGTTCACGCAATCGTAATTTGCACAGGGGCGCTTAACGCGCCACTAACGAACCCTGGAGAGATTGATGAACCTTCGCACCTCCGCAGTGCGGCTGGGCCTGTTGCCCGCCGGTATTGCGATCGCGTTGACGCCGGCTTTTGCCGCCAATGCACAAGAGCAGTCCGCCCCGTCGACCACGACGCTGGACCGCATCGAAATCACCGGCTCGCGCATCCGCTCGGTCGACGTCGAAACCGCACAGCCGGTGTTCACCGTCTCTCAGCAGGACATCCAGAAGTCGGGCCTGGTCAGCGTTGGTGACATCCTGCAGAACCTGTCGATTGCCGGTACGCAGTCCTACAGCAAGGCTGCCGTGCTGACGTCCGATTCGGAGCAGGGCGGACAGTACGTCAATCTGTACAACCTGAATGAAAACCGCACCCTGGTATTGGTGAACGGCAAGCGTTGGACCAGCAGCCTGAACGGCCTGACCGACATGTCCACCATTCCCAGCTCGCTGATCGAGCGCATCGAAGTCCTCAAGGACGGCGCCTCGGCGATCTACGGCTCCGACGCCGTGGCCGGTGTGGTCAACATCATCCTGCGCCAGAACTACGACGGTGCCGAAGCGTCGGCCTACTTCGGCCAGAACGGCCGTGGCGACGGTTCCAAGGAGCAGTACTCCTTCACCGCCGGCACCACCACCGACCGCTCTTCGCTGGTGTTCGGTGCCAACTACACCAACGAAGATCCGGTGTGGGCCAAGGATCGCGCGCTGACCCGTTACTCGGCCGGCCCGAACCATATCGAAGACAGCCTGAGCGCGACCGGTCCGTGGGGCCGCTTCACCGCCAATGGCGACACCTACATCCTCAACCACACCGGTTCGTTCGACGGCCGTGGCGTGGGCGCCGATTCGCGCAACATCGCCAACTACCACAACGACATCACCACCGACGACTACTACAACTCCGTCGACCAGATGATGTTGCAGCAGTCCAGCCGCAACAAGTCGATCTTCACCACCGGCAGCTACAACATCACCGACAGCATCACCTTCAAGTCGACGGCGATGTACTCCGAGCGCGACTCGAACCGTCAGATTGCCGGCTACCCGCTGCAGGCTTCTTCGCAGCCGCAGTTCCCGGTGGCGATCAGCGGTGCCAGCTACTACAACCCGATCGGCCAGGACATCAACAGCTGGTTCCGTCGCACGGTTGAACTGCCGCGCACCACCGAAAGCAACGTCAAGACCCTGCACTTCGATGCGGCGCTGGAAGGCGTGTTCGACGTTGGCAGCCACGGCTGGAACTGGGACGTGGGCTTCAACTACAACAAGTACGATGTGACGCAGGTTTCGCGCGGCAACATCAACCTGCTGGCGCTGCAGAAGGCACTGGGCCCGTCGTTCCTCAATGCGCAGGGTCAGGTGCAGTGCGGTACCGCAGCGGCCCCGATCGCGCTGGGTACCAGCAATGCGCTGGGCCAGTGCACCCCGTTCAACATCCTGGGCGGCCCGTCGGCCTCCACGCCCAACGCGCTGCAGTACATCAATGCGCTGGGTCAGTCCACGCAGCAGAGCCTGAGCAAGCAGTGGACCGCCAACGTCACCGGCGGCCTGTTCGACCTGCCGGCTGGTGAACTGGGCTTCGCCGCAGGCGTCGAACACCGCGAAATCAGCGGTTACGACTATCCGGATCAGCTGTCCAGCGCCGGTTACACCACCGACCTGGCTGCACAGGCAACCGAAGGTCGCTACCAGACCAACGAAGCCTACCTGGAGCTGTTGATCCCGGTGTTGAAGGATCTGCCGGGCGCCAAGGAACTGTCGTTCGACGTGGCCGCGCGTTACAGCAACTACAGCCGCTTCGGCAACACCACCAACAGCAAGTTCAGCTTCACCTGGAAGCCGATCGACGACCTGCTGGTGCGTGGTACCTACGGCACCGGTTTCCGTGCGCCGACGCTGTCGGACACCTTCGGCGGCGGTTCGCAGACGTTCGATACCTTCACCGATCCGTGCGATGCGACCTTCGGCTCGCTGGGCAATGCAGGCGTGGCAGCACGCTGCGCCGGGGAAGGCCTGCCGGCAGGTTTCCGTCAGACCGATACCGCGGGCAACCCGGTGACGCGTCGCGACGTGCAGGGCAACGCGCCGTTCAACTCGGGCGTGGGTAACGACGAGCTCGAGCCGGAATACAGCATCACCCGCACCGTGGGCATGGTGTACAGCCCGCATTGGGTGCAGGGCCTGGACTTCTCGCTGGACTGGTACCGCATTTCGATCTCCAACATCATTACGTCGCTGACGGCCAATGATGTGTTGAACAACTGCTACCTCAACAGCCTGGCCAGCTACTGTGCCGACTACGGCCGCGATGCGGTCACCGGCCAGGTCACCACGCTGAGCCGCGGCAACGTCAACCTGGGTCGTCTGGAAACCGAAGGCTACAACTTCGGCGTGCGTTACCGCATGCCCGAAACCGCCTACGGCAAGTTCGCCGTCAACCTGGACACCAACTACCTGGCGACCTACAAGTCGCAGGCCGAAGCGGGCGCCGAATGGGCCAACTCGGCTGGCTACTGGAACTTCCCGCGCGTGCGTGCCACCTTGGGTCTGGATTGGTCGCTGGGTGCATTGTCGGCCAACTGGAACCTGCGCTACTACGGCGGTTTCCGTGATTACTGCTGGGATGCAGCCGCAGGTATCGAGTGCAACAACCCGAACTACCAGACGCCCAATCCGGGCTGGGCCGGTGGCACCGGTTCCAACAAGAAGGGCTCGATCTCCTACCAGGACGTTTCGGTTACCTGGCAGGCTCCGTGGGATGGCAGCGTGACCGTTGGTGCCCGCAACATCTGGAACAAGCAGCCACCGATCACCTACTCGATCACCAACAGCAGCACCGCTGCGATCGATCCGATGCTCGACTACGACCGCTTCCTGTTTGTGCAGTACAACCAGCGCTTCTGATCATCGAAGTGTCGTAAAGAAAAAACGGGCCGAAAGGCCCGTTTTTTTTTGTTTCCGGAGATCGAGTAAGGAACAAGGCCTGGCAAACATTATTGCTGCCATGTGCATTGTGTCCCTGCTTGCCTGATCAGCTGCTGCGCGCGCTGGGATGACAAGCGTGCTTGATGGTTTGCTGCACGTCGCCGCGCGCGTCATGTTGCGATATCTGTGCAGATCGCAAGCGCCGCGATGCATGCGCAGACAAGTCGCATTGCGCCATGTCTGCGTGGGCGTTTCGCAAACAGCCAAAGAAAAAGGCGCGACCACGTCGCGCCTTTCCTGCTGCATCAACCTGGTACTGCTCTCAGGCCTCGGCAAGCCCCAGCAAGGTATCGGCCTGTTCGCGCCAGGCCGGCAGGCGGGTAAGCACGCCGACCTTGGACAGGTACTCTTCGTCCACGGTTTCGCCGCTGGCCAATGCGGTCGCCACATGCACCGCGCCGGTCACCCAGAAACTGCGCAGGCTGGAGCGCTGCGGGTGGCGATGGAAGGCCACCGCTTCGATGATCGGCATCGGCAGGCCCCACAGGCCGAGCAGGTACGCGCCGGCCTCGGTGTGGCCCAGGCGATCGTCACCGCCTTCCAGGCCCGGTTCGCGCTCGTCGCGCACACCGGGCAGCAGTAGGCCGATGTCGGCCAGCAGGGCGGCGGTGGAGCCGAGTTCTGCGCTGGTCGGCGGCAACACCTTGGCCGCCAGGCGCGAAGAGAGCAGGGCGCGGCGCTGCATCGCATTGCGCTCGGCCGGGGTCAGGGTCTGCACCGAGAACACTTCGCTGGCCAGGACCAGGTCGCGCAGCGTGGCCACGCCCAGGCGGGTCACTGCCGTGCGCAGATCGGTGATGCTGCGGCCGCCGGAGAAGAACGCCGAATTGCACAGCTGCAGTACCTTGGCCGCAATCGCCGGATCGCCGGCGATCAGCTTGGCGATATCGGCCGCATCGGTGCCTTCGTCCTCTTCCAGGGCATGCATCAGGCTCAGATACAGGTGCGGTGGCGACGGCAGTTTTTCGATCCGGCCGATCGCAGCGCGCAGACGCGGATTGCTGAGCAGATCGCGCAGCTCTTCCAGGCTGGTGATGGCTTCGAGCAGGACTTCCGGGGCCAGCGGCATCGGCAGGAAGCGGTGCGCCACGCCAATGATGCGCGCCGGCGGCGTGCGCTGGCCATCCCGGGCATCGATCAAGGCGATGCGGATGGTGTCCGGGCGCAGTGTACGGATCTGCCCCAGCAGCGTGGCGGAAGTAAGATCGGGCAAGACGGGGGCGACGATGACCGCATCGAACGGCGACAACGCAGCCGCTTCGATGGCCGAATTACCATCGGCCACCTGCTGCACCTGCCATTGATCACCCAGATCAGCGACGTAGTCGCTCAGTTCGGACGGAAGACTGGCTTCGTCCCCAACAAACAGAATACGCAAGACACTTCCCCAAGAGTCACCGGTGGCAGACACCGGCCAAACGCTGTCGGCAATGTACCCAATCTGCCGCTGGCGGTCACCGGGATCACGCCAAAAGCGTGATCCCGATCGCCCCGCGGTTGCGGGTCTGCATCACGGTCGTTGAATCAGGGTGCGTCGGAATTATAGCGTTCCACCGACTCCACCAGGATGCGCTTGGCCTCGGCCGCGCCGCCCCAACCATCCAGCTTGACCCACTTGCCCTTCTCCAAGTCCTTGTAATGCTCGAAGAAATGACCGATGCGCTCCATCCAGTGGCTGGACACCTGGTCGATATCCTCGATATGCGCGTAGCCGGAGAAGATCTTCTCGATCGGCACCGCCAGGATCTTCTCGTCGCTACCGGCCTCATCGCTCATGCGCAGCACGCCGACCGGACGGCAACGCACCACCGAGCCGGGCACCAACGGCAGCGGCAGCACCACCAGCACGTCGGCCGGGTCGCCGTCGCCACACAGGGTGTTGGGCACATAGCCGTAGTTGCAGGGGTAACGCATCGGGGTGGACAGGATGCGGTCGACGAAGATCGCGCCGCTGGCCTTGTCCACTTCGTACTTGACCGGCTCCGAATCCTTTGGAATTTCGATGACGACGTTGATTTCTTCCGGCAGATTCTTGCCGGAGGTGACCAGTTCAAGACCCATGCGCGTAACTCCCGAGACGTCATCTAGTGTGTGGAGCGCGATTCTACGCGTTCGGCTGTTGCGGTGCAGCGACACTGAATGGGCAATGTTCTGACCGCCACATGCGGCATAGCCCGCATTCATCCCGGGGAGCTCTCCGATCCACGCGGCACGCAGCGCGGCGCACGCTGGAGGCTCCTCCACTGCTCGGGAACTGCCATGTTCAAGCCTGTGCGTTTGCTTGTTGTGCTGCTGCTCTGCGGTGCCGCCCAGCTCGCTGGTGCGGCGACGCCTGCGTCACCGCCGGTCTTCGTCGACGCGGTGGACTGGCCCGCCAACGGCGAGGGCTGGGAGGCCTTTGTCGATCTGGAACAGCGCCTGGAGCACGACTTCGACCAGATCTGCGGCGATACCTTTTGCGGCGGCGAATTCAGCGACTACCAGCCGCTGCGCTTCCGCTGCTCGGTGCATCGGGTGAGCGGGGTGGTGCGCAGCTGCATCTGGACCTTCGGCGCCAGCGAGGTCAGCGTCGACCCCCAAAGCGGGTATCTGCGCTCGGACAGCCGGGTCTGGCGCTGCACGGCGCCACTGAAGGCCGGGACGCGCCTGGACGAGATGTATCGCACCCTGTCGGTGAACAATCCGCTGTTCGAGCCACTGCCCGGTGGCGCGCCGCCGATCTATGACGGCCTGATCGGTTGCCTTTGAGTACATGCCGCACCGCAGGCTGTTGCGCTGCGGGCTGCTTGGTGCAGTGACTGCGTCCGGGCAGCAGCGGGGCAGGCGCGGCTTTGGCGATCGAGCTATGCAGCACGCCAGCATCGCAGGCGCAGGCCGATGAGGCTTGTCCGCGGTGGTCAGGTAAGCGCCGCAGGCAGTCGTCGGGCCTGGCGCGGCGTATGGGACCCGGCGCGTGCGTCGGCACGTTCCGGGCCCCGCCCCGTCACCTTCGGTCAGCCCGCGGCTTGCGGCACATCGCCCTCAAAGCAGCGGTACCAGCAGCAAGGCCACGATATTGATGATCTTGATCAGCGGATTGATCGCCGGCCCGGCGGTGTCCTTGTACGGGTCGCCTACCGTATCGCCGGTGATGGCGGCCTTGTGCGCTTCGCTGCCCTTGCCGCCGAAGTGGCCGTCTTCGATGTACTTCTTGGCGTTGTCCCAGGCCCCGCCACCGGTGGTCATCGAAATCGCCAGGAACAGGCCGGTCACGATCGTGCCGATCAACAATCCGCCCAGTGCCCGCGGCCCCAGCAGCAGCCCGACCACCACCGGCACCACCACCGGCAGTAGCGAGGGCAGGATCATTTCGCGGATCGCCGAGCGGGTCAGCATGTCGACCGCGCGGTCGTATTGCGGCCTGGCGGTGCCGGCCATGATCCCGGGGATCTCGCGGAACTGGCGACGCACTTCCTCGACTACGGCGCCTGCCGCGCGTCCCACCGCTTCCATCGCCATCGCACCGAACAGATACGGGATCAAGCCGCCGATCAACAAACCGATGATCACGGTGTGGTCGGACAGGTCGAAGGCGAATACCTGGCCGGGATTGGCCGCCTGCAGGTTATGCGTGTAGTCGGCAAACAGCACCAGCGCAGCCAGCGCGGCCGAGCCGATCGCATAGCCCTTGGTGACCGCCTTGGTGGTGTTTCCCACCGCATCCAGCGGATCGGTGATGTTGCGTACTTCCGGCGGCAACTCGGCCATTTCGGCGATGCCGCCGGCGTTGTCGGTAATCGGCCCGTACGCATCCAGCGCCACGATCATGCCGGCCATCGACAGCATTGCAGTCGCTGCGGTCGCGATGCCGTACAAGCCGCCAAAATGAAACGCGCCCCAGATTGCCGCGCACACCGCGATGACCGGCAACGCAGTGGATTTCATCGAGACGCCAAGCCCGGCAATGATGTTGGTGCCGTGGCCGGTGGTGCTTGCTGCGGCAACGTGCTGCACCGGCTTGTACTGGGTGCCGGTGTAGTACTCGGTGATCCAGACGATCAGGCCGGTGAGCACCAGGCCGATCAAGGCGCACGCATACAACGCGGTGGCGCCATGCGTATTGTCGCGCATCAGCGACTGGGTGATCGGCCAGTAGGCCAGTGCGGCCAGCACGCCGGAGACGATCACGCCCTTGTAGAGCGCGCCCATGATCGAGCCGCCTGCTTTGACCTTGACGAACGAGGCGCCCACGATTGAAGCGATGATGGAGACACCACCCAGCACCAGCGGGTACAGCACCGCCTGCGGCCCGGTTTCGGCCAGCGTCAGGCTGCCCAGCAGCATCGTGGCGATCACGGTGACTGCATAGGTTTCGAACAGATCCGCCGCCATGCCGGCGCAGTCGCCGACATTGTCGCCCACGTTGTCGGCGATCACCGCCGGGTTGCGTGGATCGTCCTCGGGGATACCGGCTTCCACCTTGCCGACCAGGTCTGCGCCCACGTCCGCACCCTTGGTGAAAATACCGCCACCCA
Organism: Xanthomonas sp. BRIP62415; assembly: GCF_003993515.1. NCBI lineage: Bacteria > Pseudomonadati > Pseudomonadota > Gammaproteobacteria > Lysobacterales > Lysobacteraceae > Xanthomonas > Xanthomonas sp. BRIP62415. Next base: position 111,411 of record NZ_QEZH01000031.1, read on the forward strand.
GGCGCGCGAAGATCGAAATCAGCGACGAGCCGAATGCCAGCCCCACCAGTGCATGCAGGTTGCGCTCCAGCGGCAGTCCTACCGCTTGCAACAGCGCGTAGTAACCGGCGACACCGAGCAGTCCCAGGCCGACCACCAGAATGCCGGTGATGGCACCGCCACGGAACGCCACATCCATCGCAGGGCCGATGCCATGCCGCGCGGCCTCGGCCGTACGGACGTTGGCACGGACCGACACGTTCATGCCGATATAGCCGGCCAACCCCGACAGCACCGCGCCGATCGCAAACCCGACGGCGGTGTACCAACTCAGGAACAACCCGACCAGGACGAACAGCACGCCGCCGGCAATCGAAATGGTGAGGTATTGCCGGTTGAGATACGCGCGTGCGCCTTCCTGGATTGCGGCGGCGATCTCCTGCATGCGTGCATTGCCGCTCGGCTGCGCGATCACCCAGCGTGCCGACACACCGCCATAAACGATTGCCAGGACTGCACAGCCCAGCGCAAGTAGTAACCCGTAGTGTTCCAGCATGACCCCTCCCAGAGAATGGATGTCGTCCGGTCGGACGAACCAAGGGCGATGCACGCAGCGAGTGGAGTGGCGAATACGGACTCGACGGCCATGGGGACCGTAATGCGCGTCGCGATGTTCAGGTGGCCGGATTGCGGGCGAGTATGCGCCGCGGCTTGCGCCGCTGCCACCACTGCGGCTTTGGCGCGTCGTTCAGTTGCGGCATGACAGCCTGCGGCCAACGTGATCGAGCCGATCCAGGAGTGACGATGTCGAACCATGCCGCAAAATATGCCGTGACGATCGCTGCAGTCTTGCTCAGCGCCCAAGCGCTCGCTGCCGAACCGACGCCGGAATTGAAGCAGCGTCCAGCCGGCACCGCGCAAGCGGTCGGCGCCGTGCACACCCTGCGCCAGATTCCCGAGGCCTGCGCGCGCCTGGAAGGCGTGTTCACCGGCAATGCCGCGCAGCCGTATACGTTGTCGGTGGTGCGCAGCAGTCCCACCTGCCAGCCGCGTGCACGCTTCGTGGATTTCGCCAAGGCCGCGCCCAGCGTCGCGTCTGGCTGGATCTTCAACGATGTGATCCGCGTCCCCAGCGCCGCCTGCCCCGCGCAGCAGGCGGTGGTGCGCGTCTGGCGCAAGCCGGTGGATGCCAAGCCGCAGCTCGATGGCCAAGGCCAGTCGCGCATCTACCTGGAAGATGCCAAGCAACAAGCCGCCGCCGGCAAGATCCCGCAGGTACCGATGTTCGCGGCGCAGCAGACGATGGAAGGCAAGGCCTGTCAGTGACAGGTGCGGCATGATGCGGGCGTGTTGCTGCTGTTTGAGGTACAGAGGTCCGCATGGCATGACGCTCCGTAGCCGCATGCCGTGCGGGTGACGCGCATCGACAATAGAGCGATGCCGGTGTTGCTATCGATGCCGCGGGCTTGTGTGGCATCCACATCGAAGCAGTGATCCAACCATTGCTCAGGCTTTAAGAAACACAGTCGCGCCAGCTTGCATGTTGCGCACGGTTACCGCCCCGTGCATTGGGAGCGACCACCGCCACTGCGAAGCAACTGCGTGCCGCAGGTTCGCGGCGCCGGTGGTCGGCATCGGCTTGTGCCACGCATATACTCCTGACCCGGCACGCCAATTGCCCGCATCTGATACGCGCTGGCAACGATTGTCGCTGCGCTCGGCGCTATACCGAGTCGCGCAGCAACTCCGCTGATGTCTTGAGAACGTCTATGAAGGTATTGCGATACTCCCCAAGCCTGCTTGCCTTCTTCGCATTGTGGCACCCAGTACCCGTGCGCGCGGCGGCGAGCATGGTGGTCGACGATGCCGGGGTGACACCGCGTGGCCAATGCCAGCTGGAAGCCTGGTGGCGTGCAACGCCAGGTGGTGCATCGGCCACGGCGGTACCTGCCTGCAATGTCCTGGGTACGGAATTTTCTTTAGGAGTGACCGATGTCCGGCATGGATCTACCGCGTTCGATATAGGGGCCAAACACACGCTGCGTGATCCAGAGCAGCATGCCTGGGGGCTGGCAGTAGCGGTCGGGCTGCAGCGTACCTGGCACGAACCGCAGCAACGCGCGCGCTATCTCACCGTCCCGCTGACGTGGTCGCTTGGAGCAGATGCGGCCACGCGGATTCACGTCAACCTTGGTTTCGTCGCGCTGCATGCCGGGTCCGATGCCACCACTGCGGGAGTGGGGCTGGAGCGGACACTCACGCCCAAATGGACACTCTTGGCCGAAGCCTCCGGAGACGATCACAACGGGCAGGGCGCACAAGTTGGCATGCGCCGGCTGATGGGAAAGGCGTCCAGCGTCGACATAGTTGTCGGGCGCGACCACGCGGTAGCGCCACGTGGATGGATCACGCTGGGGGTCAATCTGGCAATGTCGCCGTGATCTTTCTTATCTCAGCGCAAGGCAGTAGCGCCTGGCGTCCATCCGCACGTGCGGTGCCGGCTCGTTAAAGAGTGCATTCGGAGATTCCGCAGACAGCCCGGCGCCGGTTAGCGTGGGTGTCCCGGCATAGACGCGCCAGCGAGGGCGCCTGCACTTGGGTGGCTTACCCTTCCCACGCGGGCAATTTCTTCGCCACCGCCACATTCTTCAACGTCACGTACTTGGGCAGGCCGTCGCTGCCGTAGGCCAGCGGCGCTTCGCCCTTGATCAATGGGGCAAAGTAGCGGCGGGCGCGCTCGGTGATGCCGAAGCCGTCCTTGCGCAGGAAGCTGGGCGGCATCTTCTTTTCGTGGTTGGCCACCTTGTGCAGCGGGGCGGATACGATCTTCCAGCGGTACGGCGCGTCGCTGACGCGTTCGATCACCGGGATCACCGCGTTCATGCCCTTGAGGGCGTATTGCACCGCCGCCTTGCCCACGGCCTGGGCCTGTTCCCAGTCGGTCTTTGACGCCAGGTGGCGTGCGGAACGCTGCAGGTAATCGGGCAGCGTCCAGTGCACCTTGTAGCCGAGTTCCTGCTTGACCTGCGCGGCCAGGAACGAGGCCACGCCGCCGAGTTGCGCATGGCCGAACGAGTCGGTCGCGCCGCCGGCATCGGCGACGAAACGGCCCTGCGCGTCCTGGATGCCTTCGCTGGCCACGACCACGCACCAGCCGACTTTTTCCACTACCTGCTTGACCTTGGCCAGAAACACCGCCTGGTCGTAGGCGCGCTCGGGCAGCAGGATGACCTGCGGTGCATCGTCCGGGCCCTGGCCAGCCAGGCCTGCGGCGGCGGCGAGCCAGCCGGCGTGGCGGCCCATCGCCTCATAGATGAAGACCTTGGTGGAGGTGTCGGCCATGGCGGCGACATCCAGTGCGGCCTCGCGGACCGACACCGCGGTGTACTTGGCCGCCGAGCCGAAGCCGGGGCAGGTGTCGGTCACCGCCAGATCGTTGTCGATGGTCTTGGGCACGCCGATGCAGTGCAGCGGGTAACCATAGGCCTTGGCCAGCTGCGAGACCTTCCACGCGGTGTCGGCCGAGTCGTTGCCGCCGTTGTAGAGGAACCAGCGCACGTCGTGCGCGCGCAGCACATCGAGCAGGCGCTCGTATTTGGCACTGTCTTCTTCCAGCGACTTGAGCTTGTAGCGGCACGAGCCGAACGCGCCGCCCGGAGTCTGCGCCAGTGCGGCGATCGTGGCGGCGGACTCCTTCGAGGTGTCGATCAGCTCCTCGCGCAAGGCGCCCAGGATGCCGTTGCGTGCGGCCAGTACCTTGACCTTGCGTGCGCGCGCCTCGGTGATCACACCGGCGGCGGTGGCGTTGATGACGGCAGTGACGCCGCCGGATTGGGCGTACAGCAAGTTGCCAGTGGACATAGGGGACGGGCTCCTTACATGGGCGATGGCGCAGGGGACAGTGCCGGGACATTCCCCGGATGCGGTAAGCTGCACGACCATACGGTCAGCGCTGGCGAAGACCTGAGTCTAACGCCGCCAACCGCAACGCGTTTTTATTCGAAAGTGGAGTCCACTGATGCGATTGGTTCTGTTGGGACCGCCCGGTTCGGGCAAGGGCACCCAGGCGACACGTCTCAAAGACAAGTTTGGGATCCCGCATATTTCCACCGGCGATCTGCTACGTGCCGAAGTGGCCGCCGGCTCACCGCTGGGCCTGAAGGCCAAGGAAGTGATGGCACGCGGCGATCTGGTTTCCGACGAGATCCTGCTCGGCATGCTGGAGGCGCGGCTTGGTCAGGCCGATGTCGCCAAGGGCTTCATTCTCGACGGCTATCCGCGCAACGTGGCGCAGGCCAATGCGCTGGACGACCTGCTCGGCAAGATCGGTCAGCCGCTGGATGCGGTGGTGCAGCTGGATGTGGCCAGCGAATTGCTGGTCGAGCGCATTGCCGGCCGCGCCAAGGCCGAGGGCCGCGAGGACGACAATCCCGAGTCGGTGCGCAAGCGCCTGCAGGTTTATACCGACTCCACGGCGCCGGTGATCGGTTTCTACGAACAGCGCGGCAAGCTGGCACGCGTGGACGGGGTGGGCACGCTGGATGAAGTGCTGGAGCGTATCGGCACCGCGCTCGGTCGCTGAGCCGGGGTGGGTGGGCCCGGCAGTACGCCTGGCCCGCACAGATGCGCGCCGGCGGCCGGCATGGCGTCACAACCCATTGATTGCGCAAAAGAAAAACCCCGGGCGTACAAGACGACCGGGGCAGAATAACGCCAGTAATGAGCTTGCTCAGAGCCCCACAGCATGAGCTCCCTGGGGATTTGGCCTCTTGGGGAGTAGGACCAAAGGGGTGCTGCGACTGGCGTTCAGCATGGTGATGGATGTGACGCAGTTCTCATATCAGGAAATTCCTGACAGTGCGGTAGGGGTTTCCTGACAACACGGTCGGCGGTTGCGTGGAATGGCCCGCAACTCCGGCGATCGGCGACAATGCGGCTCATGACCAAACTCCATATCCTCGGCATTGCCGGGACCTTCATGGGCGGTGTCGCCGCCCTTGCGCGCGAACTGGGCTGGCAGGTAGAGGGCAGTGACCAGGCCATCTATCCGCCGATGTCCACCCAGCTGGAAACCCTTGGCATCGCGCTGGCACAAGGCTACGCGCCGTCCAATATCTCGGCAGATGCAAGCGATGTCGTCATCGGCAATGCCTTGTCGCGCGGCAACCCGGCAGTGGAAGCGGTGCTCGACGCGGGCCGTCGCTATAGCTCCGGTGCGCAGTGGCTGGCCGAGCAGGTGTTGCCGGGCCGCGACACCCTGGCCGTTGCCGGCACCCACGGCAAGACCACCACCACCACCATCCTGAGCTATCTGCTGGACGCCGCCGGGCGCGCACCGGGTTTTCTGATCGGTGGCGTGGCCGAAGACTTCGGCGTGTCGGCCCGGCTGGGCCAGGGGCGCGAGTTCGTGGTGGAAGCCGACGAATACGACACCGCCTTTTTCGATAAGCGCAGCAAGTTCGTGCACTACCGGCCGCTGGTGGCGATCCTCAACAACCTCGAGTACGACCACGCCGATATCTTTCCGGACGTGGCCGCGATCCAGCGCCAGTTCCACCATCTGGTGCGCACGGTGCCGGCGCGCGGGCGGCTGATCGTCAACGGCGAGGATGCGCGCCTGGCCGAGGTGCTGGCGATGGGCTGCTGGACGCCGGTGGAGCGCTTCGGTTTCGATGCGGCGCTCGACTGGAGCGCACGCTTGATCGCCGCCGACGGCAGCGCGTTCGCGGTGCTGCAGCGTGGGGTGGAGATCGGCCAGGTGCAGTGGCCGCTGGTCGGGCGGCATAACGTGCTCAATGGATTGGCAGCACTGGCGGCTGTGCATGCGGTGGGCGTGGATCCGGCGACGGTGATGCCGGCGCTGGCGCGCTTTCAGAGCGTCAAGCGGCGGTTGGAGCTGCTGGGGCAGGCAGGCGACATCACCGTGTACGACGACTTCGCCCATCACCCCACCGCGATCGCGACCACCTTGCAGGGCCTGCGTGCGAAGGTCGGCGCGGCACGCGTGCTGGTGGCGATGGAGCCGCGCAGCAATTCGATGCGGGCGGGCGCGCATGCGCAGGCGTTGGCGCCGTCGTTGCGCGATGCCGATGCGGTGGTGTTCCTGCATCGGCCCGAACTGGCATGGGATGCCGCACCGATCATCGCGCAGGTGCGCGGTGATGCGCATGTGGCGCATGACGTGGAAGCACTGCTGCAGACCCTGGGCGAGATTGCGCAGCCGGGCGACCATGTGGTGTTCATGTCCAATGGCGGTTTCGATGGCGCGCCGCGTCGCTTTCTGGCGCAATTGTCCCGATGACCGACCTCACGACCACCGCCGACACCAGCGCCCTGCCACTATTTCCGTTGCACAGCGTGCTGTTGCCGGGTGCGGCGATGGGCTTGCGTGTGTTCGAGCGCCGCTATCTGGATCTGGTGCGCGAGAGCGGCCGCACGGGCAGCAGCTTCGGTGTGTGCCTGATCCTGGATGGCACCGAGGTCGGCGTGCCGGCAACGCCGGCTGCATTCGGCACCGAAGTGCGTATCGAGGATTTCGATGTCGGCGCCGACGGCGTGCTGGTGTTGCGCCTGCGCGGGACGCGTCGCTTTCATGTACGGCGTTCGCGCATCCGCGACAATGGGCTTGTGGTCGGCGAGGTGAGCTGGTGCGAACCCGACAGCGACGACGAACTGCGCCCCGAGCATGGCCTGCTGGCAACCGTGCTCGAGCGCCTGCTCGAACAGGTCGGCGGCGAATTTGCCTCCGCCGGGCCTGAGCTGCTGGACCAGGCGGCATGGGTCGGCTGGCGGCTGGCCGAACTGCTGCCATTGACCGAGCAGCAGCGTCTGTCGCTGTTGCAGCAGGACGATCCGCACCGGCGCCTGGACCAGTTGCTCGCCTGGATGCCGTGACACTAAGACAACGGCGCGCGTGACCCATCACCGCGCTTGCACCCTTGCAACGGCACACTCGCCACGCTTGAGTGCGCTCCCGATGGCATCCCTGCAGTGGATGCGCGCATTGGCGTCACTCGTTATCGATCCACGGAGTGTGCCTTGATCATCGATGTCAAACCGCGTGTGGCAGATGTGTTCAGTCAGGTCTGGCGGACCCTGGCGGTGTTGTTCGTATGGGACGTGTTGATCACGATCATCTACTACGTGCTGCCGTTCCGCGCGCCTGCATTGCCGTTGACCATCTTCGGCTCGGCGCTGGCGTTGTTCCTGGGCTTTCGTGCCAACTCGACCTACCAGCGCTGGTGGGAAGGGCGGGTGCTGTGGGGCCAGATGATCAATGCATCGCGCAATCTGGTGCGTTTGAGCATCAGCATCCTGTCCGCGCCGGAAGCGGCAGCGCTGGGCCGCAGCATTGCGTTGCGCCAGATCGCCTACGTCAATGCGTTGCGGTGCCAGCTACGGCGGCTCCCGGTGGCGATGGCGCTGGAGCCGCGCCTGCATGCCGACGAAGTGGCCGCGGTGATCACGCGCACCAATGTCGCCAACGGCCTGCTCGACGCCACCGGACGCAACGTCGAGCAGGCACGTCGCGATGGCTGGATCGACAGCATTCAACAAGCCAGTGTCGAGCGTATCCTGGTGGATATCGCCAACGCGCAGGGCGGCATGGAGCGGCTGAAGAATACGCCGTTGCCGTATCAATACCGGTTCTATCCAAACCTGTTTACCCGGCTGTTCTGCGTCCTGCTGCCGATCGGCCTGGTGGAGACGCTGCAATACGCAACGCCGGTGGGGTCGACCGTGGCCGGCCTGATGTTCCTGGCGGTGCTCAAGATCGGCGATGAATTGGTCGACCCGTTCGCCAATACCATCCACGACCTGCCGCTGGACAGCATGTGCCGCACGGTGGAAATCGACGCGTTGCAGGCAATCGGAGAACAGGCGCCGGAACCGATGCAGCCGGTGGATGGCGTGTTGTGGTGAGTGCATCGCGCCTCGACCAATGCGGCTTGTGCGTATCCAAGCGGCGCTGAAGCGCAAGCTTTCAGGTAATCGAACGGTGCGGATGCGTCGGTTGTAGAGCGGCTGACCTGCGGCTTGGCTGCAGGGGCCCTTTGCCCGCCTACCAGCGCGGGACATGCTGCAAGTAGCTCTTGTCTACAGTACTGCACGCGCGGTCGCTGGCCGATCGCTGCTGTAGCCCGATCGATCAACGGCGCTGGTGTGACGACGCCGATGCCGCCGGGTCGGATGCGGTGGTTTCCGGCTGCGGTGCAGCGTTGTCCTTGTCCTCTGGCGGCAGTGCATTTCCCGACCTGCTGTCGATCAGGATCACGGGCACCTGCGAGCGTCGACGTTGTTCCAGGCGATGCGGCAGGGGGGGCAGTGCCTGGCGCAACGCGCTCAGTGCCGGGTCGACCCCGCGCAGCGGATACCACAGGCCGATCAGGCTGAAGTGCCGGCTGTAGCGCAGGGTCTGGGTGCTGCCCACCCACAAGGGTTGGGCGCCGGGCTGCAGGCGCGCGGCCGCCGGCCACAGGCGCAACACATGCACATGGCCGGGCGCCGCGTGGCGCACCATCAGCAGGGCTTCGACCTGCGTGTCCAGCGTGGCCGGCAGAATCGGCACCTCGTCCGGGCGGCCGCTGACATCCAGCAGGTGCAGCGCCTGTTCCCAGCCGGCCTGCGGTTGCACCCGCCAGCCGCGTGCTTCCAGCTGGCGCTGCAGCGGTGCCAGCGGGCCGGCTAGCTGCACGTCCAGCGGCCAGCGCTGATCGTCGTCGAATTCGTTGCGGCGTGCGGGCAGCAGGCGCCACTGGCCGTTCCACCAGTCATTGGCGGGCAATTCCATCAGCAACGGCGGCGGCGGTTCGAACTTGGCCAGTTTGGTGTCCAGATTGCGCGGCGCGAACACGATCGCGCAGGTCAGGAACACACCGTAGAAGATCCACGAGACCGGCTTGACCCAGAACGCGCGGGTGGCCCGGCGGCGATAGGCGATGCCCAGCACCAGCAGCCAGAAGATGCCGAACAGCATGCCGCCGACCACGTCGCTGAGCCAGTGTGCGCCCAGGTACAGGCGCGCAAAGCCGATCAGCGACACCATCGCGCCACTGACCAGATACGGCCACACCCGGCGCCGGCCCGGCAGCTCGCGCGCGATCAGCAGCGCGAAGAAACCAAAGCCGATCGTGGCCATGGTGACCGCCACCGACGGAAACCCGAAACCGCTGCTGGCCGCCGGCGGGCGCACCACCTGCACGGTGGCGCCCAGCAACTGGGTCAACGCCAGGCCGAAGGCCAGCGCGATCACCCAATGCGTCACCGCCATCCAGCGGCGCCGCCAGGCCAGGTAGCCCATGGCCGCCGCGATCGCCGGCAGCAGCACCTGCCAGTCGCCCAGCGAGGCCAGCGCCACCATCGGGTAGTCGGCCAGCGGGTTGCGCAGCGCCAGCATCAGATCGTGCACGGCCAGGTCCACGCGCAGCGGCTCGCCATGCGCCAGCACCACCATCAGCAACACGAACCAGCCCCAGCCCAGCAGCAACAGCATCAACGCCATCATCGCCAGCGGCACCGACTCGCGGCGGCGCGGGTCGAACACGCTCACCGACCAGTTGCCCAGGACCGGATGCCGGTGCGACCACTCCAGCAGCCGCGCCAGCAGGGCATCCAGATGGCCGGCCGACCAGCGGTAGGAGTACAGCACCATCGCCCAGGCCAGGCCGATCACTGCGGCCAGCAAGGTGACAACCACGAACAGGCGGCCGGCCACCGCGGCCACCGCGTCGTAGGCGGTGCCCAGCACCCAGCCGGGCACCAGGAACAGCAGCGCCCACGAGATGCAGGCCAGGCCGCTGGCGACCAGATAGCGCTTGAACGGCATGTGCGACATGCCGGCGATGGCCGGCACGAACGGCCGCACCGCGCCCACGTAACGGGCGATCAGGATGCTCTTGAAGGCATTGCGCCGAAACAGCAGCTCGCCACGCTCCAGCAACTGCGGGTAGCGGCGGAACGGCCAGTAGGTGTGCAACTGGTGACCCCAACGGTGGCCGACCCAGAAGCTCAGCGTATCGCCGGCGAAGGCGCCCAAGGCGGCGCAGGCCACCGCATACGGCCCGTTGATCTGGCCCAGCCCGATCAGCACGCCGATGGCGAACAGCAACGGCAGTGCCGGCACGATGGCGCCGAGCACAATCACCGCATCGGAAAATGCAATGGCAAAGATCGCCACGCCAGCCAGGGTGGGGTGGTGTCCGATCCACTCCAGCGTGGCGTCGATCCATGAATTCATCCCACGATTATAGGTGGGCATGGCGACGAGGTGACTTCGCCGTCATCACATCGGCCCGGCCGCTTCACCTCAGGTTGCGAGCGGACAAGACCGCAGGGGCAACGCGCGCTGTGGCGGTGCGGGCGGCCCGCCTACAATGGGGGATGAGTGACGATCCCGCCGCCAATCTGCCGCTGAAGTCCGATACCTTCGGGCGCATCCTGTTGATCCGCGAGGCCGACCGCCTGTTCGTGCGGCGCGACCTGAGCGTGGCGCCGTGGCTGTTGCGCGGAGTGGCCTGGTGGCTGGCGCGGCGCGAAGCGTTGGCCCTGCGCCAGCTGGATGGCTTGCCACGCACACCGCGGCTGTTGCGCTGGGACGGGCGCCATCTGGATCGCAGCTATCTGGCCGGCGATGCGATGTACCGGCGCCCGCCGCGTGGCGATCTGGCCTACTTCCGCGGCGCGCGCAGGTTGTTGCAGCAGTTGCATCGGCGCGGCGTGACGCATAACGATCTGGCCAAGGAGGCCAACTGGCTGGTGCAGGACGACGGCAGCCCGGCGGTGATCGATTTCCAGCTGGCGGTACGCGGCAATCCCCGTGCGCGCTGGATGCGCCTGCTTGCCCGCGAAGACCTGCGCCACCTGCTCAAGCACAAGCGCATGTATTGCCCGGCCGCGATCACCCCGGTGGAACGCCGCGTGCTCAAGCGCACCTCCTGGGTACGCAAGCTGTGGTTCGCCACCGGCAAACCGGTCTACCGCTTCGTGACCCGCCGCGTGCTGCACTGGGAAGACAACGAGGGGCAGGGGCCAAAGCCCTGAAGTGCCGGGATTGGGGAATCGGGAGTAGGGAATCGGTAGGGCGCATCGCGGCAGCTGATCGTGCGTCGGCTGCTGGACGTACAAGGCGCTAAGCTTTTGCGATTCCCCATTCTCGACTCCCGATTCCCATGACCTTAAACGGCAAAACCCTCTTCATCACCGGTGCCTCGCGCGGGATTGGCTTGGCGATTGCGTTGCGGGCGGCGCGGGATGGGGCCAATGTGGCGATTGCGGCCAAATCGGCGGTGGCCAATCCCAAGTTGCCCGGCACCATCCATAGCGCGGCCGCGGCGGTGACGGCGGCCGGTGGGCAGGCGCTGGCACTCAAATGCGATATCCGCGACGACGACCAGGTGCGTGCGGCCGTGGCCGCCACGGTCGATGCCTTCGGAGGTATCGATATCCTGGTCAACAATGCCAGTGCGATCTGGTTGCGTGGTGCGTTGGACACGCCGATGAAGCGCTTCGATCTGATGCAGCAGGTCAACGCACGCGGCAGTTTTCTGTGCGCACAGGCGTGCCTGCCGCATCTGTTGCAGGCGCCCAATCCGCACATCCTCACGCTGGCGCCGCCACCGTCCTTGAACCCGGCGTGGTGGGGCGCGCATACCGGCTACACCCTGGCAAAGATGGGCATGAGCCTGGTGACCCTGGGGCTGGCAGCCGAGTTCGGCCCGCAAGGCGTGGCGATCAATGCGCTGTGGCCGCGCACCGTGATCGCTACCGATGCGATCAACATGATCGACGGCGTGGACGCGGCCGCGTGTCGCCGACCGGAGATCATGGCCGACGCGGCGCATGCAGTGCTGACGCGCAAGGCGGCTGGATTCCATGGCCAGTTCCTGATCGACGACGATGTCCTGGCCCAGGCCGGCATCACCGACCTGAGTGGTTATGCGGTCGACCCGTCGCGTGCGCTGTTGCCGGATCTGTTTCTCGACTGAGCGCGGCCAGCATCGCGGCCCGCGCTCGTTGGCGGGAGACGGGGGGCAACCGGGCCTCGGCGCGCGCAGCTGCCGCGCTTCAAGGCGTGGGTGCGGCCCACCAGCAGTCGCGCCGTGGAGGCCCGGCTGCGGCCGGACCTGGGGCGAGCACACCCAGTTCACAGTCGGGTTTGCTATCGTGTGTAGCTGAAAACGTTTCCAACAAGGATGTACCGCGCGTGTCTCCGAAGTTTCGTGTGCTTGTTCTGGCGGTCTGCGTGTCCGCCCTGGTGGCCGCCTGTGGCGGCAAGTCGCAGCAGCCTGCAACCGGTGCCGACAGTGCCGATACCAAAACGACCGGAGGACAGCTGGATTCCCTGCAGGGCGTGACCGCCAAGCTCGGCGCCTATATCGACTGCTTCAACCGCGTCAACGCGAAGGTGCACGCCGGCGCCAGGTACTACACCGGCTGGATGCAGGACCCGTTCGCCGGCCCGACCGGTGACGAGTCCGGCATGACCGGCCCGTACGATATCGACGATGGCGACATGCAGCAGTGCGACGCACCGGTCAGCGCGGCCGCTGCGGCGAAGCCAGCGCTGCCGGCGCTGGACAAGGCAGCAAGCGACTATCGCGCGGCATTGAAGGCACTGCAGCCGATCAGTCACGCAGTGGCCGATTACTACACCCGCCAGGATTACGAGGACGACCAGTTTGCCAAGGGCAAGCAGCTGCACCCGCAGCTGATGGAGGCACTGTCCACCTACGCCGATGCCAGCACCGCCTTCAGCGCCGAACTGGACGTGCAAAACGACGCGGCGCAACGCGAAAAACTCAAGACGCTGGAGCAGGGCGAAGGCCGCACGCGCGAGTACTACCGGCTGGCGATGATGCTCGACGCCAAGCAGATCGCCGATACGCTGGAAGAGGAGCAGTTCGACGTGCCGCGTGCCAACGCGCTGCTGGACGGCTTCAACCGTCTCTCCGATGAAGCGCACGCCAAGGTGGCCGACCAGGAGCCGGGCAAGCTGGACTGGAACAGTTTCGAGACCGCTGCAGAAACCTTCCGCAGACAAGCCAAGGCGCGGGTGAAGCGCGTGGTCGAAAAAACGCCCTACAGCAAGATGGAGCAGGGCTGGCTGGATAGCCCCTCGCTGGCGCCCGAAGGCTCGCCGCGCAAGTTACTCAACACCTACAACGCGCTGGTGTTCCAAAGCAATCGTCAGTAATCACTGCTGTTTCCAGCCATCGCGCGCGTGCCGGGCGACCGGCTGCGCCGGATGCCTTTCGGCCGCACGCTGCGGCGCCACCTTCTTCAACCTATCAATGGAACGCAAGATGACCCATCAACTTCGTTATGCGCCGCTCGCCGCGGCGATCGCGTTCGCCGCACTGCTTGCCGGCTGCCAGAAAGACGCGCCCGCCGCCGCAGTGGAAGGCGCCGACAAGATCAATGCCTACATCACGTGCTTCAACGGTGTCGAGCAGCCGATCCATGAGAGCTACCAGCAATACATCGGCTGGATGCAGGACCCCGAGGCCGGCCCGACCGGCAAGGAGAGCGGTATCCATGCACCGGGCACGGTGCTGTCGCATCACGTGGACGAATGCGGGGCGCCGATGACCGCGGCACTGGCGCAAACGCCCGCCAACCCCCAGCTCGATCCGGTGGCCAAGACCTATCAGGAACGTTTCACCACGCTCAACGAGCGTATCGGCGAAGCGGTGCGCTACTACGACCGCGAGGATTATCTGCGCGATGACGGCAAGGGCATGAAGGCGCTGCACGCGCCGTTGATGCAGGCCTATCACGCGTTCTTCGAGGCCGGCGAAGCCATGAATGCCGCACTCGAACGCAACGAAGACATGCGTCGCCAGGCGCAGATCGATGCGATCGAAAAGGAAGAGGGCCGCAGTGCCTCCTGGTATCACCTGAAGATCATCGGCGAAGGCAAGCAGCTGGTGCAGGTGCTCGACAGCGACACGCCGGATCTTGCTGCAGCGCAATCCCAGCTCGCACGCTACCAGGGCATTCTGGAAGAGGCACAGAAGGCCAAGGTCGGCCAGGGCGATGCGATGTGGGGCCACATGGAACGTTCTGCCGACAAGCTGGCGCGCGAGTCGGGACGGCTGGTCGAGCGTATCCGCACCAAGACACCATTGAACAAGAGCGAGCAGATGCTGCTGGAAAGTGGCTCGCTCCCACCGGGCGGCACGCGCCAGGCCGTGCTGGCCAGCTACAACGATCTGATCGACATGAGCAATCGCATGTCGCATTGATGCTGCGCACGCATCTGTGTCGCATTGCGTAAGCGCATCGAGCAGATGATTGTGCAAGCCTCAAAGATGCTGAAATCCTGACCTTCGGCGTCGTTAGATGGTCTCAAGCAGAACTGGTCGAGGGCGCGGTGCCCTCACCGGCTGCGGGACACGCCGTGAACCCGTCCCTGGGGGCTCGGTGGCGGCATCCATGCCGCCACACGGTCCCGCAAGCGGTGAGGACACCGCACCAGACGGTTGGTCGGCGCTCATCTGAAAACTGTCTGTCGTGCGGCTTGCCTAGCCGTGGAGCCGATGCGTCATGATCGAACGAGGCGCATCCAGCACTGCTCTTACCTTGCGCACCGACTATCCCGACTGGTCCTTGCCCGCTCACCGTCGCGGGACCTTGAGCGGCATGGATGCCGCGCCAGAGCCTACAAGGACGTACTTGCGGCGTGTCCTGCGATGGTGGGCGGGCAAGGGCACTGCAGCCAAGTCCCAGATCATCGGCGCTACAGCTGATCTACTAGGCCGTCTATCAGCTGCTCTATCTGCGGCCACTGATCGGTGGCCGCAGGCGGCGCGTCAAGTCCACAGCACCGCGTCAGCCGTTGGAGCTCTCCGGCAGCGGCTCGGCACATTGCCGGCAATAACGCGCATCCGGCGCGTGGCCTTCCAGCCCGCACCGCGGGCAGTTGCGGGTATCGCGCTTGCCGGCGTGGCCGCCTTCGCGCAGCGTGCTGGCCAGTTCGGCGGTGTAGATGCCGGTGGGCACGGCGATGATGCTGTAGCCGATCAGGATCAGGGCCGAGGTGACGAAGCGGCCCAGCGTGGTCTGCGGCACCAAGTCGCCGAAGCCCACCGTGGCCATGGTCACGATGGCCCAGTACATGCTGGTCGGAATGCTGGTGAACCCATGTTGCGGGCCTTCGATCACATACATCGTGGCGCCGGCAATCACGGTGATGGTGAGCACGCTGAACAGGAACACCAGCACCTTGCGCCGGCTGCGCCAGAGCGCGTCCACCAGTTGCCCGCTTTCCTCGATGTAGCGGGTGAGCTTGAGGATGCGGAACAGGCGCAGGATGCGCAGCACGCGTACCACCAGCAGCGTCTGCGCACCCGGCACGAAGAACGACAGATAGCTGGGCAGGATCGACAGCAGATCGATCACGCCCCACACGCTGAGCGCGTAATGCAGCGGGCGCCGCACCACCGCCAGGCGCAACCCGTATTCGACCGTGAACAGGACCGTGAACGCCCATTCCAGCGGCACCACCCAGTGCGCCGAATGCGAGTGGATGCGCGGCACGCTGTCGATCATGATCACCATCACGCTGGTGAGGATCGCCACCACCAGCATCAGGTCGAAATTGCGCGACGGACGGGTGTCGTGCCGGTAGATGATGTCGAACCATTGCCGGCGCCAGCCGTGGTCGGTGGCGGGAGTGAGCTGGGGATCGGAGAAAGGGCGCATCCGCGCATTGTGCCGCAGGCCGGCGAATGCGCGAGAATGCGCGTTCTCCCTCCGCTTCTGCGACCCACCATCATGAGCACCGCTGCCGATTCGCCCCTGTCCCTCGCGCATTACTACCTGCCGGTGTACCGCCCGCGCCAGGTGGTGCTGGAGCGTGGCCAGGGCAGTCGCGTGTGGGACGACCAGGGCCGCGAGTATGTGGATCTGTCCGCCGGCATCGCGGTCAACGGGCTGGGGCACAACGATCCGGATCTGATGGCCGCGCTGACCGAACAGGCCGGCAAGCTGTGGCACACCAGCAACGTGTTCTTCAGCGCACCGCCGCTGCAGCTGGCCGAAGAGCTGGTGACCGCTTCGCGCTTCGCGCACAAGGTGTTCCTGTGCAACTCGGGGACCGAGGCCAACGAGGCGGCGATCAAACTGGTACGCAAGTGGGCCAGCAGTCACGGCCGCCCTGCCGACAAGCGCGTCATCGTGACCTTCCGCGGCAGCTTCCACGGGCGCACCCTGGCCGCGGTCACCGCGACCGCGCAGCCCAAGTACCAGGAAGGCTACGAGCCGCTGCCCGGCGGGTTTCGCTATGTGGACTTCAACGACGTGGCGGCGCTGGAGGCGGCCATGGCCTCGGGCGATGTGGCCGCGGTGATGGTCGAGCAGATCCAGGGCGAGGGCGGGGTGATGCCGGCCGCGCCGGGTTTCCTGAGCCGCGTGCGCGCGCTGTGCGACCAGCACGATGCACTACTGGTGCTGGACGAGATCCAGTGCGGCATGGGCCGTACCGGCACGCTGTTCGCGCATTGGCAGGAGCAGGTGACGCCGGACATCGTGACGCTGGCCAAGGCGCTGGGTGGCGGCTTCCCGATCGGCGCAATGCTGGCCGGCCCGAAGGTGGCCGAGATCATGCAGTTCGGCGCGCATGGCACCACCTTCGGCGGTAATCCGCTGGCAGCGGCGGTGGCGCGGGTGGCGCTGCGCAAGCTGGCTTCGCCGCAGATCGCCGAGAATGTGGAGCGTCAATCGGCGGCCCTGCGCGCCGGCCTGGAGGCGCTCAACGCCGAGTTCGGCCTGTTCACGCAGATCCGCGGACGCGGCCTGATGCTGGGCGCGGTACTGGCGCCGGCGCATGCCGGGCAGGCCGGCGCGATCCTGGATTTCGCCGCCAACCATGGCGTGTTGCTGTTGCAGGCGGGGCCGGATGTGCTGCGCTTCGTGCCGGCACTGAATCTGACCGATGCCGAGTTGGCCGATGGCCTGGCGCGCCTGCGCCTGGCCGTTGCCGAGTACGCCGCGCAGAAGTGATCGACCTCTGCGCTTCCTTGCGCCATCGCGACCGGCGCTGTGCCGGCGAGCGCGGTTGGGGAGGAGGCGCAGGTCGTTGTGTTTCCCGATTTGCGCCAGGCCCTGTCAGGGCACGTGGCGTTGTTGCCGCAGGTACCTGCGCGGCTGTTGCAGGATCTGCATGAAGACCGCGTTGCGTAGCTGATGCGGATTGCGTAGCGCGCGATGCAGCCCTCTTGCGGCAGCGATTGGATAACGGCGGGGGGCATGGAGGTTTGGGTTTTATCGCTCTACCGTACCCTCACCCCAACCCCTCTCCCGACGGGAGAGGGGCTCGCTTCTGCGTTCGCCGTTAACCCGACACCGACTCAAGGCGCCAACGCTGTCCCTGACCGTGGACGCCGACGCGTTCAATGCTGCGAGCAGCGTCTTGCGTCACCCCGAGAGAGTGACAGGTGTTCCGCGATGCTCAACGATTCCCCAATCCCCAATCCCGGCCCTTCACCCCAGCCCATACCGCTTCAACACCCGCCGCAAGCCGCGCGCATCGCGCACCGTGTCCGCCTGCAGGCCGGCGGCACGTGCGCCGCGCACGTTGACGAACAGGTCGTCGACAAACAACGTGCGTGACGCGGCCGCATCGAGCCGGGCGAGCGCGCGCTGATACACCGGCAGCTCCGGCTTGCGGCCGCCGAGGGCGCCGCTGCACAGCACGCGGTCCTGCAATAGCGGAAACAGCGCTGGCACGATCCGCTCGATCGCTTCCGCCATCAACGGCCCGTTGTTGGTGAGCACCGCCACCGCGGTCGTTGCCGACACCGCCAGTACCTGCGCCACTACCGCCGGCTCGGCGCGGCATGCCGCCACGCGCGCATCGATCCAGGTGGCGCGATCGATCACGCAGCCAAGCCCCTCGCCGAGCTGCGCCAGATAGGCCGACGTGTCGATCACGCCGGCATCGTAGGCACGCTCCAGGCCCTGCTCGAACAAGACCTGTTGCACACGTTGCGGCGTGCATCCCGCCGCACTGGCAAGCGCAGCCAGACGACGCGGTCGCGAATAGCTGGCCAGCACGCCGTCGAAATCGAGCAGTAACAGGGACGGTGCGGCAGGCGGCATGGGTGGACTCGGAATGCGGCTGCGCAGCGTTGTCGATTCGGCGCGGCATGGCAAGTGCGCAAGACCTGGTATGTCCGGATGGCGGCAGGTGGGTGGGGGCAGTCCCTATTCAGATCGTTGAATCCGGCAGCTACCTACCCACCCGCGCCGCCCCTACCCTCCGCGCGGCGCGTGCAGCGGAACTGTGCTGGGTATGGTCGATGCATGCCGCATCCGCGGTGTCAGCCGGTCTTGGGGAGCGGGCCCGGTCACTCAGCACGTCACACCATCCAGGGGGTCGATTGCATGCGCAAGCGCTTGAACACCGATCAACTGGCGGCGTCGGTTGCCGCCATTCTCACCACCGCCACGCGTGGTCGCACGCTGGCTTCGATGACCTTGGTGCTGGCTGGCGCCCACAGCCTGCCGGTCCTGGCACAGGAAGCACGCACGCTGGACGCGGTCAGCGTGGTCGGCACCGGCTCCACGCGCACCACCGCCTCCATCTCCGTCGACGACATCCAGGCACAGGTGCCCGGCGTGGCACCGCAGCAGCTACTGGCGAGCCTGCCGGGCGTGAATGTGCAGACCACCGATCCGTTCGGGCTGTACGAGTTCGGCGACTCGATGACCATCCGCGGCTTTTCCGCCAACCAGATCGGCGTGACCCTGGACGGCATCCCGATCGAAACCTTCGACACCCGCGAAGGCGGCCCGATCACCCGTTACGTGTCCAGCGAGAACCTGCTCGACGTCACCGTGTCGGCCGGCTCCGGCGATGTCACCCAGCCTTCGTACCACGCACTGGGCGGCGCGATCCGTTACACCAGCCTGCCACCGAAGGGCGGCGACAGCTGGAGCGGCAACCTCACCCAGACCATCGGCTCGGACGATCTGGTGCGCAGCTTCGTGCGCCTGGATACGCCGGATTGGTGGGACGGCGGCCCCAGCGCGTATCTGTCTGCCTCGCGCACGCAGGGCGGGGTGTGGGACATGGAGCCGGCCACGCAGAAGAGCGATCACTTCGAAGCCAAGATCCGCCAGGCCTGGGACGTGGGCAGCCTGAGCCTGGGCTGGATCTACAACAACCGCAAGGACTACGACGTGCAGTCGTACAACTCCGACGGGTCGGTGTCGTGGGATCTGCATGAACGCATCACCGGCAATCCGGAAGTGGATGCCGAGCATTACAGCGAATGGCAGAACGGCCGCCGCGATTCGCTGCTCAGCCTGCACGGCGATTTCCTGTTCAACGATGCGATCGGTGTCACCTTCACTGGCTACTACGAAAACAAGCATGGTTATGGCGTCGGCGGCACGCCACCGAGCACGGCCACCGGCCTGTACAACGACGCCATCGCCGGCACGCCGGGTCGCACCGATATCGCCATCAACGACCCGCAGATCGTCGATGCCAACGGCAATGTCATCCGCGTCGGTGCGATGACCCGGCGCGAGGAAATCATGGGCGGCGATCGCTACGGCGTAACCAGTGCAGTGTCATGGGAGACCGAGCACAACAAGCTCGAAGTCGGTGCGTGGTACGAAAACTACGACTTCGATCAGGTGCGCCCGCTGTACAACCTGGACCCGGCCACCGGCGCGCTGCTGAAGGGCTCGCTGCCGATCGTGGTCTATTACGACAATCACTTCTCCACCGAGGTGAAGCAGCTTTACATCAAGGACACGCTGCGCCTGCTCGATGACCGGCTCACCATGGAATTCGGTGCCAAGGGGCTGGATGTCAAACGCGATTACAACGGCATCGCCAATCTCGATGATTTCAATGTCGGCGTGCGCCGCGACGTCACCATCAAGAACAGCGACTGGTTCCAGCCCCAGGTCGGCGCCAGCTTCCAGCTTGCCGAGGGCGTGCAGGTGTTCGCCAACTACGCGGAAAACTTCAGCTCGGCACCACGGCTGGCGCTGACCTCGGGTGCATTCAATCCGGATATCGCGCCGGAGGAATCCACCAATATCGATATCGGCATCCGCGCCGAATCCAGCCAGTGGAGCGGCTACATCGCCGCCTACAAGATCGATTACGAGAACCGCATCATCGCGCTGACCGATCCGGACCCGCTGGTGGTCGCGCCCACCGTCTACGCCAACGTCGGCGACGTGCAGACCTACGGGGCGGAAGTGTCCGGCATGTGGAAGCCGGCACCGGGCTGGCGATTGGGGGCATCGCTGACCTGGAACAAGTCCGAGTTCCAGGACAACTATTTCGGCCCGGTCAGCGGCAGCCTGGTGCAGGTGGAAGGCAACGAAGTGCCGGACTCGCCCAAGGTGATGTTCAGCCTCAACGGCGGTTGGGAAGGCGAGCATTTCTTCGCCAACCTCGACACCAAATACACCGGCAAGCGCTACGGCGACACGCTCAATACCGACCAGGTCGATGCCACCTTCATCGTCAACGGCAGCGTCGGCTATCAGGGCGAGGATGCCGGGTTTCTGGCCGGTGGGCGGCTGCAGTTGTCGGTCTACAACCTGTTCGACAAGGACGATGCGATCGGCGCGGTGTTCCCGAACGAAAGTTCCGGTTCGTACCAGTTGATCGCACCGCGCCAGCTGTTCGCCAGCCTGGCCTACAAATTCTGAGGCAGTGATGCGGCCGGCAGCGTTGCCGGCCGCGCCATCGGTGGTGTCCGTCGGACTCGATCCATGACATGCAAGGACTAAGCGTTGATGCAAGGCAATCACTCTGGGGCGATGACACGGCGGCAACTGCTGGCGCGCATCGGCATGACCGCTGGCGGCGCGATGATGTATCAGGCGATGAGCAGCCTGGGCATGGCGGCCGAATCCGATTTCAAGGGACCGCTGCAGCTGGATGGCGACCCGAAAGGCGCCTCGGTGCTGATCCTGGGGGCGGGGCTGGCCGGCATGGCGGCGGCCTTCGAACTGCGCAAGGCGGGGTACCGCGTGCAGTTGCTGGAATACAACGACCGCCCCGGCGGGCGTAACTGGACGCTGCGCGGCGGCGACCGCTACACCGAACTCGGCGGGGCGATGCAACATTGCCAGTTCGACGACGGGCTGTACCTCAACCCCGGGCCGTGGCGCATCCCGCATCACCACAAGGCGGTGCTGGGTTACTGCAAGCAATTCGGTGTGGCGTTGGAGGCGTTCAACCAGGTCAACTACAACGCGCTGTTGCACAGCCAGCATGGCTTCGGCGGCAAACCGCAGCGCTTTCGCGCCATCGATGCCGATTACAAGGGGCACGTGTCCGAGTTGCTGGCCAAGTGCACCCAGCAGCAGGCGCTGGACACCACCGTGAGCCGCGAAGACCAGGAAGTGCTGCTGGAATCCCTGCGCACCTGGGGCGCGCTCGACCACAAGTTCGGCTACGTCAAGGGCAAGGACAGCAGCGAGCGGCGCGGTTTTGCGCGTTATCCCGGCGGCGGCCTGTCGGGCAAGCCCGAGTTCTCCGATCCCTTCAGCGTGCAGGACGTGTTGTACTCGCGTCTGTGGACCACGCTGGCGGCCGGCAACAACTACGAAATGCAGACCACCATGTTCCAGCCGGTGGGCGGCATGGACCAGATCGGTAAGGCATTCGCGTCCCGGCTCGGCGACGCCATCACCTACAACGCCAAGGTCACCAGGATCGATCAGGATGGCAACGGTGTGCGCGTGTCCTGGCAGGACGCCGCGCACGGCGGCGAAGAACGCATCGCCAGCGCCGATTGGTGTATCTGCACGATTCCGTTGTCGGTGCTCAGCCGCATTCCGGTCACCGCCAGTGACGCGATGACCACCGCGATCGGCCAGGTGCCGTATGCGGCATCGGTGAAAGTGGGCCTGCAATTCAAGCGCCGCTTCTGGGAAGAGGACGAGGCCATTTACGGCGGCATCAGCTACACCGATCTGCCGATCACCTTGATCAGCTATCCCAGCACCAACTATCACAGCCCCGGCAAGGGCGTGCTGCTCGGTGCGTATGTGTGGGGACTGGATGCCTACCAGTTCACCTCGATGTCCCCGGAGCAGCGCGTGCGCAAGGCGGTCGAATACGGCACACAACTGCATCCGCAGTATCCGCGTGAATTCGAGAACGGCATTTCGGTCGGTTGGCACCGCGTGCCGTTCACGCACGGCTGTTTCGGCATGTGGAGCGAGCAGGCGCGTGCCGAACACTACACGCCGCTGTGCCAGATCGACGGGCGCCTGGCGCTGGCCGGTGAACACGTCTCCTATATCCCGGCCTGGCAGGAAGGCGCGATCTTGTCCGCGCACGATGTCGTGGGCCGTCTGCATCGCAAAGTGCTGGCCGGAGGAGGTCGCGCATGAGCCTGTTATCACGGTTGGCCGCGGCCAGCTTTGCCGTTGTGATGGTTGCGTTGCTGGTGCCGCCAGGCACATACGACGCGCGGGCGCAGAGCTCCGATGCCACCCAGCTGTTCCCGCAGCAGGGCTTTGCCAAGGCATCCGGCCAGGACGTCTATCAGGCGATCTGCCAGGGCTGCCACATGCCGGGCGGGCGCGGTGCGCAGGGCGCGGGCGAATATCCCGCGCTTGCCGGCAACCCGAAGCTGGCCGCCGGCCCCTACGTCACCATGATGGTGCTCGACGGCCATGCGGGCATGCCCGGCTTCGGCGCCATGCTCAACGACCGCCAGGTGGCCGAGGTGGTGAGTTATGTGCGCACGCACTTCGGCAACGATCACGCCGAGCGCGTCACCATCGACGACGTCAAGTTGCTGCGCCACTGATTCTCCCTTTCTCTCTCATGCAAGGAGTTGCCATGTTCCGTCCAGTGACCACCGTTCTCACTGCTGCCCTGCTGTGGTCTGCAGGCCTCGCCGCTGCGCATGCGGCCGACGTGGTCCGCCACAAGATACCCAACAGCGATTTTCCCATTGCTGCTGCCGTGGAGATTCCCGCCGGCAAGGCCACCGTCTACGTCAGTGGCAAGGTGCCGGCGGTGGTGGATGCCAGTGCGCCCAAGGACTCGATCGCCGCCTATGGCGACACCAAGGCCCAGACGGTGAGCGTGTTGAACCAGATCAAGCAGCAACTCGCGACCCTCGGCCTGGGCATGGGCGATGTGGTGAAGATGCAAGTGTTTCTGGTCGGTGATCCGGCCATGGGCGGCAAGATGGATTTCAACGGTTTCATGGACGGTTACCGCCAGTTCTTCGGCACCAAGGAGCAGCCCAATCTGCCGGCGCGCTCGGCCTTCCAGATCGCCGCGCTCGGCAATCCGTTGTATCGGGTGGAAATCGAAGTGGTCGCCGTTCGTCCTTGAATCCGTGCTGTCGTCCTGCTGGAGGTTGTCATGAAAACTGCTCTTTCGCGCCGCATGTTTCTCCGCGACTCCGCGCTGTTTGCCGGCGCCGCCGGTGCGAGTGCGCTGCCGCTGCTGGCCAGTGCCGCCGAACGTTCTGCCGCCGTCGCGCCAACACCGGCCAGTGCGTTGTCGCCGGTGATGATCGGCTCCAACGAGTTTCCCGATGGCCCGTCGGCTGCTGCGGTCAAGGCCATCGCGCAGATCGCGCCGCAAGGCGGACGCTACCTGCGCGATGTGCAGATGGAGCTGATGGAGACCCTGGCCGCCGAGCTCAAGCTGCCGGTCAACCACCTGATGGCCTACGCCGGCTCCACCGAGCCGCTGGACTACACGATGCTGGCGTTCACCTCGCCCAGCGCCGCGCTCGTCACTGCCGATCCCACCTACGAATCCGGTTGGCGCGCCGCCAGCCGCAATGGCGCAAAACTGATCAAGGTGCCGTTGCGCAAGGACTTCTCGCACGATGTGCAGGCGATGTGCGCCGCCGACGCCAGCCCCGGCGTGATCTACATCTGCAATCCCAACAACCCCACCGGCTCGGTCACCGCGCGCAAGGACCTGGACTATGCACTGGCGCACAAGCCCAAGGGCAGCGTGCTGGTGGTCGACGAGGCCTATATCCACTTTGCGCAGAGCACCAGCAGCGTGGTCGACATGGTTGCCGCGGGCGAAGACGTGGTGGTGCTGCGCACCTTCTCCAAACTCTACGGCATGGCCGGCATCCGCCTGGGCTACGCGGCCGCACGCCCGGACCTGCTGGCCAAGCTGATGTTCTACAGCGTCAACAGCCTGCCGGTGACCGCGGCTGCCGCAGGCCTGGCCAGCCTGCGCGATCCCGCACTGGTGCCGCAGCGGCGCGCACGTACCGCGGCCACACGCAAGGACGTGATGGCGTTTCTCGCCAAGCAGGGCTATGCCTGTACCACCTCGGAGAGCAACTGCTTCATGGTCGACGTGAAGCGGCCGGCCGCCGGCTTCAAGGACGATATGGCCACCCATGGCGTGTTCATCGGACGCAGCTGGCCGGTGTGGCCGACCTGGTCGCGGATCACCGTCGGCACCGATGCGGAGATGGCGCGCTTCAAGCAGGCCTTCGTGCAGGTGATTGCCGGCAAGCGCGGCCCGCTGCCGCTGCCGGAGGCCACGGCCGATGTGCATGATCCGATGGATGCTTTTTTCCGCTACGCATGAGGCGTTACTCTGGCAACATCGGCGCTTGCAGATGCGCTGGTGTGACCAGGCGCGCTGGGCGTCGCGCATCCCTTATTGCAGGAGTGTTCCTTTGAAAGTGTTTTCGACAGTTGCCGTGATTGGATTGGTGCTGCTGGCGCCGTCGGCATGGGCGCGCACCTGCGCGGTGACCATCACCGGCAACGACCAGATGAAGTTCGACCAGAGCGCGATCAAGCTGGCGCCCGACTGCACGCAGGTGGACCTGACGCTCAAGCACTCCGGCAAGATGGCCGCCACGGTGATGGGCCACAACTGGGTGCTGACCAAATCCGCCGACTTCCAGGCAGTGGCCAATGCCGGCGTACGCTCCACCATCGCTGACAGTTATCTGCCCAAGGCCGACGCGCGCGTGATCGCACACACCAAGGTCATCGGCGGCGGCGAGAGCACCACGGTGAGCTTTCCCACCAGCAAGTTGAGCAAGGGCGGCGGCTATACCTTCTTCTGTTCGTTCCCCGGCCACTGGGCGATGATGAAGGGCACGCTGAGTTTTGGATGAGGTATCAGCTGCCGCAGGCGCATGGCCGCGGCAGGAGCGATAGGCGAGGGAGCTGGCACGCGGTCACGCCGCGTGCTCCAAGCAATTGTGAGCGGAGCGGACGGCAGCGCCAGCGACCGTCGTAGACGGTGCGCGGAGAACTGCGCTTAAAGGAAGGCGCGCTGTTGTGGCAGGCTCCATGTGTTGTCGTGACCGGGCCGCTTCTGGATGCCGAGATAGACCAGCTTGCCGCAGCGTGCAGGTGTCATCACCGCCTCCGGCCGCCCGAAGTGGCGTCTTGCCGCGCGTCAGCGCCGTAGCTGGAGGTCAGCCCGGCACCGTTTCCGAATTGCCTGGTGGATCGGCTGCGCGCAACAACCCGCGTTGCAAGGCCTGAGCCAACGCGCTTTCGCGGCTGCGTGCATCCAGCTTGCGATAGAGATTCTTCAAATGGAACTTGACCGTGTTTTCCGACAGATGCAAACAGCGTGCGATCTGCTTGTTGGAATACCCACGTGCCAGTTGCGCGAGCACTTCCAGCTCGCGCTCGCTGAAGATGTCGCCGGCCGGGTCTTCGTCGCCGCTGAGGCGTTCGAGCAGGGCCTGGATGGTGAGTGCGCGTGTGGTGCCGCCGACGGTATGCGGGTCGTGCTGGCGCAGCGAGCGCAGCATCGCCTTGGCCGGCAGGCCGAGTTCGACGATCGCCTGCCAGCTTTGCGTCAGTGCCACATGGTCGAGCGCGCTATACAGGTGCGGTAGCGCCGCGACCAGTTCGCCGCGTTGCTGCAGCACCAGGGCGATGCGCGCGCGGGTGCGCGCGAGGTGGCACAGGTTGTCGTTGGCCAGGCAGGCCTGTTCGATCTGGCCCAGGATGGTCAGCGCGGCGCTGCTGCGTCCGGCCAGCCGATGCCAGCGTGCCAGCGCAAAGCCCATCGCCGCGCGATCGCGCCAGCGGTGGGGCGAGCGCAGCGTATGCGCCAATCCGGATTCGCCGCCGGTGCGTGCGATCAGCACATCGATGGCGGCATTGCCCGGATGCTCCAGCAACAGCATCAAACGCCATGCTGCAGCCAGTTCCGACAGGCGCGTCAGCTTGCGCCCGTGCGCGATCTGCTCGACGTGTTCGAGCAGCGCCAAGGCACTACGCCCGCTGTGGTCGCGCACACGCTCCAATCCCAGCGCGGTGTCGTAGGCGGCGGCCAGCACGTCCATGCCGCCATCGTGCTGTTCCAGCAATTCCAGTGCCGGATGCAGCAGGTCGGCCGCGTCGTCGTGGTGGCCGCGTTCGTAATGCAGTTGTGCGAGCAGGCACTGGCCGGCGGCCTCCAGCACGCGATCCAGCTGCGGGGAGCGGGCGCACCAGTGCAGGGCCTGCCGGTAACAGGCTTCGGCGTCACCGAGCTGTCCGCGATAGAAAAAACTCTGGCCCAGCGCCAGCAGCGCCTGGCCCGCGCCTGGTTCGCTGCCGCCGCGCTGCATCGCATCGCGTGCGTTCAGGGCGTAGCGTTCGGCAGTTGCAAAGGCACCCTGCGCAATGGCGGTGGTGGCACAGATGCACAGCAGCATGCCGCGGCCCAGGTGGTCGTCCTCGTCCAGCGCGGAGGCTTGCGCGGCGATCTGGGTCAGACCATGCGGATTGCCGCAGATCTCGTCGAGGCGATCACGCAACAGCGCCACCACCACCGTGTAGTCGCGTTGCAGGGGCTCGCGCAGCGCAGCCGGAAAGTCGCGGAAGCGTTCCAGCAGCAGGCGCGCATGGCTGAATTCGCCGAGCTTCGCGTGCAGATGTGCCTGGGTGAGATTCAGCGCCGGGGTGTCGCGGATGGTGCGGTGTTCGAAATGCCGCAGCAGAGCGCGTACCGCGTGCGTGCCGTGGGTCAGCACTAGTTGCCAGGTACCGGCGCGCGCGATGTAGCTGGCGGCCAGGTCGCCGCAATCGGCACGCGATGCGTGCCGCACCGCTTCGGCCAGGTACCGATGATCGCCAAACCAGCGTGCGGCCCGTTGATGCAGTTGGGTGGCCTGACCGGGGTGTTCGCGATCGAGCAGTTGCTGCAGGAAGTCGGCAAACAAGGGGTGATAGCGGAACCACTCGCGCTCGCCATCCATGGGCACCAGCAGGCCGTGGAAATGTTCCAGGCGCGCCAGCAGCCGGCCGCTGTCGTCGCACTGACGCACCGCATCGGCCAGCGCTGCGTTGACGCGCTCCAGGGGGCTGGTCCGCAACAGCAGGTCGCGCGTGTCGGCATCCAGGTCGTTGACCACCTGCTCGGCCAGATACGCGGCAATCTGCGCGCTGCGGCCGGAGAAGCGCGCGGCCACCTCCTGTTGACGCTGCGCGCCGCCTTCCAGCCACAAGCGCGCCAGATGCAGCGCCACCGGCCAGCCTTCGGTGTAGCGCAGCAATTCGTCCACGACCGGCGCCGGCACCTGGGGGCCCAGCAACGCCTGCGCTTCGGGCTCATCCAGTGCCAGCTGCGCGCTGCCGAGACGGCTGAGCTGCGCCTGCAGGTCCAGCCGCGCCAGCGGCAGTGCCGGTACGCGCCGGGTCGCCAGCAACAGGTGCAGGCGTCCGCCGCCGTGTTCGACCAGGCGCAGCACCAGCTCGTCGACGATGCCGCTGCCGAGCCGGTCGTAATCGTCGAGGATCATGCTGATGCGCCGGGGCGCAGTGCGTAGCGCGCGGAGCAGCACCGTCACCGCCTCGCGCGGATCCTGGTCGCGGTTGTGCAGCACCGCCGCACACAGTGCCGGATCGGCGCCTGCGTGCTGGAGCGCCAACGCCAGGTGGCCAAGGAAGCGCGTGGCATCGGTGTCCTCTTCGTCCAGCGACAGCCAGGCCACGGCGTGGTCGCGCGCGCGCAGCTGCGCATGCCACTGCGCCAGCAGTGTGGTCTTGCCGAATCCGGGCGGTGCCAGCAGCAGGGTGAGCGGCCGGGCTTGCGCCTGATCCAGCGCCGCCAGCAAGGTGCTGCGCACCACCGCTCCGGGACGCGGCAGCGGCGGCTCCAGCTTGCTGGCGAGCAGCCAATCGGGAACAGCGGAATCGCGCGGCGGTGAGGGGCGCGGCGTGAGCAACGCAACAGGCTTGAGCATGAGGCGAGGGCGGCCCTGGCAAGCGTCGGCAGCGCGCCGGCTCGACACGCTGCAGATCGTGATGAAACAGCGGCGATGCACAGGCGTCACCGTGACCGGCGACAACGTCCATCGGCTGCTTCGAGGGTCCCCACCCATGCCCGTCCATGGACACCTTTCAGAAAGGTATGACAGCCACAAGACAAAAGCAAAGCCTGTCGCTACGCCGCCGCCTGAATGGAGCTTGCAGTGGCGCGGGGTGTGCGCCATTGCTAGGAACGGCCGGGCCCGTCTGGACGCCATCGAGCCGGTTGCAGCGCCGGCGCCGCGCCTGTTCAGCGTCGGCGCGGGCCTAAACAGGCGTCTCAGGCCCGCACCGATGCCGGGCGTCTTGCGCGGCCAGCGTCACCAGCGGCCACCGCGACGCAGGCGATGACACCTCGCCTTCAACGCACCACAAAGGTCAGCGTTGCCGGGCCCATCGCCGGCAACGCAACGCCTGGATGCGCCTCAGTGCGCCACTTCCGCAAACGCCTCGCGCGCGGCGGCCAGCGTGGCATCGATCACCGCCGCATCGTGCGCGCTGGACATGAAGCCGGCCTCGTACGCCGACGGCGCCAGATACACGCCCCGCTGCAGCATCGCGTGGAAGAAACGGTTGAAGGTGGTGATGTCGCAGGCGGTGGCTTGCGCGTAGTTCTCCACGATGTCGTCGGTGAAGAACAACCCGAACATGCCGCCGACCTGGTTGGTGGTGACGGCAATGCCGGCCGCGCGCGCGGCATCTTCCAGTCCTTCGCACAACACGCTGGTGGCCTCGCTCAGGCGGGCGTGGAAGCCCGGCTCCTGCACCAGCTCCAGCATCGCCAGGCCGGCCGCCATCGCCACCGGGTTACCCGACAAGGTGCCGGCCTGGTAGATCGGGCCGGCGGGAGCGATCTGCTCCATCAAGTCGCGCCGGCCACCGTACGCGCCCACCGGCATGCCGCCGCCGATGATCTTGCCGAAGGTGCTCAGGTCCGGGGTCACCCCGTAATGCGCCTGCGCGCCACCGAGCGCGACGCGGAAACCGGTCATCACCTCGTCGAAGATCAGCAGCGCGCCATGCCGCGTGCACAGCGTGCGCAGGTGCTGCAGATAACCGGCCTGCGGCGGAATGCAGTTGGCGTTGCCGACCACCGGCTCGATGATCACCGCGGCCACGTCGGCGCCGATCTCGTCGAACATGGCGGTGGCGCCTTCGAAGTCGTTGAAGGAGAGGGTGGCGGTCAGCTCGCTCAGGCCGGGCGGCACGCCCGGCGATGTCGGTACGCCCAGGGTCAGCATGCCGCTGCCGGCCTTGACCAGGAACGAGTCGCCATGGCCGTGATAACAGCCCTCGAACTTGATGATGCGGCTGCGCCCGGTGGCGCCGCGGGCCAGGCGCACCGCCGACAGCGTGGCTTCGGTACCGGAATTGACCATGCGCACCATCTCGCAGGACGGCACCAGCCGATGGATCGTCTCGGCCATGGTGACCTCGGCCGCACACGGCGCGCCGAACGACAGGCCATCGCGGATCGCGCGCTCCACCGCTTCGCGTACTGCGGGGTGATTGTGGCCGGCAATCATCGGCCCCCACGAACCCACGTAGTCGATGTAGCGGTTGTCGTCCACGTCATACAGATACGGGCCATCGGCGCGCGCCACGAAGAACGGCTCGCCGCCGACCGACTTGAATGCACGCACCGGTGAGTTGACGCCGCCGGGTAGCAGCGTCTGCGCCTGGGCGAACAGGGCGTGGGAGCGGGTGTGGTTCATGCGCGCAGATCCTTGAGTGGTACCGATTGGGGGCGGCGCTGCCCGACTGCGGGCGGCGCACCCGCCATTGTCAGGCTTGCGGCCCCCGTCCGCCTACCCACCAGATGCCTGCCTACCCGTCGGAGCGCACGGGTAGGGCGATCCGGCTGCCTATGATCGAACGCAAGGGTATCGACGGTTTGGCATGAGCAAATGACCGGTGGTCATTGGTCTGCTGCGGCAGATGTTCAGAGAGTGTGATTCCGGTAGCCATTGGCGCCGTTCATTTTTGTCGCGTTGCCGACAGTTCCAGACTGGGGGAGAAAACATGAACCGTAGTATCCAGAAGCGTGCCTTGGCGTTGGCACTGGTCGTGGCCATGGGGAGCGTCCACGCGCAGTCCACCAGCGGCAGCATCGTCGGCAGCGTGGGACAGAGCAGCGGCACCAGCGTGCTGGTGGAAAACAACAGCGGTTTCAGCCGCGAAGTGCCGGTGGATGCACGCGGCCGGTACACCGCCGGCAATCTGCCGCTGGGCACCTACAAGGTCACGGTCAAGCGCGATGGCGCGGTGGTGGAAACCCGCGAAAACGTCGCGATCACCGTCGGCGCCAACACCGACGTCTCGTTCGCTGCCGCTTCGGGGAGCGGCATGCAGACCCTGGACAGCGTCACCGTCACCGCCGCGGGCCTGACCACCATCGACGTCAGCAGCGTGGACACCCGCACGGTGGTCACCGCCGAGCAGCTGCAGCAGCTGCCGCTGGGCCGCACTGCCGAGGCAATCGCGCTGCTGGCACCGGGCGTGGTGGTCAACAGCGGCGGCTTCGACAATGGCCCGCTCGGTGGCTCACTGCCCAGCTTCGGCGGCTCGGCCGCCAGCGAAAACGCCTATTACCTCAATGGTTTCAACACCACCACCATCAGCAACAACCTGGGTGGTCTGACCCTGCCGTACGGCGCCATCGACCAGCAGGAAATCTTCACCGGCGGCTATGGCGCGCAGTACGGCCGCGCCAATGGCGGCGTGATCAACCAGATCGGCAAGCGCGGCACCAACGAGTGGAAATTTGGCGCGGCGGTGATCTGGGAACCCAATGGCCTGCGTGCCAACCAGCGCGATATCTACTGGCGCCCGGACAGCCAGGGCAGCACGATCAACAACGCCGCCTACCGCTATGCGCGCGCGGCCAATGGCCTGTACCAGCCGGCCAGCGAGGCCGAAGCCAACCAGACCACCTACAGCGCCTATGTCGGCGGACCGATCCTCCAGGACAAGCTGTTCTTCTTCCTGGCTGCCGAGCAGGTGGATTCGGACGGCGTACGCGTCGGCACCAATCGCGACACCGACAACGGACGCACCGGCGGCCTCACCGATTACGACTACAAGCAGAAACGCTGGTACGCCAAGGTGGACTGGAACATCACCGACAACCACCTGATCGAGGTGACCGGCGCCAGCGACGAGGCGGAGACCAACGGGTCGATCTACCGCTACGACTATGTCAATCGCCAGCGCGGCAGCTATTTCACCGACGAATCCACCTGGAAGACCGGCCCGACCTTGTTCACCGGCAAGTACACCGGCTATCTCAGCGACAACCTCACCGTGACCGCGCTGTACGGCAAGATGAAGACGCCCGACGAGCTGACGCCCTTCAACTACGACGCGGCCGGCGGGCCGGTCATCAACAGCGCTGCGTTGCAGAATCCGGCCTACACCGGCGGCACCCCGCGCATCGGCAATCAGCTGGTCACCTCGGTCAGTTCACCGGACCGCGAATACAAGAAAGACAATCAGCGCCTGAATCTGGAATGGCGTATCGGCCACCACACGCTCAACTTCGGTATCGACAACCAGAAGTCCGAAGGTATCGATGTGGGTTCGGTGCTGTCCGGCCCCGGCTTTGCGTGGACCTACGGCCAGACCAACGATCCCAATGGCGTGCGGACGGGCGGACTGGTCAGCCAGTCGGCCAACGAAGCCGGCGGCATCGGCGCGCCGAGCCCGGGCCTGGTCGATCCGGTCAATGGGTCCAGCGGCTACTACGTGGTGCGCAACATCAACACCAGCCTGTACTCCTACGAGGCCAAGCAGCGCGCCTACTACATCGAAGACAAGTGGCAGGTCACCGACAACCTGTTGTTGAGCATCGGCCTGCGTAAGGACGAATTCACCAACTACACCCCGTTCGGCGACCCGTACATCGAAGTGGATAACGCCTGGGCGCCACGCCTGGGCTTCAGCTGGGACGTCAACGGCGATTCCAGCCTGAAGGTGTTCGGCAACGTCGGCCGTTATTACCTTGGCCTGCCGCTGTCGGCAGTGAGCCTGTTCACCCCGGCCACCACCACCGATACCTACTTCACCTACAGCGGCATCAATGCCGATGGCACGCCGGTCCTGGCGCAGCAGCTGGGGTCGGCGGTGTCGGCCAACTCGCGCTTCGGCCGCATCGCCGATGTGCGCACTGCAGTGGTCAAGGACATCGAGGGCGAGAACCAGGACGAAGTCATCCTCGGTTTCACCAAGCAGCTGGAGACCGGCTGGGTGCTGGGCGTGCGCGGCACGCATCGCCGCCTCAATGCGGGTATCGACGATCAGAACTACGACGTCTCCAATACCGCATTGATCGCCGCCGCCGCAGCGCAGGGCGTGACCATCGATTTCTCGCAGGTTGCCGGCGCATCGCTGATCAACCCCGGCCAGACCAATACCTGGGGCGTGATCGGTACCGATGGCCAGTTCCATGAGGTATCGGTGAGCCGCGAAGCGGCGGGTTTCCCGAAGTTCAAGCGCAACTACTCGGCAGTCGAGTTCAACCTGGAACGTCCGTTCGACGGCAAGTGGTACGCCAAGGTCAACTACGTCTGGTCGCATAGCTACGGCACCACCGAAGGCCAGGTGCGTTCTGATCTGTGGCGCACCGGCGGCGCCTTGGGCAGCTACCAGGGCCAGGCCTCGGTCTCCACCACGCAGAGCTGGGACCACGCGGCGCTGATGGAACACTTCAACGGCGATCAATCCAACGATCACCGCCATCAGCTCAAGTTGTTCGGCTTCTACCAGTTCACTCCGCAATGGGGGGCGTCGGCCAACTTCAGCCTGATCTCGGGCGCACCACACAATTGCCTGGGCAACTACTACGGCGACAACTACACCGGCACCGATCCGGCCGGCTACGGTGGCAGCGCGATCACCGGCGGTCCTTACCACTACTGCTACAGCCCGGAAACCGGCACCGGCGTGGCATCGCCTCCCGGCTCGCAGGGACGGCTGGGCTGGATCGCGCAGCTCGACATGGGCGTGACCTACAAGCCGGCATTCGCCGCCGGCAAGCTGGCACTGCGTTTCGACGTGTTCAACATCACCAACGAGCAGACCGCAACCAACATCTATCCGTTCTCGCAGCTGCCCGACAACACCACCAACCCGCTCTGGGACCAGGTCGTGGCCTATCAGGCACCGCGCTCGGGCCGGGTGACATTGAGCTACGACTTCTGATCGAGGCAGGTAATAAGGTTAGCGCCGGCAGCGACGCGTGATGGCACGCGTCGCTGCCTTGTTTTTGGCGTTTGGGTGCTGGCGCTCAAGCCGCTCAGTCATCTGACGTACGACGCGCGGCAGGTGTAGAGCGGTTGATCTGCGGCTTGGCTGCAGGGCCCTTGCCGCCCACCGTCGCGGGACACGCTGCAAGTACGTCCCTGTAAGCTCTTACGCGGCATCCATGCCGCGTAAGGTCCCGCGACGGTGGGCGGGCAAGGACCTGTCGAGATGGTCGGTGTGCGTGGTCAAGAGCGGAGCATGACGTGCGCTGGTCGTATCACGTTGCCTCAGGAAATCCCGCATCGCAGTTCCAGCGGCACGCAGGCTTTCCACAAGCGCACTCCGAGTTTCTCACTCAACGCAGGTCTCGCAACCCCCAGGGTTTGCCTGACCACCGACCAATTGCCTGGTGCGGTGTCCTCGCCGATTGCGGGACTCCTGGCGGCCTGGATGCCGCCACGCAGCCTCCAGGGACGGATGCACGGCGCGTCCCGCGAGCGGTGAGGGCACCGCGAACACGACGCTGCGAGTTGGCTGCACGGCCCTTGCCCGCCCACCATCGCGGGACGCGCCGCAAGTACGTCCATGTAGGCTCCGGCGCGGCATCCATGCCGCTCAGGGTCCCGCGACGGTGAGCGGGCAAGGACCAATCGAGATGGTCGGTGTGCACGGTAAGAGCGGTGCTGGATGCGCCTCGTTGGATCGTGGAGCAACGGCTTCACGTCTTAATGCATACCGCACGAGAGAAAGCTTTTTACAAGAGCGCCGACCGACTGTCTGGTGCGGTGTCCTCACCGATTGCGGGACTCGTGGCGGCATGGATGCCGCCACGGAGCCTCCAGGGGCGGATGCACGGCGTGTCCCGCGAGCGGTGAGGGCGCCGCGCACTCGACGCACTCGGCTTGTGACTGCATCTGATAAACGACGCTTCGACTCGAATCCCGGTTTCTTGTGTCTTCGCGTGCGCGTGTCGCCGGTAACTTCTGTTATCTGTTATCTGTTGTCTGTTACCTGCCAGCCACGCTACCGTGCAAACCCGGCCCGATAGGCCTGCACTGCCGCGAGCGGATCCGGCGCGGCATAGACGCCGCTGACCACCGCAATCAACTCGGCGCCCGCAGCCACCAACGCGGGCACCTGCGCAGCCGCGATGCCGCCAATCGCCACCCGTGGTACTCCCAGCGCTCCAGCTTGCTGTAGCAACGCAGGCGTTGCGCGACGTGTGGTCACCTTGGTGGTGGTGGGGAAGAACGCACCGAAGGCCACGTAGCTGGCACCGGCCGCGACCGCTGCGTACGCACGTGCGATCTCGTCGTAGCACGACACTCCGATGATGGCCTGCTCGCCCAACAGCGCACGCGCCGCCGCCACCTCGCCATCGTCTTCGCCCAGGTGCACGCCCTGCGCGCCCACCTGCAATGCCAGCTGCGCATCGTCGTTGATGATCAACGGCACGGCGTGCGCGGCGCAGGCCTCGTGCAGCGCACTGGCCTGCTCCAGGCGCAGCGCCGCGCTGGCCTGCTTGTTGCGGTACTGCAGCCAGGCGACAGCGGGCAGCAGCGGCAAGGTGCGCGCGATCAGGCGCGCGGTGTCGGGCTCGTCGGGTGTGATGAGGTAGACGCCGCGGGCGTTGTGCAGGTCGGGCATGGCAGCGCTTCCGGAAGCGGTGGGTGGGATGGGACAATGCAGTCCCACCGTTGCGTGACCGCGATTATCCGATGAGCGAGACATCCACGACCACCTACCGCACCTGGATGTGCGTCGTCTGCGGGTTTCTCTACCACGAGGCCGACGGCATCCCCGAAGAAGGCATCGCCCCGGGCACCGCCTGGCAGGACGTTCCCGACACCTGGACCTGCCCCGATTGCGGTGTGACCAAGGACGACTTCGAGATGGTCGAGATCGACTGAGGCGCTGCCCGTTCAGCTGGATTGGTGCGTTTTGCGCGCCACAACATCGCCTGCCTCCATTCGGGCGGGCGCTGGTGACGACGCGGCAAGCTGTGGTTTCAGTGCGCGCGCGCGCGCTGACTGCTCAGTTCGACCAGGTGCTCATGCAGATTGGTCGCATCCTGCGCACCGGGATTGAGCTGCAGGTAGCGCGATAAGTCGTGGCGTGCGCCGTTGCGGTGGCCCAGATGCAGATAGGCCATGCCGCGATCGCGTAACGCCTCGGGCTGGTCCGGCACCAGCTTCAGGATGCGGTCGGCGCTGCGCGCGGCGCGGTCCCAGTGCTCGGCATCGGCGTAGACGCCGTGCAGATTGCGCAGGATGCGGATCAGGATCGCGCGGTGCGGCGCGGGGTCGAGGATCTGCGCCAGGGCGCGGTCGTCGGGAATCTCACCCCCCAGATGTGGGCGCGCACGCTCGCGCAGCTCGTCCACGCCCAGCGGGCGGCCGCCGTTGAACGGGTCCATGACCAGCACGCCGTCGTCCACCGGCAAACGCACCAGGAAATGCCCGGGAAACGACACGCCCGCCAGCGGAATGCCCAGCCGGCGCGCGACTTCGATCTGCACCATCGCCAGCGAGATCGGGTTGCCCAGGCGACGCTCGAAGACCTGGTTGAGGTAGCTGTTGCGCGGGTCGTAGTACTCGTCGTGATTGCCCGAATAGCCCAGCTCGTCGAACAGGTAGCGATTGACCGCGGCCATCTTCAACGGCCACAGGTCGATCGCCTCCACCTCGCGGCGCAGATGCTCGACGTGGCTTTGCACCAGCGTGTCGTACAGCTCGGCGTCCAGCTGCGGATACTCGTCGCGCGCGATCAGCAGCGCGGTGGACATCAACGGCACGGCGTCGTCGTCCAGGCTGGCGAGTGCGGTCCAATGGGGAAGTGGGAGCATGTCGACCATGCTGCCAAGAGTGTCGGCAACTGGCGCGTGGTTCAAGTCCGGTACTTCCTGACAGCAAGGGCCTGCCGTGTGAGATTTACTTGAGCTTTGGGATGTCCGGGCTCAGGGTCAATGTGGCGCCGTCCTGCAGGTTGATCCTGGCGGCCTGGCCGGCGTTGAGTTCCAGCACGTAACGGGCCGGGCGCTTGCTGGGGTAGGGCGGGCAGGCATCGCCGGCCGAGCAGGGCGGCACGTCGCGCTGCTGCGAGACCAGCCGGCGCTCATCGTCGAAATACAGGATGTCCAGCGCGATCTTGGTGTTCTTCATCCAGTACGCCAGCGGTTCCTGGCGGTCGTGGACGAACAGCATGCCGTGATCGTCCGCCATCGCATCGCGAAACATCAGGCCCTTGGCGCGATCGGCATCGTTCTGCGCCAGCTCCACCTGGTAGCGGGTACCGGCCAATTCCACCCAGCTACCGCCGCTGCTGGCGCAGCCGCCGAGCAGGATCAAGGACGCAAGGGCGAGGAGGCGAAGACGGCGCATACGGCATACCAGCGGGCGGGGATGCCGCACCATCTGCCAAGCGGCCGCGTGCGTCAAGCGGCTGTGGCGTGTTGAGCGGATCATTGCGTGCAATCAGGGCCCGCTCGCCATTACGTCGCAATGCAGGCCGGAAATGCGTGTGCGCGTGCCCGTGTGCGATCGCTCAGATCACCCGTGGCGGCTCGCCGCCGACGATCACCACATCGGCCGGGCGACGCGCGAACAGGCCCACGCAGACCACGCCGGGGATCTGGTTCACGCTGCGCTCCAGCGCCACCGGGTCGGTGATCTGCAGGTTGTGCACGTCCAGCACCACGTTGCCGTTATCGGTGACCACGCCATCGCGCCATACCGGCTGGCCGCCGGTGAGCGCCAGGATCTGCCGGGCCACCAGGCTGCGCGCCATCGGAATCACTTCCACCGGCAGCGGGAACTTGCCCAGCACCGGCACCTGCTTGCTGGGGTCAACGATGCAGATAAAGCGTTCGCTGGCCTCGGCGATGATCTTCTCGCGCGTCAACGCAGCGCCGCCGCCCTTGATCAGGCAGCGGTTCGGGTCGCACTCGTCGGCGCCATCCACATACAGCGACAGATTGCCGGTGTGGTTGAGGTCCAGCACCTCGATGCCATGGCGCCGGAGTTGCGCGCTGCTCTGCTCGGAGCTGGACACCGCGCCCTTGATGCGATGGCTGATGCGGCCCAGGGCATCGATGAAGTAGGCCACCGTCGAGCCGGTACCGACGCCGACGATCATGCCGTCTTCCACGTAATCGATCGCTTTTTCGGCGGCCAGGCGTTTTGCTTCGGACATGGGTTAAGAGCTCGGGATTAGTGATTGGGGATTCGGGATTCGTCAAAGCGGTGCAACGCGGGCGGGCAGTGGGCCAATCCCCAATCCCCAATCCCGGCTATTCCATCGCCAGCAGCAATTTCCACTGCGCGGCGGTCACCGGCAGGATCGACAGGCGGTTGCCGCGGGCGATCAGCGGGAAGCCTTCACCCAGCGCATCGGCCTGCTGCTTGATCTCGTCCAGTGCGATCGTGCGCTTGAGCTTGCGTTCGAAGGCCACGTCCACCAGCATCCAGCGCGGATCTTCGCGGGTGGCCTTGGGGTCGTGGTAGTCGGACTTGGGATCGAACTGGGTGTCGTCCGGATACGCGTCGCTGGCGACCTTGGCGATGCCCACGATGCCCGGGACCTTGCAGTTGGAGTGGTAGAAGAACACTCCGTCGCCGACATGCATGCCGTCGCGCATGAAGTTGCGTGCCTGGTAATTGCGCACGCCGTTCCACGGCTCGGTGCCGACACGCTCCAGATCATCGATGGAAAACGTGTCCGGCTCGGACTTCATCAACCAGTAGCGCTTGCGGGCAGTCATACGGAAACGGCGTCGTCCTTCAGGAAGGTGGCGTGTTCGGTGCAGATCGCATCCACTGCCACGTCCCAGGATTCGGTGGGCAAGGTGGGCAACTGCTGCGCGGCGAAGCCGGCGCCGACCAGCCAGGGCGGCGGCGTCTGGCGATGCCGGAACGCGAAGCTGCGATCATACCAGCCGCCCCCCATGCCCAGCCGCCGGCACTGCGCATCGAAACCGGTCAGCGGCGTGACCACCAGCGCCATCTCCTCGGCTGCCAGCAGGTCGGCGCGTTCCACGTCCGGTTCGGGGATGCCGTAGCGATTGCTGACCAGGCCCTGGCCTGGCCGCCACGGCGCAAAGCGCAACACGCGCCCGTCCAGCACCGGCAGGCAGTAACGCACGCCGGCCGGCAGACTCAGTTGCCAACGGTGCAGCGCGATTTCGCCATCCATCGCCCAGTACCCGGCCACCGCACCGGTCTGCGGCGCAAACGGCAGCGCCAGCAGGCGCTCGGCCAGCGCATCGGCGGCCGCCAGTCGCTGCGTCGCCGGCAGGCTGCGGCGCAGCGCGCGCAACTGCTGGCGCAGGGCGTCTCGGTCGTCGGTCATGGTGTCTCGCAGCGATAGGTGGGCCGGTATTGTCGATGGCGTGGATGCGCCTGCCTAGTGCGTGTGTATCGACGGATTTCCAGCTCCTGCACGGCTCTGGCCTGTCGCTGGGCGCATGTGCGTGAAGCGGTGGCCGGGTTGCGCGTCGCGCATGCGCGCATCATGTCCGGGCGCAGTGATCGCAGCAGTGGCGCAGCCACGCTGCGTGCACATGCCGGATGTTTCAGGCCCACAAAAAGAAACGGCGCCCGAAGGCGCCGTTTCAGATTTGCATTCTCCGCCGTGAACGATGCGGGCGAAACGACCTTGAACCCGGGGTTCAAGTGGGGACGTTGTGAGGCCATCGGGCTTCCCGCTACAAGGCGGACTTGCACTCCCGGCTTCGTCGCGCCCCCGTGGTCGTAATTAAGGGACAAGGCGAATGTTTTGCACGCTGTCGTTTACAGCAGAGAACGCAGGTGAAGTATAGACCTCTGCTGCGCGATGGCTAGCCCATTCGTCGGCCGGCGCAATTGAAAGTTCATATTTGCGACGACAGTGCGAACCGCACCTCAACGCGGTGTGTCGGAGACGCTGTCCAGGCGGCGATTCAAGCTGTCCAGCGTATTGGCCAATTCACGGTCGTAGAGCGCTTGCTGATCGCGCAGCTGTTGCAATTCGTGCGCCAGATTGAGTGCGGCCAACACCGCCACGCGATCTACCGCCGCCATGCGATTGCTGCCACGAATCTCGCGCATGCGCAGATCCAGCAGGCGCGCGGCGGCGGTGAGGCTCTCGCGTTCCTCGGCAGTGACGCCAACCGTGTATTCACGATCCAGGATGCGCACGCTGACCGGCTCGTTGGTGCTCACGTGTGCTGCTCCAGGGATTTCAGGCGGACGATCATGGCTTCCACGCGCGAGCGCGCCTGCTCGTTCTTGGTCAGCAGCTGCGCGCGCTCGCCGATCAGCTGTTCCTGCTGATGGCGCAGGCTGCGGTTCTCGTCGGTCAACCGCTGGCTACGCTCGACCAGGGCCTCCACACGGGCGGCAAGTGCGCGGATCTGGGCGAGGGCAGCGGCGTTGTCCATCTGCTCACGATAGGGGCGCGCGCGCGCGCCGGTCAAGCGCCCGGTTGCCGCCCGCTCACCTGCCGTCGGGCCAATCCCGACAAGGGCTGCCACGGGCCTCGCCCCAGCCGGCGTCATGTGCGTGGAACGCTACATGGAACGTACCGCTGGCGGCCGATGCAGGGTGCCTTGATACACTGAGGAGTCACATCGCCGGCGCCCGTGCCGGTACCTTCCGTTCTCAGCCTGGATGACCCGATGGATCTGCCCGATGTAACCGCCGTGCAAAACGAAAGTCGCCAGCTGGAGCTGGCTTCCTCCGCAGCGGAGTTGCATGGTGGATTGTGCGGGTGGCTTTCCGGCGGGGGTGCCGACAGCGGCGACTGGCTGGCGCGCATCCTGGCCGACACCGCGCAGGTGGCGCCCAGGCAGGGCGGGGCGCTGGACCAGATGCGTCAGGCCACGGTGGCGCAGCTGGAAGACCGCGATTTCGCCTTCGAGCTGCTGTTGATCGACGACGGTGCACCGCTGGCGGCGCGCACCGATGCCTTGTTCGACTGGTGTCGCGCCTTTCTGGGCGGCTTCGGCCTGGCGGCGCAGCAGCGCCCGGCACTGACCGAAGAGGGCGAGGAGGCGCTGCAGGACCTGGCGCGGCTGGCGCAGGCGTCCAGCGACGATTTCGATGCGGCCGATGAGGACGACACCGCCCTGGCCGAGATCGAAGAGTTCGTGCGCGTGGCG
Organism: Xanthomonas sp. BRIP62415; assembly: GCF_003993515.1. Classification (NCBI taxonomy): domain Bacteria; kingdom Pseudomonadati; phylum Pseudomonadota; class Gammaproteobacteria; order Lysobacterales; family Lysobacteraceae; genus Xanthomonas; species Xanthomonas sp. BRIP62415. The sequence goes on from NZ_QEZH01000031.1 coordinate 152,011, forward strand.
GTGCTGTTGCTGCATGGCGACTGCGTGATGGGGCCGCGCTTCCGCCAACGGTTGAACTGACCGCGTCTGCGCCATGAAGAAGCTCACCGGGATCGGCGCGGCCGAGTACGCGCGTCGGCGCAAGCAACTGATGCAGATGGCCGGCGATCAGGCCATCCTGATCCTGCCGGCCGCACCCGAGCGGGTGCGCAGCCACGACACCCACTATCCGTACCGGCAGGATTCGGATTTCTGGTACCTGAGCGGCTTTCCCGAGCCGGAAGCAGTGCTGGTGCTGGTGCCGGGCCGCAAGCATGGCGAGGCGATCCTGTTCTGCCGCGAGCGCGATGCCGAGCGCGAAGCCTGGGATGGCCCGCGCGAGGGCCAGGAAGGCGCGGTGGAGCGCTACGGCATGGACGATGCGTATCCCATCGACGATGTCGACGAGATCCTGCCGGGCCTGCTGGAGGGGCGCAGCCGCGTCTATTACCACTTCGGGCGCGACGTGGATTTCGATCTCAAGCTGATCGGCTGGCTCAAGCGCGTGCGCGAGCAGGTGCGCCACGGCGCGCAGCCGCCGCACGAATTCCTCGAGCTCGGGCATCTGCTGCACGAGCAGCGGCTGTTCAAGTCGCGCGACGAGATCGCGTTGATGCAACACGCTGCCGACATCAGCGTGCGCGCCCATCGTGCCGCCATGCGGATGGCGCGGCCGGGCATGCATGAGTACGAACTGCAGGCCGAGGTGGAGCGCGCGTTTCGCGCCGCCGATGCATGGCCGGCGTATGGCAGCATCGTGGGCACCGGCAGCAATGCCTGCGTGCTGCATTACCGCGCCAACAATGCGCGCAGCCGCGATGGCGAGCTGGTGCTGATCGATGCCGGTGCCGAATACCGCGGCTACGCGGCCGATATCACCCGCACCTTCCCGGTCAACGGCCGTTTTACCCCCGCGCAACGCGCGCTGCATGATCTGGTCGGCGCGGCGCAGGCTGCCGCACTTGCACAGGCGCGCCCCGGCGTGGCCTACGAAGCCGGGCATCTGGCCGCGGTACAGACCCTGACCGAAGGGCTGCTGCAGCTGGGCCTGCTCAAGGGCAAGCTGGAGCGCAACATCGCCGATGGCCATTACAAACGCTTCTATCGCCACAAGACCGGCCACTGGCTGGGGCTGGATGTGCACGATGTGGGTGACTACCGGCTGGCCGGCGACTCGCGTCTGCTCGAGCCCGGCATGGTGTTCACCATCGAGCCGGGGCTCTATATCTCCGCCGACGACACCACGGTGGAGGCCAGGTGGCGCGGCATCGGCATCCGCACCGAAGACAATGTGCTGATCACCGCCGACGGCCATCGGGTGCTGACCGATGCCTTGGCACGCAGCGCCGAGGAGATCGAAGCGGAGATGGCGGACCGCGACGCGTTGGGTGCAGGGCGCGGCAACACCGATGGTGGGCGGACCTGACGCGGATCGTTGCATTGCGCTGCAATGCAACGCGCGCGCTGCAGGTGGTGTTCCGATTGCCCGGCGCGTGCGATTGCGCCGGCGTTGTTACTCAAGACACGCTCTGCCCGGCGCCGCACAGGCATGCCGCGCCGGGCCGTCTGTTGCGAGGCGTGCTATTGACTGAGCTGCGGTGTCTGGATGCGCTCGGGCTGCTGGACCTGCTCGCTCGATGCGGAAATCTGCTGCGCGCGCGCGAACGACTGCTCTTCCGGCGTGCGCAATGCCTGCTCGGTCTTCATGTGCGCGCGCAGATGCGCCGGGTTGGCCGGATCGCCCTGCACCACGAACACGTTTTCGCCGCCGTGCACGCCGCGGTGGTTGGCCTCGCTCATCAGCACGTGGTCCACGCGCGACAGGCCGCCTTCCTTGGCCAGTGGCAGCAGCGCTGCGCTGAGCCGGTCACTGGTCTGGTCGGGTGCGCGTCCATGTGCCGCATCGATTGCATGCACGCCGCGCTGGATCTGCTGGTACATCGGGTGGTCGGGATGCGAGGGTTGACGTGGATCGTGCATGGCAATGCTCCGTGCTGTGCAAAATAACTCAGGGGGCGGCAAACACCGGGCGGGTCAGGTTTTCAGGGGCGCCATCGGTGCATACCACCTCGTCTTCGATGCGGATGCCGCCGTAGGGTGTGAACTGCGCAACGCGTGCCCAGTCGATGCTGGCGGCGTGGCCGTTTTTCTTCACTTCGTCCAGCAGCATGTCGATGAAGTACACGCCCGGTTCGATGGTGACCACCATGCCCGGTTCCAGCACGCGGGTCAGGCGCAGATACGGGTGGCCATCCGGGCGTTCGATGCGCCCGCCGCGGTCACTGGCCGCAAAACCGGCCACGTCATGCACCTGCAGGCCGATCAGATGGCCCAGGCCGTGCGGGAAGAACGCGGCGCTGACGCCGGTGGCGAGCGCAGCTTCCGGCGACACGGTAAGGATGCCGAAGTCCTTGAGGATGCCCATCAAAGCCAGGTGCGCATCCACATGCAGTTGCCTGTAATCCACCCCGGCGCGCACGTTCTGGCCCATACGGATCTGCGCGGCATCGACCGCATCGATCAGCGCCTGGAATTCGCTGCCGGGGTCGGCGGCATAGGTGCGGGTGATGTCGCTGGCATAGCCGTAGGCCGAAGCGCCGGCATCGATCAGGAAGCTGCGCAGCGGCTGCGGCGGCTGCTGGCCGAGCTCGGTGTAGTGCAGCACTGCACCGTGTTCGTTGAGCGCGATGATGTTGCCGTACGGCAGCTCGGTGGCGTCCTGGCCGACGGCGGCACAATAGGCCATGTGGATGCCGAATTCGCTTTGGCCGGCGCGGAAGGCCGCTTCGGCCGCACGATGGCCGCGTACCGCCAGTTGCTGGGCGATGCGCAGCAAGGCCAGTTCGTAGGGCGTCTTGAAGGCGCGCTGATATTCCAGGTAATCGAGCACCGGCTGCGGGTTGTTCGGCACATAGGCACCGAGCGCGCTCTGCGCCTCGCCCAGGATGGCGCAACGTTCGATCTGCCTGGGCAGCAGCGCCACTGCCTGGTCCGGGGTGCGGATGATGTGGATGTCGCAGTGTTCGACCCACCAGCCACTGGGGGCGTCGGGCACCACATGCCAATAGTCCAATGGCTGGCAGAAGATCAGCGTCGGGCGCTTGCCCGGGGTGTAGACCAGCCAGCTGTCGGGCACCCGCGTCAGCGGCACCCAGGCCTTGAACTGCGGATTGACCGCGTACGGGTAATCGCGGTCGTCGAACACCTGGTAATGCAGGCTGCCGCTGGGCACGACCAGGTGGTCGAAGCCGCCGCGTTGCAGCGCCTCGTCGGCGCGCGCGATCAGCGTGCGCAGGTGGTCGGAATACAGGTGGCTCAAGGACGGCTGGGGCATGCGGGACTCGATCGGCAATGCAAAGACAGGGCGCGATTTTGCCGTAATCGTGGTGATGCTGTCCTTCAGCCCAGCATGTGTTCTTCGGCGATCCAGGCGCGCAGGCGTTGGCGATGCGGCTCGGACATGGTCAGGAAGCGGAAGCCGGCCCAGGCCTGTCCGGGTGCGTGCGCGGCTTCGGTCCACAACAGATGCACGCCGACGTCGATCTCCGTGGCGCGGCCGATGCGCTCGGGCAGGCTGAAGCGCAACTGGTACAGGGCATCGTCCTGCAGCGGAACCGAGGCCAGCAGCAGCATGCCGGTTTCCGAGACATTGCCCACCCGGCCGATCTGCGCCTCGCTGAGCATGTCGGTCACCGGTACCAGGTCCGACGGCTGGCGGCGCGGTGCGCGGCGGGTGTCCTGGATCATCGGGTGGCCTCGGCAGCGGGCGACTGGCCGGCCAGGCTGCGCAGCGTGCGCACGGTGGCATGCCAGGCGCGGTCGATCAGGCGCGATTTCTCTTCGACCAGCAGGCGTGCCTGGCCACCGGCCATCAGCCGCGACAGGCCATCGAGCGAGTGCTCGCCGACCTTCTGTCCGCGCTGATTGACGAACAACGCGTTGTCGGTCATCGGGCTATACCAGGACAGCCGTTGCCGGCGCAGGTCGCCCTGCTGGTTGATGACGAATTCGAACCAGCTGCCGAACGGCAGGCTGCGCAGCTGCACGTAGCACGCCTCCTCGGCTGGCGAACGCGCGGTGGCGATATCCCTGCGCGGCGCACTGTCGCCCTGGTCACCCAGCCGCGTGCGCGTCTTGAGCCTGGCGGTGAGTTCGGTGCGCGAGGTCATCTCGTCCTCGCCACCGGGCGTGGACAGGCGCCGCGCGATCGCCGCCGCTTCATCGTGGTGGTAGCCAACCTGCAGCAGCGCGGTGTCGATCTCGGTGCCGAGCGCGATGTCGGCGGGTTGCCCCTTGCTGCGGCAGGTGACTTCGGCAATGCGGGTGGTCAGCGCCTGACGCTCGTCCCATTCGGGCGACTGCTCGCCCTGGCGCAGCAGCGTCAGCGTCAGCACGTCCGACCAGGCCTGACGCAGCAGCGCCTGCACGAAGCGCGGCGGGGCGCTCTGCTCGCACAGTTGCTCGATGCGCGCCTCGGCCTGCTGCTTGGCCGACTCCAGCCGCTCCTTGCCGCGCGCCGCATCCACATGGCGCCGCTCGGCGACCTCGGCCTTGCGGGCCAGCGTGCGCAGATGCGTCTGGATCTCGTCATTGGCCGCGGCGAACACGGCCTCATCGCCCTGATAGTCGTTGACGATCCTGTCCACCGCGCTGCCCAGCTTGTGCAGCAGTTGCGGGTCGACATCGTCCTCGCCCAGCCAGACCGCGCCGGACTCGGCTACGGTGTTGAGCAACTCGCGCACCGGGTGCTGGTCGCGCACGAAGAAATGCGTATCGGCCAACGCCGCGCGCACCACCGGGACCTGCAATTTGGCGAGCAGGGCCTGCGCCGGGGTCTGCGGGCGGACCTCGCGTTGCATCTGCGCGTAGAGCAGGCCGAGCAGATCGAAGGTGTCGGTGTCCTGCGGCGACAGCGCGGCCCCGGGGCCGTGTTGGCTCCGCAGCAACGCCAGCACCTGGCGCTGCACCGCATCGATGCCGGCAGGCTGCGGCGATGCCGCTGCCTGGGCCGCCAGCGCGCCCTGCAGGCTGGCCAGTGCGTCGCTGACGGCGGCCTTGGGCACGGCCGTGGAGGCACGCTGGGCCGATGCTTTCTCAGGTGTTGCCTGCGCGCCTGTCGCAGGCGCTGCGCCGTGCTGTGCAGCGTCTTGAGTCGCCGCTGCGCCGACCTCGCCGGCCGCCTGCGACTGCCGCGCCGACGCCATCAGGCCGCCCAGCGCCAGCACTGCATCGCCCAGTGCAGGTGTCGCCTGCTCACCGTAGGTGGCCGTTGCCAGTGTCATCGGAACAGCGGGCGGATCCAGCAAGGCGCTCTGCCATGGTGTCGGTGCGGACTGCCCGCTCCAGCCGGTTGCAGGTCGCCCGCCGCGCGGCGGCATCGCGCGCCCACTGGTGGCCGCAGCATCCTTCGCTGCGCTGGCTGATGCAGGCGCGGCGCGCCGGGTCTGCACCTGGGTGGGTTTGACTAGATACGGGTGATAGATCAGTCCCGGCAGGATGCCTTCCTGCGCCAGTGCGCCGTTGGCACGCTCGTACAGATCGTTCAACCGTTCGATCACCTGACGCTCGAACACGCGGTAGAGCGTCAGCTGCCCATCCAGGCTCAATCCCAACGTTTGGCCGCACTGGCGCAGCACGCGGCACACGGCGTACGGGCCCAGCGGCACGGCTTCCAGTTCGAATTCGGGCACCGCGCCGATTACTGCCAATCGCTGTGCCAGCAATTGCAGCGCATCGGCGCGGCGGGAGGTCTCGCGGCGCGCGATCTCGCTGAGCACGATATCGCGGTCGATATCGGTGTCTTCCACCAGGGTGAGCATCTGCGGATGCGCTTGCGCTGATGCTTCGGCTGCCGGCGTCAGTGACGGGCGATCGCGCAGCGTGGCCAGGTCCTGCGCCAGCTGCTGCAAGAACGCCTGCGGAAACAGGTCGATGTGATCGCGCAGGCCGCGCATCTGTGCATAGGCTTCGGCCTGGATCTGGCTGCTGCGTGCATGCTCGGCCTGATGCAGCAGCTCACGTTCCAGCTCCACGACGGTCAGCCGCAGCGGCCCGCTGAGCGCCTGCACACAGTGCGCGTGCAGCGCGGCAAGCAGGCGCCGCCCGCGCACGGAAACCGGCGCATCGGCGATCGGACCGCTGGGCGTGTGCTGCAGGGAAAAGGCGGGAGTGGACATCCGTGACGGCGGGCTCGGTGCGAGGCGTGCGTTATGTAGCATGTTTTCCCATCGGTCAGCGACCGCGCGGCTGCGAGACGTGCCTGGCAAGATCCGGTCGCCACTCTGACGCGGACGGCGCGCATGACACGACTCGCTGGATCTGCGCGCCAGTGCCGTCGCGTGCGCTACCGATCATGGCGCGGCGTGCTGGCTGCCGTGCCGCGCCGCGATCGCCGCGATCAGGCAAGAAACAGCTCGACCACGTCATTGGTGAAGCGGCGGCCCAGCTCGGTCGGCACCACGCGTCCGTCCTGCGCGGTCATCCAGCCTTGCGCAATCGCGCGCGCCACCGGCAGCTCGATGACCGACGCCGCCAGCCCGGTGGAGACTTCGAAGTCGCGCAGCGCGAAGCCCTCGTGCAGGCGCAACAGGTTGAGCATGTATTCGAACGGCAGCCGCTCGCGCGGCACGATCTCGTCGCCGCCAATCGATGCCGTGCTGCCGGCGCTGGCCAGGTAACTCTGCGGGTGCTTGTGCTTCCAGCGTCGCAACACATGCTGTTCGGCACCGGAGCTGATCTTGCCGTGCGCGCCGGCGCCGATGCCCAGATAATCGCCGAAGCGCCAGTAATTGAGGTTGTGCGCGCACTGCCGCCCGGGCCTGGCGTAGGCGCTCACCTCATACTGCGCATAGCCGGCCTCGGCCAGCAGGCGCTGGCAATGTTCCTGGATATCCCAGGCCGCATCGTCCTCGGGAATGCCCTTGGGCGGCCGCGCGAAGAACACCGTGTTCGGCTCCAGCGTGAGCTGGTAATGCGACAGATGGGTGGGCTGCAACGCGAACGCGCGTTCGAGATCGCGCTCGGCCTGCGCCAGGGTCTGCTCGGGCAATGCATACATCAGGTCGATGTTGAAATTGTCGTAGCCGGCATCCTGCGCCAGCGTGATTGCACGCTCGGCCTGGGCACTGTCGTGGATGCGACCCAGCCGCTGCAGCGCCACGTCGTCGAAGGTCTGCACACCGAAGCTCAGCCGGTTCACCCCGGCGGCGCGATAGCCGTCGAAGCGGCCATGCTCGGCGGTGCCTGGATTGGTTTCCAGGGTGATCTCCAGATTCGGCGCAAAGCGCAGCCGCGCGGCGGCGGCCTGCAGGAAGCGGTCGATCGCCTCGGGCGGGAACAGGCTCGGGGTGCCGCCGCCGAAGAACACCGAATGCACCACGCGCCCCCACACCAGCGGCAGGTCCGCATCCAGGTCGCGGATCAACGCATCCACATAGTCTTCGAATGGCAGCACGCCCTTGGCCGCATGCGAATTGAAGTCGCAGTACGGGCACTTGCGCACGCACCAGGGCAGGTGCACGTACAGCGACAGCGGCGGTGGAATCAGGTCGGGCACTGCATCAGGCCATGGTTCACAGCGACAGGGCGTGCAGCTTGTGCTGCAACGTGGCCAATGCCACCGCACGGTGACTCAGCCGATTCTTCAACGCGGTATCCATTTCCGCAGCGGTCAGGCCATGCACCGGATCCAGAAACACCGGGTTGTAGCCGAAGCCGCCCGTGCCGCGCGGTTCGGTGGTGATCACCCCTTCCCAGCTGCCTTCGGCGATCAGCGGTTGCGGATCTTCCGGGTGACGCAGCAGCACGATCACCGCGTAGAACCGCGCGCTGCGGCGCTCGGCCGGCACCTCACGCAGGGCATCGAGCAACTTGGCGTTGTTGGCCTGTGCATCGGTCGGGCTGCCGGCGTAGCGCGCGCTGTACAGGCCGGGTGCGCCGCCGAGCGCATCGACGATCAGGCCGGAGTCGTCGGCCAGGGCGGGCAGGCCGGTGACCGCGCTGGCATGGCGCGCCTTGATCAAGGCGTTCTCGACGAAGGTCAGGCCGGTTTCCGGCACGTCCTCCACACCGAGCTCGCCTTGCGCCACGATGCGCAGCGGCAGGTCGGCGAGCATGGCGCGCAGTTCTTCCAGCTTGCCGGTATTGCCGCTGGCCAGGACCAGGTGTTTCATTGCTTGGGCTCCAGCAGGTCCCACTTGGTACCGTACAGGTCGCGGAACACCACGACCGTGCCGTACGGTTCCTCGCGCGGGGTTTCCAGGAATTGCACGCCGAACGCCTGCATTGCCGCGTGGTCGCGCCAGAAGTCGTCGGTGTAGAGAAAATGATCCACCCGCCCACCGGTCTGGTCGCCGATGCGCGCGCGCTGGGCGTCGTCGCCCGGCTGCGCGAGCAGCAGCGCGGCGTCCTGTGCGCCGCCCGGGCCGATCACCACCCAGCGCTTGCCATCGTCCAGCGGGCGGTCCTGCAGCACCTGGAACCCCAGCGCGCCGGTGTACCAGGCGATCGCCGCATCGTAGTCGGCGACCAGCAAGGTGGTCAGGGCAATGCGTCGGCTCATCCGGCCAGCGCAGCGCGTTGCAGGGCGAACAATTCGCTCATGCCTTGTTCGGCGAGGGCGAGCAGCGCGTTGAGTTCGTCGCGGCGGAAGGCGTGGCCTTCGGCGGTGCCCTGCAGCTCGATGAAGCCGCCGCCGTCGTTCATCACCACATTCATGTCGGTGTCGCAGTCGCTGTCTTCGGGGTAGTCCAGATCCAGCACCGGCTCGCCGCGATAGATGCCCACCGACACCGCGGCCACGGCGCCGATCAGCGGATGCTTCTTGATGTCGCCGCGCTTGAGCAGCAGGTTCACCGCATCGGCCAGCGCCACGTAGGCGCCGGTGATCGCGGCGGTGCGGGTGCCGCCATCGGCCTGCAGCACGTCGCAGTCCAGGGTGATGGTGCGTTCGCCCAGGGCATTGCGATCCACGCAGGCGCGCAGTGCGCGGCCGATCAGGCGCTGGATTTCCAGCGTGCGCCCGCCCTGCTTGCCGCGCGCGGCTTCGCGATCGGACCGGGTATGGGTGGAGCGCGGCAGCATGCCGTATTCGGCGGTCACCCAGCCTTCGCCCTTGCCGCGCAGGAACCCGGGCACGCGGTTTTCCACGCTGGCGGTGCACAGCACGCGGGTGTCGCCGAAGCTGACCAGCACCGAGCCTTCGGCGTGACGGGTGAAGGCGCGTTCGATGCGCACCGGGCGCAGCTGGTCGGCCGTGCGGCCGCTGGGACGGGAAAAGGTCATGCGATGAGTCCGGAAGTCGGGAGGTGGGTCTGGGGCGGCGCGTGGCGGGGCGGTCAGCCAGCGCGGGCCGCTAGGGTACCATTCGCGCTTTGAAGGTACGGGACTGACGATGATTCGAAGCATGACCGCGTTTGCGGGTGGCGAACGCATCACGCCCTGGGGCACGCTCGGTTGCGAGCTGCGCTCGGTCAACCATCGGTTTCTGGAAGTGGGCGTGCGCCTGCCCGAAGAACTGCGTGCGCTGGAGCCGCTGCTGCGCGAGCGCGTGGCGGCGAAAAACAGCCGCGGCAAGCTGGATCTGGCGCTGCGCCTGCGCGCGCCGGACAACGCGCAGACCCTGGCCGTCAACGAATCGCTGCTGCAGGAACTGGGCGCACTGGCCACCCGCCTTGACGGGATGTTCCCCAAGCTGCAGGTGGGTTTCACCGATCTGCTGCAGCTGCCCGGGGTGCTGCAGGTGCAGGACGTGGACGCACCGGCGTTGCAGGCCCAGGCCCTGGCATTGCTGGACGAGGTGGTGGACAGTTTCGTGGCCGCGCGCGAGCGCGAAGGCGGCAAGCTGGCCGATGCGATCAGCGAGCGGGTCGATGCGATCGAACGCATCGCCGCCGAGGTACGCACGCTGATTCCCGTCATCCGCGAAGGTCAGCGCGCCAAGCTGGCCGCACGCCTGGCCGATCTGCCGCATCCGGTGGACCCGGGTCGCGCCGAACAGGAACTGGTGCTGTGGCTGCAGAAGCTGGACGTGGACGAAGAGCTCGACCGCCTGTCCAGCCACATCGCCGAGATCCGCCGCGTGCTCCGGCAGCGCGAGCCGGTCGGCCGCCGCCTGGATTTCCTGCTGCAGGAATTCAACCGCGAAGCCAATACGCTCGGCTCCAAGTCGGTGGACAGCCGCACCTCCAACGCCGCCGTGGATCTGAAGGTGCTGATCGACCAGATCCGCGAGCAGGTGCAGAACATCGAATAGCCGGGAATAGGCAATCGGGAATGGGGAATCGTCAAAGCAGGTACGATTCACCCTTGGCCTGCTTGCTTGGCGCGGTGCCCCATTCCCTATTCCCGACTCCCTATTTCCTAAAATGCGCGGCACTCTCTATATCGTTGCGGCCCCTTCCGGCGCCGGCAAGAGCAGCATCGTCAACGCCACCCTGGCGCGTGATCCCAAGATCGCCTTGTCGATCTCGTTCACCTCGCGCGCGCCGCGGCCGGGCGAACGGCATGCCGAGCACTACCATTTCGTCTCCGCCGACGAGTTCCAGGGCATGATCGAGGCGGGTGACTTCTTCGAGTATGCGCTGGTGCACGGCGACTGGAAGGGCACCGCGCGCCAATCGGTGGAGCCGCAGCTGGCCGCCGGGCACGACGTGCTGCTGGAGATCGACTGGCAGGGCGCGCGCCAGGTGCGCCAGAAGGTGCCCGACGCGGTCAGCGTGTTCATCCTGCCGCCATCGCGCCAGGCGCTGGACGAGCGCATGCGCAAGCGCGGCCAGGACAGCGAGGACGTGATGGCGCAGCGCCTGGCTGCCGCCCGCGAAGAGATGCTGCACTTCGAGGAATTCGATTACGTCATCATCAACGAGACGTTCGAGACGGCTGTCTCGGAGATGTGCGCGATCTTCACCGCCAGCCGGCTGCGCCGGCAGGCGCAACAGCAGCGGCATGCGGAGCTGATCCGGGCCCTGCTGGACTGAGCGGCTCAAACCCCTGATTCCAAAGGAAACTGAATAGGCCCAGGTTGCCGTGACGGCGGCCGGGGCGTACACTCCGCCCCCTTTCCCTCATTCGATGCGCGGCCGTTGCTGGTCGCCGGGAGCCCGCATGGCCCGCATTACCGTAGAAGATTGCCTGGAAGTCGTGAACAACCGTTTCGAGCTGGTCATGATGGCGTCCAAGCGCGCCCGTCAGCTCGCCAACGGCGTGCAGCCGTTGATTGAAAATGCCGACGCCAGCGACAAGCCCACCGTGATGGCACTGCGCGAAATCGCCGCACGCCGGATCGACAACGCACTGATCGACGAGGTCGAGAAGGCCGAGCGCGAGCGTGCCGAGCGCGAAGCGCTGGAGTGGGCCGCTGCCGAAGTCGTCGCCGACGAAGACATGTCCAAGAACGACGATTGATCGTCCGCATCGCTGCGATCGATCTGAACAGCCCGCCACGTGCGGGCTGTTTCCGTTTCAGGCCCGCGTTGCCGTGTGCAGCGTGCAAACGTTTGCCGTGACTGCGTTGCTGGCATAGTCTTCCGGCATGAACCCAGGCCCCACTGCCCAGGCGACCGTCGTGACGTCTCCGTCTTCCGACCAGGCCATCCCCGACTACGTCCTGCACCTCGAACGCGCGGCCAGCTACCTTCCCAAGGAGCAGCTGCCGATCCTGCGGCGTGCCTGGGAAGTGGGCGCCAGCGCGCATGCCGGCCAGACCCGCAAGTCGGGCGAGCCCTACATCACCCATCCGGTCGCGGTGGCCGGCGTGCTCGCCGAACTCGGCCTGGACATGGAATCGCTGATCGCCGCGATCCTGCACGACACCATCGAAGACACCCCGCTGACCCGCGAAGAGCTGGCCTCGGAATTCGGCGAGGCGGTGGCCGAGCTGGTCGATGGCGTCACCAAGCTGGACAAGCTCAAGTTCCGCGACCGCCAGGAAGCGGCGGCGGAAAGCTTCCGCAAGATGCTGCTGGCGATGTCGCGCGACCTGCGCGTGATCATGATCAAGCTGGCCGACCGCCTGCACAACATGCGCACCCTGGGCGCGCAGAGCAGCGAAGCGCGCGGCCGCATCGCGCGCGAAACGCTGGAGATCTACGCGCCGATCGCCCAGCGCCTGGGCATGAGCCTGATCAAGTCCGAGCTGCAGAACCTGGGCTTCCGCGCGCTGTATCCGTGGCGTCACGCCATCATCGAAAAACATATCCGCAGCCAGCCGGTGGTGCGGCGCGAATCGATGGCGCAGGTGGAAGTGCAGCTGTCGCAGCGGCTGGCCAAGGAAGGGCTGGAACATCGCCTGGTCAGCCGCATCAAGACGCCCTGGAGCATCTATTCGAAGATGCACGAAGAGAACAAGTCCTTCGACCAGGTGATGGATGTGTTCGGCTTCCGCCTGGTGGTGCGCTCGGTGGCCGACTGCTATCACGCGCTGGGCGCGGTGCATGCCACCTTCAAGCCGCTGGACGGGCGCTTCCGCGATTTCATCGCCATTCCCAAGGCCAATGGCTATCAGTCGCTGCACACCGTGTTGTTCGGCCCGTACGGCTCGCCGATCGAGGTGCAGATCCGCACCGAGGAGATGGACCTGATCGCCGAGCGCGGCGTGGCCGCGCACTGGACCTACAAGGTCGGCTCGGCCTCGCCCAACAGCGCGCAGAGCCGTGCGCACGACTGGATCGTGGAGCTGATCGATTCGCAGCGCGCCGCAGGCTCGTCGCTGGAGTTCCTGGACAACGTCAAGGTCGACCTGTTCCCGGACGAGGTCTACCTGTTCACGCCCAAGGGCAAGATCCTGGCGTTGCCGCGCAACTCCACCGCGCTGGATTTCGCTTATGCGGTGCACACCGACGTGGGCAACCGCGCGGTCGCCTCGCGGGTGGACAAGAAACTGGTGCCGCTGCGTACCAAGTTGGTCAGCGGCCAGGCGGTGGAGATCATCACCGCGCGCTCGGCCACGCCCAAGCCGCAGTGGCTGGAGTTCGTGGTCAGCAGCAAGGCGCGTACCGCGATCCGCCACCAGCTCAAGCAACTCGAACACGAAGATGCCGTGCAGCTCGGCCACCGCATGCTCGATCGCGCGCTGGAAGCGATGGACAGCTCGCTGGAACGCTTGCCCAAGGGGCGCCTGGATGCCTTCCTTACCGAGCATCGCTATCCACGTCTGGAAGCGCTGCTGGCCGATGTGGCGCTGGGCAACTGGATGCCGACCCAGGCCGCGCAGGCGCTGATGGCCTACGCCGAATTGCGCGGTGGCGGCCACTCCAAGCATTCGCACGAAAAGATCCTGATCGACGGCAGCGAGCGTGGCGTGATCAGCTTCGCCAACTGTTGCCAGCCGATTCCCGGCGACGAAATCATGGGCTACCACACCGCCGGCAAGGGCATCGTGGTGCACCGCCTGGATTGCCCGAACCTGGCCGAGCTGCGCAAGTCGCCCGAGCGCTGGGTGCCGATCGACTGGGATTCCAGCGTCAGTGGCGACTACGACACCGCCCTGATCGTCGAGGTGGAAAACCGCACCGGCGTGCTGGCCCAGCTGGCCGCGGCGATCGCGCAAAGCCAGTCAAATATCGAGCGGGTGGATTACCTGGACCGCGACTTCAACGCCGCGGTGCTGCGCTTCAACATCCAGGTGCGCGACCGCCGCCATCTGGCCGAGGTGATGCGCCGGCTGCGGCGGCTGCATGTGGTGCAGAGCGTGGGGCGGCAGTAAGGATTCCATATCCTGCCGACAGGCAGCACCGAGGCCGCGCCAGGGAAGGGCGTGCGTTGAGAGTCGACCCCCTCACGTCTGGTGCGACAGCACGTCGCATGCGTCGTACGCGTGCATGGTCCAGCTCCACGCCGCCATTGCCGCGCAATCTGTCTGACATGGCAGCACGGTGTCCAGCGAGCTTTGCAAGACGCGTCGCAACAAGATCGTGCGCAACAGTCGAGCAAATCCGCACAAACGCCTAAACTGCTGCACACACCTTTGCAGTGGAGTTCCCATGTCCCAGATCATCCATACCGATCAGGCGCCTGCCGCCATCGGTCCGTATTCCCAGGCCGTGCGCGCCGGCAACACGGTGTATTTCTCCGGGCAGATCCCGCTGGACCCGGCCACCGGCGAGATCGTGCCCGGCGACATCGGCGCGCAGGCACGCCGCGCGTTCGACAACCTCAAGGCCGTTGCGGAAGCGGCCGGTGGCTCGCTCGACAGGATCGTGCGACTGGGCCTGTACCTCACCGATCTGGGCCAGTTCGCCGCCGTCAATGCGGTGATGCAGGAGTATTTCCAGGCGCCGTTCCCCGCGCGTTCGACCATCGAGGTCTCCGGCCTGCCCAAGGGCGCCGGCTTCGAGGTCGATGCGGTGATGGTGCTCGACTGATCCAGCTCGGCTGACCCGAGCGCCCTGCCGTGCCGCGCGCAGCGACCCTCACCCCGCGCCTGGCCGTCGCAGGCCAGGCCTCGCTTGCCAGCCTGCCCGGCGTCGGCCCGAAAGTGGCCGAGAAATTTGCTGCGCGCGGCATCTTGACGCTGCAGGATCTGTGGCTGCATCTGCCCTTGCGCTACGAGGACCGCACGCGGCTGACCACGATCGCGCAGTTGCAGAGCGGTGTGCCGGCGCAGATCGAGGGGCGCGTGGACGCGGTGGAGCGCGGCTTCCGCTTTCGCCCGGTGTTGCGCGTGGCGGTCTCGGACGAGTCGCACGGCAGCGTGGTGCTGCGCTTCTTCCATTTCCGCGCCGCGCAGGTGGCGCAGTTCGCACCGGGCACGCGGTTGCGGGTGTTCGGCACGCCCAAGCCGGGACAGAATGGCTGGGAAATCGTGCATCCCAGCTACCGTGTGCTGGCACCTGGCGAGGATGCCGTGCTGGGTGACAGCCTGGACCCGGTCTATCCGGTCCTGGAAGGCGTGGGCCCGGCCACGCTGCGCAAGCTCATCGGCCAGGCGCTGGAGCGGTTGCCGGAAGAGGCCGCGCTGGAACTGCTGCCGCCGCACTGGTTGCAGGACCAACAACTGCCCTCGCTGCGCGCCGCGCTGCTGACCATGCATCGCCCGCCGGTGAACACCGACCCGCAGCAACTGCTCGCCGGTGGGCATCCGGCCCAGCAGCGTCTGGCGATCGAAGAACTGCTGGCGCATCAGCTCAGCCTGCGCCGCCAGCGCATCGCCCTGCAGCGCTTCCGCGCGCCGCTGCTGCCGGGCAACGGCACCCTGGTGCAGCAACTGCGTGCGGCATTGCCGTTCCAGCTCACCGGCGCGCAGCAGCGGGTGTTCGCACAGATTGCCCGCGACCTGGCCAAGCCATCGCCGATGCTGCGGCTGGTGCAGGGCGATGTCGGCAGCGGCAAGACCGTGGTTGCGGCATTGGCGGCGATGCTGGCGGTGGAGCAGGGCAAGCAGGTCGCACTGGCCGCGCCGACCGAGCTGCTGGCCGAGCAGCACCTCACCAATCTGCGTGGCTGGCTGGAACCGCTGGGCGTGCGCATCGTCTGGCTGGCCGGCAAGGTCACCGGCAAGGCGCGCGCCGCGGCGATGGCCGAGGTGGCCTCCGGCCAGGCGCAGGTGGTGGTCGGCACGCATGCGCTGATGCAGGAGGCGGTGGTCTTCCACGATCTGGCGCTGGCCATCATCGACGAGCAGCACCGCTTCGGCGTGCATCAGCGCCTGGCCTTGCGCGACAAGGGCGCAGCTGCCGGCAGCGTGCCGCATCAGTTGGTGATGACCGCCACGCCGATTCCGCGCACCCTGGCGATGTCTACCTATGCGGACCTGGATGTTTCGGCCATCGACGAACTCCCGCCCGGGCGCACCCCGGTACAGACCATCGTGCTCAGTGCCGAGCGTCGGCCGGAGCTGGTCGAGCGCATCCGCGCCGCCTGCGCCGAAGGGCGTCAGGCCTACTGGGTCTGCACCTTGATCGAAGAAAGCGAGGAGCCCGGCAAGGACGCGCCCAGCGGCCCGCCAAGGATCGAAGCGCAGGCGGCGGAGGTCACCTTCCAAGCCCTGTCCGCGCAATTGCCCGGGGTGCGTGTGGCACTGGTGCACGGGCGCATGAAAGCGGCCGAAAAACAGAAGGCCATGCTGGATTTCAAGCAGGGCCGCACCGACCTGCTGGTCGCCACCACGGTGATCGAGGTCGGCGTGGACGTGCCCAACGCCTCGCTGATGATCATCGAAAACGCCGAGCGCCTGGGCCTGGCGCAGTTGCACCAGTTGCGCGGCCGGGTCGGGCGCGGCGCGGCCGCGTCCAGTTGCGTGCTGCTGTATCAGGCGCCGCTATCGATGATGGCGCGGCAACGCCTGGAAACCATGCGCCAGACCAACGACGGCTTCGTGATCGCGGAAAAGGATCTGGAGCTGCGCGGCCCCGGCGAATTGCTGGGCACCCGCCAGACCGGCCTGGCCAGCTTCCGCATCGCCGATCTCACCCGCGATGCCGGGTTGCTGCCGCGCGTGCAGGTGCTTGCCGAGCGGCTGCTGGCCGACGCGCCGGAGATTGCCGACCGTGTGGTCGCGCGCTGGATCGGCAGCGCGGTGCGCTACGCCGCGGCTTGAGCGGCGGGGATTGGGGAATCGGGATTGAGGAATCGGGAATCGTAAAGCCAAGGCTGCTGCCGCCTTGGCGTCCCGGTGATTCGCGTGCTTCGCTGATCCTTGCGAAGATGCGGCGACGAATCCCGAATCCCGAATCCCGAATCCCGAATCCCGAATCCCGAATCTCCAATCCCATGACCAAAAAGATACCGCTGCTGATCGACACCGACCCGGGCGTGGACGACGCGCTGGCCTTGCTGATGGCCTTCAACGACCCCCGGCATGAGGTCGTTGGCCTGACCATCGCCGCCGGCAACGTCGGCCTGGAGCACACCGTGCGCAATGCCTTGAAGGTCTGCGAGATTGCCGGGCGTGAGGATGTGCCGGTCTACGCGGGCTGCCCGCAGCCGTTGCTGCACCCGTCGGTGGACGCGGCGCATGTGCATGGCATCGACGGTTTCGGCGATGTCGGCCTGGCGCCGGCCAGGCGTACTGCCGAGACCGAGCACGCCGCGCTGGCCATCCTGCGCCTGTCGCACGAATACGCCGGCGAGCTGCTGCTGGTGGCGCTCGGTCCGCTGACCAATCTAGCGCTGGCGCTGACGCTGGATCCGACCCTGCCGCAGCGGGTGGCGCGGCTGGTGGTGATGGGCGGGGCGCTGACCGGGCACGGCAACATCACCGCGGCGGCCGAATTCAACATCGGCTTCGACCCGGAAGCGGCGCACATCGTGTTCCGCGGCTTTCCGCAGTTCGACGTGGCCGACTGGGAAGCCACCATCGCCCACGGCCTGCTGCATCGCGATGTCGAGCAATGGCTGGCGGCCGACTCGGCGCAGGCGCGGTTCTACGAGGAAATCTCGCGCAAGACCCGCCTGTGGTCCGAAGACAGCCGCGGCGAGTACTGGTACGCCGCCGATGCACTGGCGATGGCGTTCGCGCTGCACCCGGAAGGTGCCCAGCGGCTGGAGCAGCGTCCGGTCCATATCGAGTTGACCGGTACGCATACCCGCGGGATGACCCTGGTGGACTGGAACCGGCAGGGTGGCGCGCCCGACAATGCCAACCTGCTGCTGGAGTACGACCGCCGGCAGTTCTACGGTCTGGTCGGGGCGGCGCTGGCGGCGGGTTAGGGCGATCTTGCGCCGGGCGTCTGGAGGCCGCTATAATGCCCGGCTTATCCAGGCAGCCCGGCGCCAAGTCCATGAAAGATAACGTTCATCCCAGCTACAACGACGTCGTCTTCCACGACGTGACGTCCGATTTCAAGATTCTGACCCGTTCCACCATGAGCTCGAAAGAGACCGTGAAGTGGGAAGACGGCCAGGAATACCCGCTGATCAAGGTGGATATCTCCTCGGCATCGCACCCGTTCTATACCGGCAAGCACAAGGTGATCGACACCGGCGGCCGGATCGACAAGTTCCAGAAGCGCTACGCGCGCTGAGCTTGCAGGACGGGCTGTACCGGCAGCGGCCGCGCATTGCGCGGCCGTTGTTTTTTGGGGCCTTGGCAACTTCGTTTTCACGCCTTCGGCAGGGGCGTCTACGACTTCTGTCCAAGCGACGGCCAAAATGCTGCTGTGCGATAATGACGTGATCCGGGGCGATGCCCTGGACTTCCATCACGTGCCTGCCCATCCGGTGACAGGCGCCTTCCACTGAAGGAGCGTACACAGTGTCCGATCTTGATCAGGTCACGCTCAACGCCGGCGACAAGTCGGTCGTTCTGCCGGTTCTCAAGCCCACGCTTGGCAATGATTGCGTCGATATCTCAAAGCTGACCAAAGAAACCGGTCTGTTCACCTACGACTCGGGCTTCACCGCCACCGCCAGCTGCAAGTCGGCCATCACCTACATCGATGGCGACAACGGCGTGTTGCTGTATCGCGGCTACCCGATCGAACAGTTGGCCGAGAAGTCCAGCTTCCTCGAAGTCTCGTACCTGCTGATGAACGGCGAGCTGCCGACCGCGGACGAGTTCAAGAAGTTCGACCACGAAGTGACGCATCACACGATGATGCACGAGTCGCTGAAGAACTTCCTCGGTGGTTTCCGCCATGACGCCCATCCGATGGCCATGCTGGCCGGTTCGGTCGCCTCGCTGTCGGCGTTCTATCACGACACCCTGGACCTCAACGATCCGGAGCAGCGCCGTCAGGCCGCCATCCGTCTGATCGCCAAGGTGCCGACCCTGGCTGCTGCCGCGTACCGCTATTCGATCGGCTGGCCGATCCGCTACCCGCGCAACAACCTCAACTACGTCGACCGCTTCCTGCACATGATGTTCGAAGTGCCGAGCGAGCCGCTGGAGATCAATCCGGTGGTGGCCAAGGCGCTGGATCTGCTGTTCATCCTGCATGCCGATCACGAGCAGAACGCCTCGACCTCGACCGTGCGTCTGGTCGGTTCGACCGGTGCCAACCCGTACGCCTCGGTCGCCGCGGGCATCACCGCGCTGTGGGGCCCGGCACACGGCGGCGCCAACGAAGCCGTGCTGAAGATGCTGGAAGAGATCGGCACCGCCGACAACGTCGAGTCCGCCGTGGCCAAGGCCAAGGACAAGAATTCCTCGTTCCGTCTGATGGGCTTCGGTCACCGCGTCTACAAGAACTTCGACCCGCGCGCCAAGATCATCCGCGAGATGACCCACAAGGTGCTGGGCGAGCTGGGCGTCAACGATCCGCTGCTGGAAGTGGCGTTGAAGCTGGAAGAAGCCGCGCTGAAGGACGACTATTTCGTGCAGCGCAAGCTGTACCCGAACGTCGACTTCTATTCCGGCCTGATCTACAAGGCGCTGAATATTCCGGTGGAGATGTTCACCGTGATGTTCGCCATTGCACGCACCGCCGGCTGGGTGTCGCATTGGCTGGAGCAGCAGGTCGACCCGGAAATGAAGATCGGCCGTCCGCGCCAGATCTACACCGGCTACGACAAGCGCGACTACACCGACAGCGCCAAGCGTTAAACGCCTGCGGTTGTCTGCTTGAACGAACGCCCCGCATTGCGGGGCGTTTGCTTTTTACGGGGCGGGCGTCATGCCCACGGTCGCGCGTAATGGCGTACGGCGATCAGCGCGCGTGTTGCGGGGCGTGGCCACCGTCGTCTTCTGCCAACAGCTGACGCAGCTGGGCGGCCGAGGCGCGCTGCATCGGCTTTTCGTCCAGCTGCGACAACGGTGCCTGGCGCAGGGCGTCATACGGCAGCACGGTCAGGTCGAAGGTCAGTTCCTCGGCACTGAACAACCAGACTGGAAACTCGGCAGTCCGCTCGCGGTCCAGGCGCAGCCGGCGCGTCCGCAATTCGGCAGGAATGCGGTGTTCTTCCAGAAACCGCTGCACGGCATCGGCATCGTCGCTGTGCAGCTGCAACTGCACCGGCGCATTGGCGTCAGCCGTGCCATCGAGCACCGGGCCGGCCAGGCGCGGCTGGAACGGGCCGAGAAACTCCAGCGCGCGCAAGGCCGCTTCGCGGCGTTGGCGCAAGCGCAGCCCGTGCGCCGGTCCGGCGAACAGGCGCTGGTGCTCGCGCAGGGCGTCTTCGATCTCGCGATTGCGCGGCAGCGATGCATCGTCGTGGATGCCCAGCCGGCTGGCCGCCTTGAGCTTGGCCTGATGAAAATCGCGGATGCCGCCTTCGGCCATCAGCCGGGCCGCCTCGTGCGCCAGGCGGTGGCGCCGTTCTCGGGTTCGCGTATCGGCGTGTTCGCGCGCGTGATGCATGACCGGGCTCCCCTCATGAACCTGGTTCGACTCTACAACAGCGGCATGACGGTGTGGCGAAGGTCACAGGGCGCAGGCCCGATGGACCGTGCTCGATGACCGCAAGCACGCGCTGGCATGCGTTGCACCATCGCTGCCGCTACGTGCCGAGCCCAGGGAATCGGCCGGCCTGCGCCGTTCCGATTCCCCATTCTCGATTCTCGAATCCCGGCACTCAGAAAATATCGAACGCCTTCTCGTCCTGCTGCTCCTGCAGGCCGTAGTCGTAATCCTGCAGGCGATCCAGGTCCTCGTTCTTCACCCATTCCACCGCGCCATTGATGGTGGCCTGGGTCATGCCGTCGGGCGGGTCGTTGGCGGCGATCGGCTTGTCCTTCAGGGCCACGCGCATGTACTCGATCCAGATCGGCAATGCGGCCTTGCCGCCGTATTCGCGATAGCCGAGCGAGCGGAAGTCGTCGCGGCCCACCCACACCGTGGTGGCATAGGGACCGCCGAAGCCGGAGAACCAGGCGTCACGGTGATCGTTGGTCGAGCCGGTCTTGCCGCCGACGTCCTCGCGCCCCAGCACCTTGGCTGCGGTACCGGTGCCGCGCTGGACCACGTCGCGCATCATCGACACCAGCTGGTAGGCAGTGCGCTCGTCGATGGCGCGCGGCGCGATCTTGGTTTCGGCAGTGGCTGCCGGGGCGGTCTCCGCCGGCGTGGCCGTGGTCGGCTCGATCGACTTGGGCAGCGCCGGGGCGCCGAAGTTGAAACCGTCCACCACCTGGCTTACCGGTGCGACATTGCCGCCCTGCAACGCGCAGGTACGGCAGGCCACTGCCGGCACTTCCTTGAAGACGACATTGCCGTCGCGGTCCTTCACCTCGTCCACGATCCAGGTGTCCACGCGCGAGCCGCCGTTGGCGAACACCGCATAGCCGCGCGCGACCGACAGTGGCGTCAGCGACGCGGTACCCAGTGACATCGACAGGTTGGGCGGCAGCTCGGCCTCCTGGAAGCCGAACTGGCTGATGTATTTACGTGCGAAATCGACGCTGATCGCGTCCAGCAGGCGTACCGACACCAGGTTGCGCGATTGCACCAACGCCTCGCGCAGCCGCATCGGGCCGCGGAAACCGCCGCCGTCGTTCTGCGGCGACCAGGTCTTGCCGCGGCGGTCGCGGAACACCACCGGGGCATCGAGCACGATCGAGGCGGGGTTGAAGCCCTTTTCGAACGCGGCCGCATAGACGAACGGCTTGAAGCTGGAGCCCGGCTGGCGGCGTGCCTGGGTGGCACGGTTGAACTTGTTGCCGGCGAAGCTGAAACCGCCGACCAGCGCGCGCAGCGCACCGCTGTTGGCATCCAGCGACACCAGCGCGGCCTGGCCGCGCGGCAATTGGTCGATGATCCATTCGCCGTCCTTTTCGCCGGCACGGATGCGGGTCAGGTCGCCGCGCGTCAGCAGCTTGGCCGGGGTCTTGTTGGTCCAGCGGCTGGCGCTGGCCGGCAGGGTCAGCTCGGTCTTGTCACTCTGCACGACGGTCACGCCGCCGTCGGCATTGGTGCGCGCCACGATCACCGCGCGCAGGCCGCCCTGGGTGAACACGCCGGACAGATGCTTGGCCAGGGCCGCTGCATCCGCGTCGGCAGGGACATCGAAATGCTGTTCGACGCCATGCCAGCCATGCCGGTGGTCGTACAGGCGCAGGCCGTCGGCAACCGCTGCATCGGCGCCGGTCTGCAGCGTGGCATCGATGGTGGTGGTGACGTGGTAACCCTTGTTGAGCACATCGCCGCCGTACTTGGCGATCATTTCCTGGCGCACCAGCTCGGCCACGTACGGGGCGTAGACCTCGACCGGCGGCTCATGCGGCTTGGCGTGCATCGGCACCGCCTTGGCCGCATCGGCTTCGGCCTGGCTGACAAAGCCCAGGTCGGCCATGCGTTGCAGCACGTAGTAATCGCGACGTTCCTGGGCACGCTCCGGATTGCTGATCGGGTTGCCGCTGGACGGGAACTTGGGGATGCCGGCCAGCGAGGCCATCTCGTCCAGGCTCAGTTCGCTCATCTTCTTGCCGTAGTAGTACTCGGCCGCAGCACCCACGCCGTAGGCGCGGTTGCCGAAGAAGCTCTTGTTGAGATACAGCTCGAAGATCTCGTCCTTGCTCAGCTCACTTTCGATCTTGCGTGCCAGCAGAATCTCGGCCAGCTTGCGGGTGTAGCTGTACTCGGAACTGAGGAAGAACTGCCGCGCCACCTGCTGGGTGATGGTCGAACCACCCGGCACCCGCTTGGCGTCGGTGCTGGCCAGCAGCCACACCGCGCGGGCGATGCCCTTGTAATCCACGCCGCCGTGCTCGTAGAAGCGCGCATCCTCGGTGGCCAGGAAGGCCTGCTTCAGGCGCAGCGGCACGTCCTTCATCTGGATAGGATAGCGCCGGGTCTCGCCATAGACGGCCATCAGGCGGCCATCGCTGGAGTAGACATACATCGGCTCCTGCAGTTCGACCTGCTTGAGCGACTGCACGTCCGGCAGCTTGGAGGAAACGGCGTAATACAGGCCGCCGGCAGCAATAGCGCCAAGCAGGGCAAGCACCACGAACGCGGCCAGGATCCAGCCCAGCCAACGACGAATACGGGGCATGTTGAGAGAGATTCCGATTGCAGATTTCTTGGTCACAGAGTATAGATGACGCCGGGTTTGGCTGGGGCCGAACTCTGGGGATCGCAGCAGACAGCACTGGGGTCACGGTCGCGGGGCCATTGCCTCGCGCGTGAAGGGCTTGTCTACTGTTAAAATTTGATTATTAATACGAGGGCGCAGACTGCGTCCAAGTGCCCATCGGCAGGGGAGTTTCCGTGGGGCTTCTACCCAAGAGTCAGTCGCCACTTATTGGTGTCGATATCAGTTCCACTGCGGTCAAGCTCCTGCAGCTGTCGCGCAGCGGGAATCGTTTCCGCGTGGAACATTACGCCGTAGAGCCGTTGCCGCCGAATGCGGTCGTGGAAAAGAACATCGTCGAAGTCGAGGCGGTGGGCGAGGCCATCCGCCGCGCCATCAACCGTTCCGGCAGCAAGGCCAAGAATGCAGCAGCCGCGGTGGCCGGGTCGGCGGTGATCACCAAGCTGATCCCGATGCCGGCCGATCTGGACGACAGCGATCTGGAAGCGCAGGTCGAACTGGAAGCCACCAATTACATCCCGTACCCGATCGAGGAAGTGAATCTCGACTTCGAGGTGCTCGGCCCGATGCCCAACAGCCCGGACATGGTCCAGGTGCTGCTGGCGGCCTCGCGTTCGGAAAATGTGGAACTGCGCCAGTCCGCGCTGGAACTGGGCGGCCTGACCGCCAAGGTCATGGACGTGGAGGCCTTCGCGGTCGAGAACGCCTTTGCCCTGGTCGCCAGCGAGCTGCCGGTGGCTGCCGATGCAGTGGTGGCGCTGGTGGACATCGGCGCGACCATGACCACGTTGAGCGTGCTGCGCGCCGGTCGCAGCCTGTATAGCCGCGAGCAGGTCTTCGGCGGCAAGCAGCTCACCGACGAGGTGATGCGCCGGTACGGGCTGACCTACGAAGAGGCCGGCCTGGCCAAGCGTCAGGGCGGCTTGCCGGAAAGCTACGAGGTCGAAGTGCTGGAGCCGTTCAAGGAGGCGACGGTGCAGCAGATCAGCCGTTTGCTGCAGTTCTTCTACGCAGGCAGCGAATTCAATCGCGTCGACTGCATCGTGCTGGCCGGTGGTTGCGCGGCGCTGTCGCGCCTGCCGGAAATGGTGGAAGAGCAGCTCGGCGTGACCACCGTGGTCGCCAACCCGCTTGCGCAGATGACGCTGGGCCCGAAGGTCCAGGCCCATGCGCTGGCGCTGGATGCACCTGCATTGATGATTGCCACCGGCCTGGCCCTGAGGAGCTTTGACTGATGGCAAGAATCAATCTATTGCCCTGGCGCGCCGAGCGCCGGAAGGCGCGCGAGCGCGAGTTCTATTCGATGCTGGGCTTCGCCGCGCTGGGCGGAGTGCTGCTGTCTGCACTGATCTGGTTCTACTACGACGCGCAGATCAGCGGCCAGACCGAGCGCAATGCGTTCCTGACCACCGAAATCGACAAGGTCAAGGCGCAGAACGAAGAGATCAAGGAACTCGACAAGAAGAAGGACCGTCTGCTCGCCCGCAAGAAGGTGATCGAGGAACTGCAGGCCAATCGCTCGCAGATGGTGCACCTGTTCGACTCGCTGGTGCGCACCATTCCCGATGGCGTGGCCTTGACCAACATCAAGCAGGACGGCGACATCCTCACCCTGGAAGGTCGCTCGCAGTCCAATGCGCGCGTCAGTGCCTACATGCGCAACCTGGAAGGCTCGGGCTGGATGACCAATCCGGACCTGTCGATCATCGAGGCCAAGAGCCAGGACAAGACCGGGCAGCCTGCCGCATCTGCGACGGACACCACGGCGCTGCCGTACGTATTCACGCTCAAGGTCAAGCTGGCCAATCCGAACGAGGCTGACAAGAACGGCACCGCACCGGTCGACGCGCAAGCGCCGGGCGCAACGCCGGCCGGGACCGCACCCGCGGGCGCGCCAGCGGCGACACCTGCAGCGCCTGCACCTGCCACGCCGCCGGCCGCTGCGCCTGTGCAGCCAGCGCCGGTGCCAGCCAATCGGCCGCAGGAGGGGGCGGCGTCATGAGTAAGAAAGCATTCAAGCTCAGCGATCTGGATTTCAACAACATCGGCGGCTGGCCGCAGCAGGCACGCATCGTGTTCTGCGTGGTGGTCGGCCTGTTCATCATGGTGCTGGCCTGGTTCCTGCTGATCAGCGGCAAGCGCGATGAACTTGAAAGCCTGGAAGGCACCGAAACGCAGCTGCGCACCGAGTTCGAGACCCAGCAGGGCCGTGCGGTGAATCTGGAGCCGCTCAAGCAGCAGCTCGCGCAGATGGAGCAGGTGCTGCAGCAGATGCTGCGCCAGCTGCCCAGCAAGACCGAAATGCCGGATCTGATCATCGACATCTCGCAGACCGCGTTGTCCAGCGGCCTGTCCAACGAGTTGTTCCAGCCGGGTCCGGAGTCGCCGAAGGAGTTCTACGCCGAAAAGCCGATCGCCTTGCGCATGGTGGGCAGTTACCACCAGTTCGGTGCCTTCGTCAGCGGCGTGGCGTCGCTGCCGCGCGTGGTGATCCTGACCATGCACGACATCAACCTGAAGCCGAAGGATCCCAAGGCCGGCATCACGCCGCGCGGGGCGCTGGAACTGTCCGGCACGGTCAAGACCTATCGTTATCTGGACGATGAGGAAATGGCCGAGCAGGAGAAGGCGGCGGCCGACGCTGCGAAGAAGGGCGGCCAATGACCATGAGACTGCTCAAGATCCTGTCCTGCGTGGCGCTAATGGCTTTATTGCCGGCGTGTACGCGCGGTGTGACCAGCACCCCGGGCGATGCGCCGAATCTGGAAGCCTGGGTTGCCGAGGTGCGCGCACGTCCGGCGCCGCCGTTGGAGCCATTGCCGGTGATGCAGCAGTTCGAGACGTTCGAATATGCGGCGCAGTCGATGCGCGACCCGTTCAGCGATGCCTGGGTCAGTGCCGAAGGCGGCAATGGCACGCGTCCGGATCCGAACCGGCGCAAGGAGCCGCTGGAAGCCTATCCGCTAGACGCCCTCGACATGGTGGGGACCATTGGTGGCGGCGCGGGCCTGGTTGCCCTGGTCATGGCACCGGACAAGGTGACCTACCGGGTACGGCCGGGTGTGTATCTGGGACAGAGCGATGGCCGGGTCACCGGGGTCTACGAAGACCGCATCGAGCTGATTGAACTTGTGCCGGACGGTGCGGGTGGATGGCTTGAACGGCCGGCCGCGCTCGCGCTGGATGATCAATAAAGTGATAGGGGATAGCACGATGACGTTTTCCAATGCCCAGCGGCTGCGTCCGGTTCGACGCCACGTGGCACTTCGGGCCTGCGCGTTGGGGTTCGCGCTGGCGCTGGCGAGTGGTGGCGCGGTCGCGGCGGCGGCACTGAAGCAGCCCGCGCAGGATCCGGCCAAGACCGCTCCGGCGAGCCTGGCGGTGTCCAAGATCGATTTCAAACGGGGCGAGGATGGCACGGGTCGTCTGATCCTGCAGTTCGACGGCCAGGGCGCCAGCCCGGACCTGCGTACGCAGGGCGACAACGTGCTGGTCGACATCAGCAACGCGCGGTTGCCCGCCGAACTGCAGCGCCCGCTCAACGTCACCGACTTCGCAACGCCGGTGCAACGTGTCGAGGTCAAGCCGTCCGGCTCGGGTTCGCAGCTGGTGCTGTCGACCAAGGGCGCGTTCGATTCGCTGGCCTACCAGACCGGCAACGAATACGTGGTCGAAATCACTCCGCGCAAGGGCCAGCCCGCGGTCGGTGGCGTCAGCGCCGCAGCCGTCACCCAGGCCGCGGCGCAGATCGCCGCGCGCGGTTACAGCGGCCGCCCGGTGACGTTCAACTTCCAGGACGTGCCGGTACGCACCGTGCTGCAGCTGATCGCCGAGGAGTCCAACCTCAACATCGTCGCCTCCGACACCGTGCAGGGCAATGTCACCCTGCGGCTGATGAACGTGCCGTGGGACCAGGCGCTGGACATCGTGCTGCGCGCCAAGGGCCTGGACAAGCGCCGCGACGGCGGCGTGGTGTGGGTCGCCCCGCAGCCGGAGCTGGCCAAGTTCGAGCAGGACAAGGAAGACGCCCGCATCGCGATCGAGAATCGCGAGGATCTGATCACCGATTACGTGCAGATCAATTACCACAACGCGGCGGTGATCTTCAAGGCGCTGACGGAGGCCAAGGGGATTGGTGGCGGTGGTGGCGGTCAGGGCGGTGGTCAAGGTGGGCAAGGCGGCCAGCAGGACAACGGATTCCTGTCGCCTCGCGGTCGCCTGGTTGCCGATGAGCGCACCAACACGTTGATGATCAGCGATATTCCGAAGAAGGTCGCGCAGATGCGCGAGCTGATCTCGCATATCGATCGCCCCGTGGATCAGGTATTGATCGAAAGCCGCATCGTGATCGCGACCGATACATTTGCCCGTGACTTGGGGGCGCGCTTTGGTGTCTCCGGAGCAACTAGTCGGGGTATATTGAGTGGCTCGCTCGAGAGTAATGTCAATTACAGCAATACATTAAATCAACGTAATAATGAGCTTAATAATTCCCGGACGCCCGCTACGCCCAACGGTACGAGTAGCACGCTGCCAACTTTCTTGTTCCCGTCGGGGCTGAATATCGATCTTGGAGCTGGCGGCTTTACGAACAGTGGTGCGGCTGGGCTCGCCTATACCCTGCTTGGTTCCAACTTCAACCTGGATATCGAGCTGTCGGCGATGCAGGAAGAAGGCCGGGGCGAAGTCGTTTCCAATCCGCGCATCGTGACTGCCAATCAGCGTGAAGGCGTCATCAAGCAGGGCCGCGAGATCGGTTACGTCACAATCAGCGGCGCGGGTGTTGCAGGCGGTGGGTCACAGGCTAACGTCCAGTTCAAGGAGGTCTTGCTCGAGCTGAAAGTGACGCCGACCATTACCAACGACAATCGTGTCTTCCTCAATATGAACGTCAAGAAGGACGAAGTCGCCCGTTTCATTACCTTGCCGCAGTACGGCACCGTGCCGGAAATCAATCGTCGTGAAGTCAATACGGCGGTTCTGGTGGCAGATGGTGAAACGGTGGTGATCGGTGGCGTGTACGAATTTACTGATCGGGAAAGCGTTTCGAAGGTGCCGTTCCTGGGAGACATCCCGTTCCTGGGCAATCTGTTCAAGAAGCGCGGGCGTAGCAAGGAGAAAGCCGAGCTACTGGTCTTCGTAACTCCCAAGGTATTGCGGGTTGCAAACGCAGCGCGGTAAACGGGCTCGATACGATGGAGACAAGGGAGGCCGCGAAAGCGGCCTTCTTCCTTTTATCATGCGTGCTCCGGATCAAATGGGTGGAGAAACCCCGTCCCTCCCCAAATGGAAGGCTTGCGGAGTGCCGCAGGAGCCGGCCATCTGCGGTGTGCCCGGCAGCATGACCCTGGTCACTCACTGAACATCTTCCTGGCCTGCAGTGAACCAATCGCGCTCGAATCGGTCACACTGGGCCTATGAACGCACCGCCGCTCTTGCCCCCCGAAGCCGCTGCCGCGCCCGCCGAGGACCGGTTGCATCGTCAATTCACCTTGCTGCGCGAGTCGCTGACGCAGCGCATCGTGGGCCAGTCTGCGCTGGTCGAGCGCTTGCTGATCGCCTTGCTGGCCGATGGCCATTTGCTGGTCGAGGGCGCACCGGGTCTGGCCAAGACCACCGCGATCCGTGCGCTGGCCTCGCGGCTGGAAGCCGATTTTGCGCGGGTGCAGTTCACCCCAGATCTGCTGCCTTCTGATCTGACCGGCACCGAGATCTGGCGGCCGCAGGATAGCCGGTTCGAGTTCATGCCCGGGCCGATCTTCCATCCGATCCTGCTGGCCGACGAGATCAATCGAGCACCGGCCAAGGTGCAGTCGGCGCTGCTGGAAGCGATGGGCGAGCGCCAGGTTACCGTCGGGCGGCATACCTATGCGCTGCCGCAGCTGTTCCTGGTGATGGCAACGCAGAACCCGATCGAGCAGGAGGGCACCTTCCCGTTGCCCGAGGCGCAGCTGGATCGCTTCCTGATGCATGTCCGTATCGGCTATCCACAGGCCGATGCCGAGACCGAGATCCTGCGTCTGGCACGTGAAGCCGCGCGCGATACCCTGGAAAAGCACGAAACGGTGCCCGACAAGATCCCGCTGGAAGATGTCTTTGCCGCACGGCGTGTCGTGCTGGACGTGCATCTGGCTCCGCAGCTGGAGCGCTATCTGATCGAGATCGTGCTCGCGTCGCGCGATGCCCAGCGCTACGACCCGGCATTGGCGCGGCAGATCGCCTGGGGCGCGAGCCCGCGTGGGTCGATCGCGCTGGAGCGCTGCGCACGTGCGCGTGCATGGCTGGCCGGGCGCGACTACGTGACCCCGGACGATATCCGCGCAATCGCCCCGGACGTGCTGCGTCATCGCGTGCTGCCCAGCTACGAAGCCACTGCCGAAGGCTGGGATGGCGAACGCCTGGTCGCCGCCCTGCTGGAAAAGATTCCGCTGCCCTGATCGGGTAGCGTGTCGCCGAGGTATGCCGTCCTCTGACCAGAATCCGATGTCTTCGATGCCGTCTTCTTCCCCTGTCACCGCGCCGTCGTCGATCGCCGGCGATGGACTGCGGCCGACCCTGGCGGAGTTGATCGCGCTGCGCGGCACCACGATCCATCGCGGGCAGCCGGGGCGTGGCCGCCATGGACTGGCCGGGCCGGTGCCCGCGGCAACGCGCGGGCGCGGGATGGAATACGCCGAGTCGCGCGAGTACGTGGCGGGTGACGATGCGCGGCATATCGACTGGCGCGTCACTGCGCGTACCGGGCGTGCGCATACGAAATTGTTTCAGGCCGAGCGCGAACGCTTGAGTCTGATTGTGGCCGATACCTCGCCGGCACTCTTCTTCGGCACGCGGGTGCGCTACAAATCGGTGCAGGCCGCACGTGCCGGTGCGGTTGCGGCGTGGCTGGCGCAGCGGCAGGGCGACCGCATCGCCGCCCTGCGCGGCACTGCCAGCGAGGCGCCGATTGCGCCGCGCTCGGGGCAACGCGGCGTATTGCCGGTACTGGATGCCTTGGCGCGCTGGTATGCGCAGCCGCCGCCCGGCGACGCGGGCCTGGAGGTGGCACTGGACCATGCCGCGCGGCTGCTGCGCCCGGGCGCGCGGCTGACCGTGCTGGCCGACGCGCGCAGCGCCAGCAGGATTTCTGCCACGCGCTGGTCGGGGCTGGCCCTGCATCACGAGGTGGTGGTGATCGTTCTGGTCGACCCCCTGGAGCTGGCACCACCGGCCCGCGCACTGAGCTTCGATGTGCGCGGCGAGCGTATTGCGATCGATCTGTCCTCGCAGGCCGGACGGGCGCGTTGGCAGGCCGAATTCGTGGCGCCGCTGGAGCAGTTGACCTCGGTCTTGCAGGCACGCGGCGTGCGCCTGCATCGCCTGTCCACCGACGATGCCAGCGATGCCTGGCTGGGCGGCGGCGCTGCCGCGCGGAGCCTGTGACGATGGCACCGCAATCGCTGCCGCTGCGCGATGTCCATCTGCCGCCGTCACCGTCGTGGTGGCCGCTGGCGCCGGGCTGGTGGCTGGTGATTACGGCGGTGGTGCTGGTGCTTGGCACGGTCGGCTGGTGGTGGTGGCGCCGCCGTCAGCGGCAGCGTCTGTGGCTGGCGGCATTCGATGCCGAACTGCAGCGCGCAACAACTCCCGCACAGCGCCTGGCAGCGTTGTCGATATTGCTGCGTCGCGCAGCGCGCAGCGTCGATGCGCAGGCAGACCGCCTGCAGGGCGAGGCATGGCTGCAGTTTCTGGATGGGCGCAAAAGTAAGACGCGGGCCTTTTCGCAGGGACCGGGTCGCGCGCTGCTGGACGGTGGTTTTCAACGTACGCCGACGGTGATCGATCTGGATACGGTGCAGGCACTGGCACGGCAGCGCTTTCTGGGTTTGATGCGAGGCCGGCGATGAACTGGCTGCAGTGGTCGCAATGGCAGGATGCGCTGGCGCACTGCGCATGGCCGTGGGCATGGTGGTTGATGCCGCTGCCGTTGCTGATGTGGTTCTGGCCGCAGCGCCGCGCCGATACGGCGGCACTGCGCGTGCCTTACGCCGACCAATTGCAGGCGGTTGCGCAGGCTAAGAGTGCACCGGTGCTGCGGGTGCCGCGCTGGCTGGCGTGGCTGGGCTGGTTCTTCCTGTGCGCTGCGCTGGCGCGCCCGCAACAATTGGGCGATGTGATCCAGCCGCCGCGCGAGGCACGCCAGATGATGCTGGCGGTGGATCTGTCCGGCAGCATGAGCGAGCCGGACATGGTGCTCGGCGGCAAGGTGGTGGACCGCCTGACCGCCGCCAAGGCGGTGTTGTCGGACTTTCTGGATCGTCGCGACGGCGACCGGGTCGGTCTGCTGGTATTTGGTCAGCGGGCGTACGCGTTGACGCCGTTGACCGCCGACCTGACCTCCGTGCGCGACCAGCTGGCCGACAGCGTGGTGGGATTGGCCGGGCGCGAAACGGCGATCGGCGATGCGATCGCATTGTCGGTCAAACGGCTGCGCGAGCAGAAGCAGGGCCAGCGCGTGGTGGTGTTGCTCACCGATGGTGTCAACACCGCAGGCGTGCTCAATCCGCTCAAGGCCGCCGAGCTTGCCAAGGCCCAGGGCGTGCGGGTGCATACGATTGCCTTTGGCGGCAATGGCGGCTATTCGTTGTTCGGTGTGCCGATTCCGGCCACGGGCAATGACGATATCGACGAAGACGGCTTGCGCAAGATCGCCGCGCAAACCGGTGGGCGCTTCTTCCGTGCGCGCGATACCGAAGAGCTGGCCGGCATCTATGCCGAGCTGGATCGGCTGGAACCGGTCAAGGCGCTTGGTCCGTCGGTGCAGCCGCGCGTGGAACGTTACTACTGGCCGTTGGGCGCTGCGATCATGATTGCGCTGCTGGCCTACGTGTTGCCGCGGAGATGGCGATGAACGCGCTGACCGAACTGGCTGGCTGGCTGCAGTCGCTGCATCTGTTGCGCCCGCGTCTGCTCTGGGCGCTGCTGGCGATCGTGCCGGCGGCGGTGCTGTGGCAGCTGCGTCGACGCGATGCCGATGTCTGGCGGCAAAGTGTGGATGCACACCTGCTGCCGACCCTGCTGGTGTCCGGCAGTCGGCGTGGATGGCTGGGATTCGTGCTGGCTGCGCTGACCTATACGCTGGCGGTGCTGGCGATGACCGGGCCGAGCTGGCGGCAGACCGAGCGGCCGGTGTATCACTCCAGCATGCCGTTGGTGGTGGCGCTGGACCTGTCGTCCAGCATCACTGCCAACGATCTGCCGCCCTCGCGCCTGCTGCAGGCGCGTGCCAAGTTGGCCACGTTGTTGCGCAAGCGGGCCGGTGGCGAAGTCGCACTGCTGGTCTATGCGGGCGAGAGCTTCACCGTTGCACCGTTGACCGATGACACGGCCAACGTGGCGTTGTTCCTGGATGCGCTGTCGCCATCGGTGATGCCGGTGGACGGCAAGCGCGCCGATGCGGCAATCGATGCGGCCACGCAGTTGCTGCTGCAGGCCGGCTTCAAGCAAGGCGAGATCCTGCTGGTCAGCGACAGTGCCGACCGTGCGGCTTCGAGTTCTGCACGGCTGGCGCGCTCGCGTGGATTCAGCGTGTCCGCGCTCGGCGTGGGGAGCGAGCGCGGCGCCGCCTATCGCACCATGACCGGTGAGATTGCGCAGACACGGCTGGATGAGGGCAGCCTGCGCGACCTTGCCGGGCAGGGCGGTGGTCGCTATGCGCGTATCACTGCCGACGATGCGGACCTGCGTGCGCTGGGCGTGCTCGATCCGGCGCAACAGCCGCTGGCCGATGAAACCGCCGAATCCACTGGCGGCAAGACCTGGCTGGATGAAGGTTACTGGCTGCTGCTGCCGGTGATGCTGCTGACACTGCTGGCGTTCCGGCGGCGTGCGGTTGTGGCGGTCCTGGCCCTGGTGTGCGTGTTGCCGCTGGCCCAGCCCGCGCATGCTGCCGACGGCACCTTGTGGCAACGCGCCGACCAGGTGCAGCAGCAACGCCTGGATGCCGGCGTGCAGGCCTATCGCAAGGGCGATTTCGCCGCAGCACAAAAAGCATTCGAGGAGGTGCCCACCGATGAGGGGCTGTACAACCTCGGCAATGCGCTGGCCAGGCAGGGCCAGTACGACGAAGCGATTGCGGCTTACGATCGCGCGCTCAAGCAACACCCGGATCAGCCCGACGCCATCGCCAATCGTGCGGCGGTGGATGCGGCGCGCAAGCGTCAGCAGCAGAACAACAAGGATGGGAAAGACCAGGACGGCAAGGGCCAGTCCAAGGACCAGAAGCAGGCCGACAAGAACAGCGCCGGCCAGAATCAGTCCGGGCAGAACGCGCAGGACGACCCGACGCCTGGCCAGGACGGGCAAGGCAAGCAGGATGGCAAGGACCAGCCGTCTGCGCAGACGCCGCAGGACGCAGCCTCGCAGAACCAGCAGTCCAAAAACGGCCAGGGCGAGCAGAGCAAGCAGGACGCGGCGCCACAATCGGCCGACTCCAAGGCGCAGCAGCAGGCCGACGCCGCGCAGCGGCAAAAGATGCAGCAGGCGATGGCGCAGGCCGGTGACAAGAGCGCCGATGCAGACGGCAAGCAGGCCGCCGCAGCGGCGGCGGACGAGACGCCGGAGCAACGCGAACAGCGCCAGGCGGTGGATGCCTGGCTGCGGCGGGTGCCGGATGATCCGGGCAGTTTGTTGCGCACCAAATTCAGGCTGGAACACGAACGCAGGCAACGGGACGGACGATGATCGGCACACACCATTTGCGTCGCGCGGCGATCGGCATGTTGACCTGCGTGATGCTGCTCACCTGTGCACCGGTGGGTGCCGTCACGCGCGCGTGGCTGGACCGCGACAGCGCCAATGCCGGCGACGTGGTGATGTTGAACATAGAAACCGATCAACGCGGTGTCGATCCGGATTACACGCCCTTGCGCAACGATTTCACCCTGGGGGCCAAGAGCGCCAACCAGCAGATGCAGGTGACCAATGGGTCGGTGACGGTGCGCGCGCTGTTCGGTGTGGTGCTGACGCCGCGCAAGAGCGGCGAGCTGATCGTGCCGGCGATCCGCGTCGGTAACGAGCGCACCGAACCGTTGCGGTTGCAGGTGGGTGCTTCGGCAAGCGATGCCGGCAGCAGCGCGCCCGGCGCAGCAGCTGCGGCGCAAGGCAATGAGGATGCGTTTGTCCAGACGCAGGTGGACGATCCGCAGCCCTATGTGCAGCAAAGTGTGGGCGTGGTGGTGCGGCTGTATTTCGCCACGCAGCTGGCGTCCGGCGAGCTGGATCTGGAAGCGCCCGATGGTGCATCGCTGCAGCGCATCGGCGATGACGTCAGTTCGGTCAAGGTGCTCAACAATCGCCAATACAACGTGGTCGAACGACGTTACCTACTGGTGCCCGAGCGCAGCGGTCGCCTGGTGTTGCCGTCGGCGCGCTTCAACGGTCGTTCGGTCGGGGGCTTCTTCGACGATTACTTCGGTCGCGGCAATGGCGAGCTGAGCGCGCGTAGCGCCAGCATCCCGCTGCAGGTCCGTGCACAACCGGCCAATGCGCCGCAGCCGTGGTTGCCGTTGCGCAGCCTGCAGCTGCGGTATACGACCACGCCGCAGCGCGCCACCGCCGGCGAAGCGGCGCAGATCGTGGTGGAGGCCAGCGCGCGCGGCGCCACCCAGGCGCAGTTCCCGGAGTTGCCGACTCCGAGCGTGCCCGACGCGCAGGTGTTCGCCGAGCCGGCGCAGTACGAAGAACGCTTCGTGGATGGCTCGCCGCAGCTGCGGCTGACCCGCCGCTATTCGATCGTGCCCAACCGCGCCGGTCCGCTGGTGGTGCCCGGCTTGCAGGTGGCATGGTGGGATGTGGGCGCGGCGGCGGCCAAGACGGCCTCGCTGCCGGATCTGACGCTGGATGCGGCGCCCGCGCCAGCAGCCAGTCCGTCGCCGGGTAACCCGGCGACCACGCCTGCGGCCAGCACGCTGAGCCTGCAGCAACCGGCGGCCACGCAACGGCCGTGGGGCTGGATCGCTGCGGCGATGGGCTTTGCGCTGCTGTGGATTGCCACCCTGGTGTGGGCCTTGTCACGGCGTCGCGGCGGTGCGCACGGCGCGCCGGTGCTCAATGCCGGCGATGCAGCTGCGCCCGGCCGGCGTGTGACCCACGGTGTGGCCGAATTGCGACGCGCGCTCGACACCGGCGGCATGGACGATGTGGCCGCGGTGCTATGTGGCATGGCCGGCGTTTCCGACATCGACAGCGTGCTGGCCGCGTTGAGCGACCCGGCGCAGCGCGCGGCGGTGGCGCAGATGCAGCGCGCCCGCTGGGGCGGCGATGGTGACGTGAGCAGTGCACGTTCGGCATTGCGCGAGGCCTTCGCCAAGGGGCCGCGTTGGCGGCACGCCACCGCTGCGGAGCCGGAGGTATTGGCGCCGCTGTATCCGCCGGCGCCTTGATCGGTGTCGCTGCATTGGCAGCGGTGGACAGGTCCTGGATAGCCAGCGTGCTGCGCCTCGTTTTGACGCGCTGACTGCGGGTGCAGCTGGTTCTTTAAGCTGTGCTACTTAAAGAAAGGCGGTTTTCAAGGCAAGGCGTTTGGTCTGCGGCGTGGCTGCAGGGCCCTTGCCCGCCTACCATCGCGGGACACGCCGCAAGTACGTCCTTGTAGGCTCTTACGCGGCATCCATGCCGCGTAAGGTCCCGCGACGGTAGGCGGGCAATGACCAGTTCAGATGGTCGGTGTGCGCAGTTACAAGCAGGGCATGGCGTGCGTTGTTCGAATCACGTTGCGTCCGATCAGCTCCCCGCGCAAGCCGAGCGAAACGCTTTCAATAAAGCGGCCGGCTAACTTCCTGGTGCGGTGCCCTCGCCGGTTGCGGGACCGTGTGGTGGCATGGATGCCGCCACCGGGCCCCAGGGACGGGTTCACGGCGTGTCCCGCAAGCGGTGAGGGCACCGCGCCCTCGACGCTGCGAGTTGGCTGCGGGGCCCTTGCCCGCCCACCATCGCAGGACACGCCGCAAGTACGTCCATGTAGGCTCTTATGCGGCATCCATGCCGCGTAAGGTCCCGCGACGGTGGGCGGGCAAGGACCTGTCGAGTTGGTCGGTGTGCATGGAAGAGCGGTGCTGGATGCACCTCGTTCGACGTGAAGCGTCGACGCCACGTCCGATGCTTGCCGCATGACAGACAGCTTTTTAGATGAGCCCCGACCAATTGTCTGGTGCGGTGCCCTCGCCGCTTGCGGGACCGTGTGGCGGCATGGATGCCGCCACCGAGCCCTTGACGCTGCGAGTTGGCTGCGGGGCCATTGCCCGCCCACCATCGCGGGACACGCCGCAAGTACGTCCTTGTAGGCTCTTACGCGGCATCCATGCCGCGTAAGGTCCCGCGACGGTGGGCGCGCAATGATCAGTTCAGATGGTCGGTGTGCGCAGTTACAAGCAGGGCATGGCGTGCGTTGTTCGAATCACGTTGCGTCCGATCAGCTCCCCGCGCAAGCCGAGCGAAACGCTTTCAATAAAGCAGCCGACTAACTTCCTGGTGCGGTGAGGGCACCGCGGCCTCGATTCACCGGGCTTTTGATTCACGCATCCTGGCGCGACTAGATGACGCCCTGGGTCGATGGATTCGTTGCTTTACGCGTCGCGTCCCGATGAGGCCTGGGCACTGCGGACAGAGTACTTGCAGCGCGGCTGATCCGCGGGCTGGTCGCAGGGGCCTCGCCCGCTCCAACGGCTGCATCACCCGATGTCGTGAGGAATACCTACCCTCGGGCGGGCGCATGGCGGCCGGCCGGGTAGGTGGCCGCGTCGATGGCGTTTGTTAAGCTCCGGGGCTTGTGTCCAGATCAAGGCCTGACCAGATGACTGCATCCCCCGCCGCGCGCCGCCCGGGCCTGCCCCTGCATTGGAAGATGGGCATTGGCTTCGCCGTCGGTCTGCTGCTGGGTCTGGCGGTCTACTACCTGGCCGGCAGCGATGCCGATTGGGTGCGTATGGTGACCAGGTACGTCACCACTCCGTTCTCGCAGATCTTCCTCAATCTGATCTTCATGCTGATCGTGCCGTTGCTGTTTTCGGCATTGGTGATGGGCATTTCCGAAATGGGCGACATCCGCGCGCTCGGGCGGGTGGGGTGGCGCACCCTGGGTTACACCATCGTGCTGTCCGGCGTGGCGGTGTTGCTGGGGCTGGTGTTGGTCAATGTGCTCAAGCCTGGCGCGGGCGTGGATCCGCAACTGGCCAACCAGTTGATCCAGCAGAACGCCGAGCGCACCCGCGAAATCATCTCCAGCTCCGGCACCCAGCCGCAGGGCATGGACATGCTGTTGTCGATCGTGCCCAGCAACGTGATCGCTGCGGCGTCCAGCAACGGTGCGATCCTGTCGCTGATGTTCTTTGCGGTGATGTTCGGCGTGGGCATGGTGCTGACCGCCGATGAAAAAGTGTCCACGCTCAAGCGCGGCATCGAAGGCATCTTCGAAATCTCGATGACCCTGATCGGCCTGGTGATCCGGCTGGCGCCGTATGCGGTGGCCTGTTTCATGTTCAACCTGGCCGCGCTGTTCGGCTTCGATCTGTTGATCCGTCTGGGCGCTTACGTGGGCGTGGTGGTGCTGGCGCTGGGCCTGCACATGGTGGTCAGCTACGGGCTGGCGGTGAAGTTCGCCGGGCGCTCGCCGATCGGCTTCTTCCGGCAGACCCAGGAGGCCACGATGATGGCGTTCTCCACCGCCTCCAGCAACGCCACCCTGCCGACCGCCCTGCGCGTGGCCGACGAGATGGGCCTGCCGCCGCGGGTGTCGCGCTTCGTGCTGACCGTGGGCGCGACCGCCAACCAGAACGGCACCGCCTTGTTCGAAGGGGTGACGGTGATCTTCCTGGCGCAGTTCTTCAACGTGGACTTGAGCCTGGGCCAGCAGTTCATGGTGATGCTGGTGTGCATCCTGGGCGGCATCGGCACCGCTGGCGTACCCTCCGGCTCGCTGCCGGTGGTGGCGTTGATCTGCGCGATGGTCGGGGTCAACCCGGTCGGCATCGGCATGATCCTGGGCGTCAATCACTTCCTGGACATGTGCCGGACGGCGTTGAACGTGACCGGCGATCTGGCGCTGACGACCCTGGTCGCCAAGGGCGAGGAATAGGGAATTGGGAATCGGGAATGGGTAAAGCGGGCTGTTGCGATCGGTACGTGTAATGGGATGTCATGCCACACCGGGGGCAAGAGTTGCGGTGCGAGCAGCGATAGCGGCCAACCTGCAACACTGCATCCGATTCCCCATTCCCAATTCTCCATTCCCGACTCCCCATCCCCCTAACGCGCTCTGTGGGAGAATAAGCGTCTCCGCTTCCAGCGGTGTTCCCCTCCGCTTCCATAGACGCCCATGACCCAGCCCACCCGCCGCCAGCTGGCCAACGCCATCCGTTTTCTCGCCGCCGATGCGGTCGAAGCCGCCAAATCCGGCCATCCCGGCATGCCGATGGGCATGGCCGATATTGCCGAAGTGCTGTGGAACGATTTCTTCCGGCACAACCCGAACAACCCGCAGTGGTTCAACCGCGACCGTTTCGTGCTGTCCAACGGCCACGGCTCGATGCTGCAGTACGCGCTGCTGCACCTGTCCGGCTACGACCTGCCGATCGAGCAGCTCAAGCAGTTCCGCCAGCTGCACAGCAAGACCGCTGGCCATCCCGAGCGCAGCGAAACCCCTGGGGTGGAGACCACCACCGGCCCGCTCGGGCAGGGCTTTGCCAATGCGGTCGGGTTTGCGCTGGCCGAGAAGTTGCTGGCGCAGCGCTACAACCGCCCGGAGCTGGAAATCGTCGACCACCGCACCTGGGTGTTCATGGGCGATGGCTGCATGATGGAAGGCATTTCCCACGAAGCCGCCTCGCTGGCCGGCACCTGGGGCCTGGGTAAGCTGGTCGCGTTCTGGGACAACAACCAGATCTCCATCGACGGCAACACCGCCGGCTGGTTCAGCGACAACACCCCGGAGCGTTTCGAGGCCTATGGCTGGCATGTGATCCGCGATGTGGACGGACATGACGCCGAGAAGATCAAGGGCGCCATCGAGACTGCGCTGGACAATACCGACAAGCCCACGCTGATCTGCTGCCGCACCAAGATCGGCTTCGGTGCGCCGAGCAAGGCCGGCAAGGAATCCTCGCATGGCGCACCGCTGGGCAAGGAAGAACTCGAGGGCGCACGCAAGGCGCTGGAATGGCCGTACGGCCCGTTCGAGATTCCCGAGGAGATCTATGCTGGCTGGCGCGCCAACGGCACCGGCACCCTGCGTCAGGCCGAGTGGGAGCAGCTGTTCGACAAGTACGGCAAGCAGTATGCGGCAGAAGCTGCCGAGCTGACCCGCCGCTCGCATGCCGAGCTGCCGGCCGACTTCATTGCCCAGGCCGATGCCTATATCGCCAAGGCGCAGCAGGACGGCCAGACCATCGCCTCGCGCAAGGCCTCGCAGCTGGCGATCGAAGCGTTTGCGCCGTTGCTGCCGGAACTGATCGGCGGCTCGGCCGATCTGGCGCATTCCAACCTGACCTTGTGGAAGGCCAGCAAGTCGGTGGCTACCGATGACCCGAATGCCAACTACGTCTACTACGGCGTGCGCGAGTTCGGCATGACCGCCATTGCCAATGGCCTGGCGCTGCACGGCGGCTTCATTCCGTTCGACGCCACCTTCCTGGTGTTCAGCGATTACGCCCGCAACGGCGTGCGCATGAGTGCGCTGAATCCGGCCCACGCCATCCATGTGTACACGCACGACTCGATCGGCCTGGGCGAAGACGGCCCGACCCATCAGCCGGTGGAACACCTGGCCTCGCTGCGCTACATCCCCAACAACGATGTGTGGCGCCCGGGCGATGCGGTGGAATCGGCGGTGAGCTGGAAGGCCGCCATCACCCGCAAGGACGGCCCGAGCTGCCTGGTGTTCAGCCGCCAGAACCTGCAGCACCAGCCGCGCAGCGACGCGCAGCTCAAGCTGATCGAACGCGGTGGCTATGTGCTGGCCGAGGCCGAAGGCGGCGTGCCGGACGTGATCCTGATCGCCACCGGGTCGGAAGTCGGGTTGGCGGTGGAAGCCAAGCAGACCCTGGACGCGGCCGGCCTGAAGACGCGCGTGGTGTCGATGCCGTCGACCGATGTGTTTGATCGCCAGGATGCGGCCTATCGCGAGTCGGTGCTGCCGAATGCGGTGCGCAAGCGCGTGGCGGTGGAAGCGGGCGTGACCGGTTTCTGGCGCAAGTACGTGGGCCTGGATGGCGACGTGGTCGGCATCGATACCTTCGGCGCCTCGGCACCGGCGGATCAGCTGTACGCGTACTTCAAGATCACCGCCGAGCATGTGGTTGCGGCGGCCAAGGCGCTGTAAGGCCTTGCGTATTGCCTGAAGAAAGCCGGCGAAAGCCGGCTTTTTTTGTGGGGCTCGTGCGCGAAGGGGGGCATCGTGCAACGGACCCATTGCACGCGTCAGTGCGCGTCGTCGGCCAGCGCTGATGCGCGATCCTTGTCAGCGCCTGTAACTGCGCATCCCGCATCGGCGGATTGGGATCGTGCCCGATGCGTGGTAACACGAGGTTGCCTGGTCTGGGCAGACAGTCCATCGAAACAGGTCGTGTTGCTCTCCTTCGGGACGGCCGGATCCGGTCTGCGCTGGTGGATCGCTATGGCGATGGCGGACGGCGGGGATGCAGATCGATCTGCGGGTCCCACAGCCAGGTAGCGCTCGCTTGTGTCAAGCGAATGCTAAAAAAATGTCAATCCGGCTGTTTAAAATGTGAATCATTCCCATTAAAATGGCGCGCTGCCGGTGGTCCGGCACAGCGTTCCTCCCCCCTGTTGCCGGCGCGGCGTCTTCGCAGCGCGTGGTCTGACCTGTCTGCGTTGGAGTCCCCGATGATCCGTAGTACCGAATTGCGTCTTGCTTCCGTGGGCGCGCGTCGCCATGTCCTGCCGCGCGCGCTGCTGGCCGCGCTGTGCACCATGGCCGCCGGCCAGGTGCTGGCCGAGACGCCTGCTGCCGCCCCCGATGCCGAGGTCACCACGCTGGACCGGCTGATCGTGCAGGGGGAACAGGCCAAGGGCTACACGGTGGAGAAGACCACCGCCGGCACGCGCATGGACCTGTCGTTGCGGGAGATTCCGCAGTCGGTGACCGTGATCACCCGCGACCGCATGGACGACCAGAACCTGCAGAGCATCACCGACGTGCTCAACAACGTCACCGGCATCTCGGTGGCGCAGAGCGACAGCGAGCGGCTGGAGTTCTACGCACGCGGCTTCTACATCGACAACTACCAGTTCGACGGCATCCCGGCCTACATGGAGCAGGCCTGGAGCTACGGTGACTCGGCGCTGGACGTGGCGCTGTACGACCGCGTCGAAGTGGTGCGTGGCGCCACCGGCCTGCTCACCGGCTCGGGCAATCCGTCGGCCTCGATCAACCTGGTGCGCAAGCATGCGCTCAGTCGCGACTTCACCGGCACCGTGTCGGTGGGTGGCGGCGATTTCAACAAGACCCGCAGCGTGGCCGATGTCACCGTGCCGCTCAGCCCCAGCGGCAACGTGCGCGCACGGGTGATCGGCGTGTACCAGGACGGCGAGTCGGACATGGACCGCTACAACCTGCGCAAGAAGATCGGCTCGGCCATCATCGACGCCGACCTCACCGACAGCACCTTGCTGAGCGTGGGTTACGAGTACCAGAAGAAGGAATCGGACGATGTCACCTGGGGCGGCTTCCCGCTGTTCTACAGCGATGGCACCCGCACGAGCTACGATCGTTCGTTCAACCCGGCAGCCGACTGGACGTTCTGGGACACGCGCCTGCAGCGCACCTTCGCCAGCCTGCAGCAGAGCTTCGACAACGGTTGGACCATCAAGGCCAATCTGAGCCACGAGAAGACCGAAGCGGCCAATCACCTGTTCTATCCGTTCTATACGATCTTCGGGTTCGACCGTGCCACCGGCGGCGGCGTGGTGCCGTACTCGGGCAACTACCTGACCGAGCGCAAGGCCGATGGTGCCGATGTCTATGCCGAAGGCCCGTTCCAGCTGTTCGGCCGCGAGCATCAGCTGGTCGCCGGCGCCAGCTACAACCGCCGCGAGTACGTCAATAACGGCACCTTCGATTTCCCGGCGGCACTTGACAGCTACTTCGGCTGGACCGGCGCGTACCCGGAACCCAACTGGAGCCCACGCACGGTGCAGAGCGACGGCACCATCAAGCAGAAGGCCGCCTATGTGGCTGCACGCTTCTCGCTGGCAGATCCGCTGACGCTGCTGGTGGGTGCGCGCTATACCGATTGGCAGATCGATGGCCGCAACTTCGATTCGATCACGCAACGCCTGGTGCCGTTTTCCGACACACAGACTGAAGTCACCCCGTACGCCGGCTTGGTCTACGATATCAACGACGTGTGGTCGACCTACGTCAGCTACACCGAAATCTTCAATCCGCAGACCCTGCGCGATGCCAATGGCGGCTACCTGGATCCGTTGAGCGGCAAGGGCTACGAGGCCGGCGTCAAGGCCGCGTGGTTCGACGACAGGCTCAATGCCTCGCTGGCGGTGTTCCGCATCGAGCAGGACAACCTGGGCGTGGCCACCGGCGGCTTCGTGCCCGGTAGCAGTGAATCGGCGTATCAGGCCGCCAACGGCGTGGTCAGCGAAGGCTTCGATTTCGAGGTGTCCGGGCGGGTGACCGAGAGCTGGAACACCACCTTCGGCGCCTCGCACTACACCGCCCGCGATGACAACGGCACCTCGATCAACACGCATCTGCCGCGCACCACCCTCAAGCTGTTCAACAGCTACACCCCGCAGGGTGCGTGGAGCGATCTGACCGTGGGCGGCGGCGTCAGCTGGCAGAACCGCTCGTACTACGTGGACCCGGCCTACGGCACCTTCCAGCAAGGCGCCTACGCACTGGTCAGCGCCTTCGCGCGCTACCGTCTGTCGCCGCAATTCTCGGTGCAGCTCAACGTCGACAACCTGCTCGACAAGCGCTACTACGCGCAGTTCAACGGT
Source organism: Xanthomonas sp. BRIP62415 (assembly GCF_003993515.1). Taxonomy (NCBI): domain Bacteria; kingdom Pseudomonadati; phylum Pseudomonadota; class Gammaproteobacteria; order Lysobacterales; family Lysobacteraceae; genus Xanthomonas; species Xanthomonas sp. BRIP62415. The sequence goes on from NZ_QEZH01000031.1 coordinate 194,944, forward strand.
GGCTATGGCGCATGGGGCGCATCGCGCAACGGCATGCTGACCTTCAACTACACGTTCTGATCGCTGACCAGGCCGGGCGCGCTTTCAGCGCCTGGCCTGCCACTGCAACGATGCAGGCACCTCGCAACAGGTGCCTGTTTTCTTGTCTGTAGCCTGCAGGCCGATCCTCGGTCTGTTGCGCGTATTGCACTGCCTGCGCTGCATGCAGGGATTGGTGTGCTTCAGTGGAATCGATCTGGTGCGCAAGGCGCTGATGGCCTGTCCCGCCAGCGTCGGCGTGCTGCAGGGCCGCTTCCACACGCGTATGCGCGCCGACGTGCCGCAATCGCATCCACGGCGGGCTAGGGCTGCAACGGCTCCAGATGCGGCGCCATCACCTCTGCAACCCAGTCCATGAACGCACGCGCGCGTTGCGGCAGGTGGCGACGCTGCGCGTAGAGCAGCGTGACCGGCATCGGTTCCGATGCAAGGTCGGCAAGCACTTCGATCAGTGCGCCGCTGTCCAGATACGGACGCAGCGGGCTGGCCGGCGCCTGGATGATGCCCAGGCCCGCCAATGCCGCAGCGAGATAGGCATCGCCGTTGTTGACCGTGACCGGCCCGCACATCGGCAGCAGCTGGTAGGCGTGTCCGTCGTGGTACTCGAAGCCGGGCGAGCGCTGGCCCAGCGTCGGCACGTAATGCACCAGGTCGTGGCGTGCCAGATCGTCCAGGCGCTGCGGCATGCCCCGTCGTGCGAGGTAGCCGGCACTGGCGCAGCTAATGATGCGGAACGCACCGAGCGGCCGTGCGACCAGGTTGGTGTCTTCGAGCGTGCCTACGCGCACCACGCAATCGAAGCCTTCGCGCACCACATCCACACGCCGGTCGGTGCCGCTGATTTCCACTTCCAGCTGCGGGTGCTGCGCCAGGAACCCGGGCAATGCGGGAATCACGAATGTGCGCGCGATGCCGGAGGACATATCCACCCGCAGGCGCCCACGCAGCTGGCTGCGTTCGCGCTGAAACATGCTCTGCAACTCCTCCATGTCGTCGAGCAGGTCGCGGCTGCGCTGGTAGAACGCGGTGCCGTCGCCGGTGAGTTGCACGCGACGCGTCGTGCGATGCAGGAGTTGCGTGCCGAGCGAGGCTTCGAGCCGCTGTACGGCGGTGGAGACGCTGGCTTTGGGTAGCCCCAGCGTGTCGGCGGCACGCGTAAAGCTGCCGAGCTCGGCAACGCGCAGGAAGGCGCGCAGCGACTCCAGGGTGTCCATCGATTGGTCGAGGTTCTTGAACGGTGCAATCAGGTTGGACTGATTTATGCGGTGCGGCAAGCGCAATAGTCTTGGCACGGTCAGGCGCTGTCACGCCCGTCTCGCGATCACGGCTGGTTTGTTGATCGCTCCACATCGCATGCAACACGCACCGGAGTCCATCCATGTCGACCACCACACCGATCACCCTGATTACCGGCGGCAGCCGCGGCCTGGGCCGCAATGCCGCGCTTGCGCTCGCTGCAGACGGCAGCGATATCGTGCTGACCTACCGCAGCCAGGCAGATGAGGCGGCTGCGGTGGTCGCGCAGATCCACCAGCTCGGCCGCCGCGCGCAGGCACTACCGCTGGATGTTGCCGACACCGCGTCGTTTGCGGCATTCGCCGCGCAGTTGAAGCAGGTGCTGGCCGGTTGGGATCGCACGCAGTTCGATGCGCTGGTCAACAACGCGGGCACCGGGCTGCACGCGGCCATCGCCGACACCAAGCCGGCGCAGTTCGACGCACTGGTCAACCTCCATCTCAAGGGGCCGTATTTCCTGACCCAGGCGCTGTTGCCGCTGATCGCCGATGGCGGACGCATCCTCAATGTGTCCAGTGGCCTGGCACGCTTCGCGCTGCCCGGTGCATCGGCTTACGCGATGATGAAAGGCGGCGTGGAAGTGTTCACCCGTTATCTGGCCAAGGAACTGGGGGCGCGCGGCATTCGCGCCAATACGCTGGCGCCGGGTGCGATCGAAACGGACTTCAACGGCGGGACCGTACGCGATAACGCACAGGTCAACGCGATGGTGTCGTCGGTCACGGCGCTGGGACGGCCAGGACTGCCGGACGATATCGGGCCGGTGGTTGCTGCGTTACTTGCGCCGGGGACGGGGTGGATCAATGCGCAGCGCATCGAGGTATCGGGCGGGATGTTGATCTAAATGCGAAGGCCTGCGCATCACGCGCAGGCCTCTGACTGCATCGCCACGTCGTGCATCACTGCAGGGGTTGATCGCCATGCAACACGGGATAGGGATTCAAGACCTCTCCCTTCCACCATTGTTTTTCCGGTCCCAGGCGATGGATCTCGAAGTGCAGATGCGGCGCGGCAGGATCGGCATTGCCGGTGCTGCCGACGTAGCCGATGATCTGGCCGCGCTTGATCGACTGCTTTTCCGCCAGACCGTCGGCATAGCGCTCCAGGTGCGCATAGTAGTAGCAGTACGTCCCGGCCGGGTCGAATTGATAAATGGTCAGGCCGCCGCGTTCGCTGTTGAACAGTTTCTCGACCGTACCGTCTGCCACCGCAATCACCGGCGTGCCGGTCGGCGCAAGAATGTCGATGGCATCGTGCACGCGGCCTTCGCTGCGTGCGTCGGTAAACGTATTCTGCAGCTGGCCGCTGCTGATGCCTTGCACCGGAATCAGCAGGCCGCTACCTGCACTTGCAGCGTCAGGCGAGGGCGCGGATGCCGCCACGGCTGGCGCGTCTGCGGCACCTGCCGTTCCGGTAGAGGGCGACGTGGCAACGTCCGGTGTAGCGGCAGCCGGTGCAGTAGCGGAGGATGCCGCTACACCAGCGCTTGCCGTTTGGGCCTGCGCTGCCACCGCAGACGCAGTGGCAGAAGTGGGTGCCACCGCCGCCTGCGGCGCCTCGCGTTCCAGCCACCAATAACCGGCCGCACCGAGCAACACGCCCACCACCAGCATCATCAGCAGTTTCATGCTTACTCCTGCATCACCACCGGCATGGACGGGCCAACCACGCTGGCCAGGTTGACCACGTCCCAGTTGGTCAGGCGCACGCAGCCATGCGATTCGGTCTTGCCGACATGGCCCGGTTCCGGCGTGCCATGCAGGCCGTAATGCGGTTTGGACAGATCGATCCACACGCGGCCAACCGGATTGTTCGGGCCGGAGGGCAGGGTGGCCTTCTGGTCGCCCTTCTTCGCGTCCCAGAACAGCTTGGGGTTGTACTTGAACACCGGATCGCGCGCGACGCCCAGCACCTTCCAGCGGCCGATCGGCAGCGGATCGTGCTTGCTGCCTGAAGACACCGGGAACTGCGCATACACCTTGCCGTCGGCATCGAACAGGCGCAGCGTCGATTCGGACTTGTCGACCACCAGCTTGGCCGGCTTGGCCAACGGCGGGACACCGTCGATGTTCGGCACCTGGATCACGCCGCCGGCCTTGTTCAAGTCCACGCCGGGGTTGAGTTGGCGCAGCAGCTCCGGCGCGGCATGGAACCGTTCGCCCAGCGCCTCGTCCACAGAGGTATAGCCCAGTGACGTCAGCTTGGCCTGTTCGGCCGGTCCCTTCGGAATCGGCTGGAACGGTCCGGCCACATCGGCATCGGTGAGCGTGTATTGCACCAGCGCCGGCGTGCTGTCGGCCTGCAAGGCCTGCCAGGTGGCGTCATCCAGCTCGCCGGTCACCTTGATCTTGTGTGCAGCCTGAAATCCCGACACGGCGCGCTGTTGATTGGAGCCACGCTCGCCATCGATCTGTCCCGGCGAGAAATGCGCACGATCCAGCAACACCTGCGCATGCAGGTCCGAGCGCGGACCAGTCGGCACGACGGTCGCAGCGGGCGTTGCTGCCGGGGCAGGTGCGGCGGCGGGCTGCGGCGCTTGCGCCAGTGCGGACAGGGAGGTGCCCAGAGCGAGGGCGAGCAAGCAGGTGCGAGCGTGGATGCGTGGTGGCATGAGCAGGTCCAAAAGAGGCATGCGCGCACCTTGCCCGAGCCGCCTGCGTGGTCTGTGTGAAATGGCTGCACCGGGACTGACTGACGACGCAGTTCCGATGCGAAGCGTGCGTGGATATCTGTGATTTCTCTTCCGCGTGCCTGTCGATGCGATGCGTCCGCCTGGCTGGGTTTCTCCCCGGCGATGGCGTGCGTCGTGCACGATGCAGCAATCGATCGCCCGGGTGTCAGTCAGGCGATCGATTCGAGAGCAGTGCAAACCCGGTCCCTGCAGCGGCAGACATCGCGCCGCAGCTGTCTGCCGATCCGCCGTCAGTAGGTGTAGCCCAAGGTCAGCATGTACACCCGCCCGGTCTGCACATAGGCGCCGTCGGCACCGGAGTCGTAGGCCATGTAGCGCTTGGACCTGCCCTGGGTTTCGTAGAACGTGGCGGCATTGAGCAGGTTCTTGGCCGACACCCCCACATCGACGTGGTGCGGCAGATGATAGGTCGCAGTGAAGTCCAGCGATTTGACCGGTTGCAGGTAATAGTTGAGCCGGTCGCTGGTCAGCCCAAGCAATTGCAGGCCGGTGTAGTTGTAGCTCAGGTCGGTGCGTAGATGCGTATCGTCGTAGAACAGATCCAGGTTGTAGATGCGCTCGGGTGCACGCGGCAGCCAGGTCTTTTCCGGTTGATCGCTGCGTTTGCTGTCCGCCTGGCTGTGCTGCAGCGTGAGGTTGGCGCTGACGCCAACGTTGCTCCACAGTCCCGGCAAATCCTGCAAGCGTTTGTTCGCTGCCAGCTCCAGTCCGTAGATGGTTGCGGTGCCGCCGTTCTGCGGCATGGTCACCGGCACGCCGTTTTCGAAGGTGGTGCCGGTCGGTACCAGCCCGCCCAGCGTGTTGTCGTTGCTGGTGGCCGATTGCGAGGTGTAGATGAAGCCAGTGATGCGCTTGTAATAGGTCGATGCGCTGAGCACACCGCCGCTGTGGTCGTAGAATTCGGCAGAGAGATCGGCGTTGTCGGCCTTGCTCGGATGCAGGTCGGGATTGGGCTTGGAGATGCCCACCACCTGCTGGGTGTCATCGATGGTGTACACCGTTTCGCCGGAAATCAGGCCGAATGCCGGGCGGCTGAAACTGCGGCGCAACGAGGCGCGGTAGACGGTGAGATCATCCGGGCGATAGTTGACGCTGATGCCCGGCAACACCTGTCCGTAGGTGCTGGCGGTGCCGACGAAGCTGCCGGTGCTGCCGTCGCCGCTGGACTGCCAGGATTGTGCCGAATAGCGTGTCAGCTCGTAGCGCACGCCGGGCAGCACGCTCACCGAGCCGACATGCAGCGCGGCCATCGCATAACCGGAATAGATCGCCTCGGTGCTGGAGGTGGTGTTGGCGTTGTAGTCGTTGGCGGTATAGACACCGGCGCCGTTGGGATCGTTGACGTACTTGTAGGGCAGCGCCTGCGCGAGCATCCAGTTTCGATCCAGCAGCTTGAACGGGCCGGCGTAGCGGCCATCGAAGGCGTTGTAGGTGACGCGGCCCGGGATCGCGCTCAGCGCTGGCCCGCCGGCGGTGGGGAAGGCGTAGTTGGGACCACCAAAGTAAGGCCCGTTGGTGACGAAGTTGCCGTCCTTGTGGAAGAACGGGTGATCGTAGGCGCCGCGATCGGAGTGGTCGGCAGACAGGCCGAGCTTGACGCTGTCCAGCACATCGCCATCGACCTGGTAGGTGATATCGGTGTGCGCGTTGATGCGGTTGTCGTGGCTGCCGGCGTCATGCCCCTGCACCTTCCACAACAACGAGGAATCCAGGTTGTAGAAGAAGTCCTGCAGGGCAGGCGTGCTCGGCGCGATGCTGGGATAGCGCGGGTTACTGAGATCGAAGGCGAAGCTGCCGGGCGTAAAGCCATACAGGCTGGCCGACACGTAGTCTGGACGGCTGCGGGTGCCGCGACCGACCGAGCTGCCGTAGTCGAAGCGCAAGCGCTCCAGCGTGGTCTGGCCTCCCAGCTGCAGCGTCGCCAGTTTTTCGTCGATATCGTGCGTGTTGAAATAGCCGCCGCGCACCGCGGTGGGCTGGTTGCGATAGGTTTCCAGGCGCGCGCTGGACTGGTCCTGTTGTCCGGTGACGCCATAGCTGCCGTAGATGGCACGCGCATACAGCGCGCTGTTGTCGCCTTGCCAATCCAGCGAGAGATTGCCGCCGTAGCGCTCGATCTGGCTGGTGTAGAGGCTGTACTTGTAGCGAGTGCTGATCAACGGCCCGACATCGCGCAGGTCGGTTGCAGTGGCCAATGCGGGATCGGCCGGCAGGTACTTGCTGTTGGGCGCCGGCGCCTGCGCCATGTTGTTGTTCTTGCCGTAATACGCCGATGCGTAGAGGCCGAAGGCATGGCCATCGCCGAATTTCCAGGCCAGCTCCTGCTGGAAGGTGCCGCCGGTGTGCTTGCCGCCCAGCTTCGAAGCCAGCGCGTTGAACTGGCCCCGCGCGGTGCTCTTGGCGTAGAGATCCTGGCCGAAGTCGAAGGCATTGGGCGTGCGCATGTCGATCGCGCCGCCGATCGAATCGCCGGGCATGTCGGGCGTGGGGGATTTGGACACCTGCACCGACTGGATGCCGAACGGCGCCAGCATGTTCAAGGAGATCGCACGGGTCGACGAATCGGTTTCCGGCATGCCGAAGCCGTTGAGCGTGTAGGCGTTGTAGCTGGCGTCCATGCCGCGAATGCTGACGTAGGCGTTTTCGCCGGTGGTGGCCTGGCCCAGATGCATGTCGCTGTATGCCGACAGGCCCGGCATATGCGACACGACATCGGCGATGCCGCCCGAGGGGATCGCATCGATCTGCTGCTTGCTCATCACGCTGTTGACGTTGCTGGACAGGCGCTGTTCGTTGAGCGATCCCGGTGTGGCGGCGTGCTTGGCCTGCACGTTCACCGAATCCAGCGTGGTGGTGGCGGGCTCCGGCGTCTCGGCAAACGCAGGGGCTGACAGCGCCAGCGCGATGGCGCAGGTCAGGCGATGGATGGAGCGGGGGTGCTGCATGCAGTTGTCTCGCGTGGTTGGAGAACGTGGGGTGCCCGGCCCTCGTGACGCGGGTACGGGCGTGCGTCGCCGACGCCTTCCTTTGCGACAGCGCTGTGCTTGGGGCCGGGATTGCGACGACGATCGCGATCGCGACTCAATGCCTGAGGTCGACGCCCGTGCAGTGCGCCTGCGCCAGCTGCGGATTGCAGCGTGCGACGGCATCGCCGTCGAAACGCACCACATAACCGTTGCCGGCCGGCTCGTGTGCGGGGAAGTCGGTGCTGAGCAACTGCGCGCCGCTGGCCAGCATGCGGTCGCGGCGGGTGGTGTCGTGTCGCAGCGCTTCCTTCAGGTCTGCGTCGGTCCGCGTGCGTACCAGATAGCCGGCTTTCACCAGCTGGGTGATCGTCTCGGCGGGGCCATCATTGAGTTCGGTGAACGCGGCATCGTCTTGGCCAGGCACGGCATTGGTGAAGCACACGCGTCCGCGCAGCGACGGATGCCCGGGCAGGTAGCTGGCACCGGCCGCACGTTGGTCCAGCAGGAACACCACCTTGCCGCGTGCCTGGTCCAACGACGGCCAGCCGTGCGCACGCACCGCGGCGTTGAGCGTGGCTGCGCTGCCACGCACCTGATCGGGGCTGAGGTACTCGCCGGGTCGAAACACCGAGCGCAGCACGGCATCTAATGCATCCATCGCCGCCGGATCGAACGGCTCCGGCTGCACGGTCGGAAAGGCCAGTTGCATCGGCGCCTGCTTGGTTTCCAGCAGGATGAAGATCGGAACATGTCCGGGATGCTGCATCGACCACGCGCGCACTTCCTGCAGGCAGGCGATCAACGGCTGGCAGGTACTGCGCTGGTCCACATCCTGCACATGCATGACCTTGAAGCCCGGTTTGTCCATGACCCCGGCGGGTGCGCTTGGCGCTGCGGGTGGCAAGCCGGCCTTGGCAACCTCCGCGACGATGGCCGGGTGTGCGTAGAGGCCGCCGTTGGCGTCGGCGAAGACATCCAGTTCGAGTTGCCGGACGCCATCGTCCAGTTGTTGGGTCAGCGGCGGATGGCGGTAAGCCAGCGCCGCGAACAGCTCCGGACTCAATTGTTGCAGCAGTGTCGCTTCGCTGGGGGCGAAGCCGGCGTGGTAGCTGTTATGGCTGCCGATGTATTGCAGGTCGGTGAGGCGGGGAGCGGCGTGCGCGGTCGCGCCGGCCATCAGCAGCAAGCCAAGACATGCAGCGTTGCGTATGTTGCTTCGCTTCGCACGCGATGGCTTCGTTCTGCGGTCATTGCGTGGATTCAACGCCGAAACAGCGGGGAGCAAGCGCATGCAGCCAGGCCGGAAAGAAGGTACCCGCCATCATCGAGGCCAAATCTGACGCAAGGCTTTCCGCCGTGTTGCCGTCGTGCGTCATATTGCGGAAAACGCGCCATGGCCTCGCGTCTCGCGACACGGACGGCTCAGTGCACTGCGGTTTTCCGCAAGGCATATGCCAGCAGCCGTGCCTGCACGCGCTCTGCACTGCTGCGTGGTGCATCCAGTGCCATCCGCTGCAGAGCGGCGGCACCGCTTGCATCGCCGGTATCGCGTGACAGCAGTGCGCGGCAGAGGGTCGTCAGCTTGGCGCTGTTGCCGGCCGTTGCGCGCTTGAGCCAGGTCAGGGCGCGCAGCACGCGCTGCTCGGCCTCGCTGAAGTCGCTGCCGAGCGGGTAGTCGGGCAGGCTGCCATCGTGACGGAACGGCGCCAGCGCCTGTTCCAGCGCCTGCGGTGTGTTGCGTCGTGCACGCGCAGGCAATGCAGGGTCGCCACGCAGCTTGCGCGATGCCTTGGCGCTCGCCAGCAATGCGTCCTGGAAGCGTGCATCGCAGATGCCGGCCATCGCCAGCACGCAGTCCTGGTCGGTCTGGTGGCGCAGGTCGGCGATGCCGTACTCGGTGATGTACAGGTCGCGCAGATGGCGCGGGATGGTGGTGTGCCCGTAGTTCCAGCGCACATTGCTCGCTGCGTGCGCCCCGGCATCGCGCGTGGCCCGCAGCATCAACGCGCTGCGCGCCTGCGGCAAGGCATGCGCCATCGCCACGAAGTTGTATTGGCCGCCGACACCGGAGACCACACGGCCATCTTCCAGCCCGTCGGACACCGCCGCGCCGAGCGCGGTGGCCATCATGCAGGAGTTGAAGAAGCGCGCATCGCGGCGTTGCAGGCGCTCCAGCGTTTCGTTGCCGCCATACAGCTGGTTGATCTGGCTGATGCGGCGCATGCCGATGGCATCGCGCGTCTCCGCGTCCAGATCGCGCAGCCAGCGGTAGAAATCCGGCGAGCCGAGATAGAACGCGCCGTGCAGAAACTCGCCTTCGCGTGCCAGGCGCGCGTGATCGGCCGCGTCGGCGCCACCGTCGGCGATGCGCTGCATCAGCGGCAGATCATCGTGCACCTTGCGGCGGATCACGCCGCAGTCCACCAGCTGCTTGAAACCTTCATTGAGCATTTCGCTGCAGCCATACAGGCCGGTCTCGAACGGCGCCAGGCCACCGCTGGCGCGCACGGCAGGGTGCTGTTCCAGTTCCGGGTCCAGCGCATGCAGCACACGCCGATAGGTGGCGTTGTCGGTGTGTCGCAAGACCAAGGCATGGCTCAGCGCATCGGCCAGGGTGCCGATGCCGATCTGCAAGGTGCCACCATCGCGGACCAGCGTGCTGGCATACAGACCGATGGCGTAGTCGACGCTGTTCACCGGTTGCCTGGGCAGGCCGAACAGGCGCGGCGACGGACCGGGCAGGTCGATGACCAGGTCGAAGAAGGCCTCCTCCACCGCCGCGGTGCCACCGATCCACGGCAGTTGCGTGTCCACTTCCGCCACCAGCATGGGACGCGGCAGGCCAAGTGCCTGCACCGCATCCAGCGTGTCCTGGGTGATGTCGTTGTTGCACGACAACGACAGCCGCGTGCCGCCCGGTTCGCGCGCCACTTTCTGCACGATCAGGTTCGGCGCGCGCTGCGCCACCGCCGCGGCAGCGTGGGTGTAGTTGAGGCTCGTGTAGTCGGCCTGCGCCTGGGTGGAGTGCAGCAGCCCGCCGGACTGCATGTAGAACTCTTCCACCTGCACATGCGCCGGCAGCGCATCGCGCAGCATGTCATCGACGTAGGCAAGGCGCGGGAAATCCTCGCCGAAATGGCGCGCGATGAACGGGGCCGCAAAGCGCGCCTCCAGCCCCGCGCCCGGCTTGGGCGGGTTGAGCGACAACGCGGTATACAGCGCCAGTGGCCGCGTGGGCATGTGCTTGAGCTGCGCATATAGCGCGTTCAATAGCCGGTGCGGCTTGCCGATGCCCAGCGGCGCGCCGACACGTAGCGGGCCGTCGAGGCGTTGCAGGATGTGCGCAACAGCGCTGGGCAGGTCGGTTAGATGGTCAGTCATCGGTGCAGGGTAGCCGAGGCGATGGCGGGGTGGTTACCCGGACTGCCGACAAGACCGGGTTGATGCACCCGTTGCCGCAACGCTGTTGGGACGGGCTTGACAGGTCGAAGTTTTACATGCGTAATCGATAAAAATTACGGATGTAATCGCATGCCGATCAGCGAAGCCGAAGCAGTGGTGATGCAGGTGCTCTGGGATGCGGCGCCGCGCAGCGCCGACGACGTGGTCGCCGCGCTGGCTGCCCACAGCAACTGGGCCGAGCCGACGGTGAAGACCCTGCTCAACCGCCTGCTTGGCAAGGGCGCCATCCGCGCGGTGAAAGAAGGGCGGCGCTATCTCTACTCGCCGGTGCTGACGCGCGAGCAGTGGGTGCAGCAGCAGAGCGAGGGATTGCTGCAACGCCTGTTCGGTGGGCGGGTGGCGCCACTGGTGGCGCATTTCAGCGAGCGCGGAAAACTCAGCGCGTCCGATATCGCGGAGCTGAAACAACTGATCAAGGAGCTGGACGATGAACCCTGAGGCCTGGGTCCTGGTGTCGCGCGCAACGCTGTACATCACCGTCGCGCTGCTGGTCTGCCTGTTCCTGCGTCGCCCGCTGCGCAAGCTGTCGGGTGCCACCGCGGCGTATGCGATCTGGTCCTGCGTCCCGCTGGCCCTGGTGGCGGCCGTGTTGCCAGGCCCGTCTCTCGGCGTGGCGGTGCCGAGGTTACCGGCGCTGACTGCCCTGCCGGCGCTGTCCAGCGTGCAGGGCCAAGGCCAGGCGTGGGCAAGCTGGCTGGCGGCAGCGTGGCTGGGCGGCGCGGTGGTGATGGCGTTCGGAGTGTGGACGCGGCAACGGCGCTTCCTGCGCCGCCTGGGGCCGTTGCACCGGCTCGACCACCGGCTCTGGTCGGCCACGCACGATGTCGGCCTTCCCGCATCGCTGGGACTCTGGCGTCCGCGCATCGTGGTACCGGCCGATTTCAGCGTGCGCTACGACGCCGATGAGCGTGCGCTGATCCTGGCGCATGAGCGCATGCATCTGCGGCGCGGCGATCTGCATGCGAATCTGCTGGCAGCGCTGATGCTCTGCATCGGCTGGTTCAACCCGCTGATGCATCTGGCCTGGCGTGCGTTCCGGCTGGATCAGGAGCTGGCCTGCGATGCGGCCGTGCTGGCGCAACATCCGGGCAAGCGCCGCAGTTACGCCACGGCCATGCTCAAGACCCAGCTTGGTGCCGGTTGCACGCAACTGGTCTGTCATTGGGCTGCGTCGCCTCCGCTGGCGCAACGGATCGCGGCACTGCGCGGTTTACCCGCAGCTGCCGGGCATGCGCACTGGCGCGTGGTGATGGTGCTGCTGCTGGCGGCGACGATCAGCACCGCTGCCTGGGCCGTGCAGCCGGCGCGCATTGCGTTGCCGGCACACCCGGCGCCGGCGGCGGGCAACGCGGTGGATTTTTCCACGATGCAACCGCCGAGGTATCCGGCAGCCGCGGTCGACGGCGGTATCGAGGGCTTTGTCGAACTGCAGATTGAGGTCGACCCTGGCGGCGTACCGCAGCACATCGCCATCGTGCAGAGCACGCCGGCCGGTGTGTTCGATCAAGCGGTGCTGGAGGCAGCGCGTCAGTGGCGGCTGACACCTGCGTCTGCACATGGCAGGGCGATTGCTTCCACGGTGCGCGTGCCGGTGAAGTTCGAACTGGATGCGCCGGAGCAAACGTCCACGGCTGCCGATGCCGGCGCAGCGCACCCGGATGCGCCAGCGTCCAGCCGTCTTGCCGGGTGTGCCTCAGCAGGCTGCGCAATGCAGGAGAAGCAGTGATGCGATTTACTCCGATATGCACTGCAGCCCTGGCGCTGTCGCTCGGCGCATGTGCAACGCAGGGCGTGCAGGAACAGCAGCGCAGCCAGCGCGAAGATTCGGTGGACCAGCGCATGCTGAGCGCGCAGTCGGGCGGTGAAGGCGGCGGCTCCATCCGGTCTTACACACTGGCGCCGGCACAGCGTTTCCGGATGCCGCGCGCACTGCGCAGCGATGCGCCGGTGCTGCCGGCCGACTCGCCACGGCAGACACTGCCGCCGACCACCGTATGCGCGCATGTGATCCTGGCCGCCGACGGCGCGGTGCAGCGCGTCGACCCCATGTCCGATCGCGACGAATGCGCGGCCGGTCTGCTGCCGGACAACGCCGATTTGCTGCAGGCGGTGCGTACCACGCTGCAGCAGTGGCGGTTCGTGCCGGCCGCACTGTGCACGTTTGCCGCAGGCGTGGCGCAGCCGGCGGCGCTGGACGACTGCAGCGGCGCGATCAGCGAGGAACCGGTACCGGTGACGCTGTCGTTCGCGTTCACCTTCGAAGTACGGCAGGGCAAGGTCAGCGTGCGGCAGGGCAAGGTGGCGCAATGAGCATGCGCATCGCTGTCATCAGAGCATTTCAGGTGCGAACAGGCGCCGCCGCGAGACTTCTTTGCCGGACAGCATGAAGCGGCCATCGCCGCGGTAATGCACCGTCCTGGGCAGCGCAGGCCGCCTGGCCACCTGCGCGCTCACCACTTCCCAGACGAAGAGGGCGTGGCGGTTGATCTGCCGCCCGTCGTGCAGGCGGCATTCGAAACTGGCGTAGCACTCGGCGATGGCTGGCGCCGCAACCCGCTGGCCGGGGACGGCAGTCAGCCCGAAATGGTCGAACTTGTCCATCTGGGCACCGCTGCTGTTGCCAATGCCGATCACGGTGTCGAGCAGCTCGGCGGTCGGCAGATTGATCACGCATTGTTTGCTGCGCCGGACCAGTTCGAAACTGTGGTTGCCGGGAGCGATGCAGCAGGCGATCAGCGAGGGCGAAAACTCCAGCACCATATGCCAGCCCATGGTCATGATGTCGCGTTGGCCCTTGTGGGCCGAGCTCACCAGCACCACCGGCCCGGGTTCGAGGAAGCGGCGCGCCTGCTCCACCGGGAATGCATGTTTCCGATACTGTTTCATGGGCACACCAGCTGATTGGATGTGGCGATCGACGGTGTCGATGCGCTCATTCCAGCACATGCACGCTATCGGCGATGCGCTGCACTTCATCGGGATTGTGGCTGACATACAGCATCGGCAGGCGGATCTCGTCGCGCACGCGCTGCAGGTAGGGAATCAGTTCTTCGCGGCGCGCCTGATCCAGCGCCGACAAGGGCTCGTCGAACAACAGGATCGCCGGTTGCGACAACAAGGCGCGGCCGATCGCCACACGCTGCGCTTCGCCTCCGGAGAGATTGCGTGGCCGGCGTTGCAGCAACGGCGCGATACCCAGCAGCGCCACCACGTCGTCGAAGCCGAATGGCGCCGCGCCTCGGGCGTGCCGGCCATAACGCAGGTTGCGGCGCACATCCAGATGCGGAAACAGCCGCGCATCCTGAAACACGTAGCCGATCCTGCGCCTGTGCGTGGGCAGGTCCACGCCTTGCCGGGCGTCATACAGGCAGCGCCCGTCGATGCGGATATGCCCGGCCTGCGGCCGCACCAAACCGGCGATTGCGTTGAGCACCGTGCTCTTGCCCGCGCCGGAGGGGCCGACCAGGGCCACCACACGGGCCTGGTCCTGGATGTGGACATGCCGTTGGAAATTGCCGCGCTGCAGGTGCAGGTCGATATCGAGCATCAGCCGTCCTCGCGTGGATGCGGTCTGCGCACCAGCCACTCGGACAGCAGCAACGCCGCCAGCGAGATCGCCAACGCAACACCGGCCAGCCGCCACACGCCCGATTCCATGCCCGGCACCTGCATCAGCCCGTAGATGGCCGACGACAAGGTCTGGGTTTCGCCAGGGATATTGGACACGAAGGTGATGGTCGCGCCGAATTCGCCCAGGGCCTTGGCGAACGCCAGCACCATGCCGGCCACCAGGCCAGGCCAGGCCAGCGGCAAGGTGATGCTGAAGAACACCCGCCACGGGCCCGCGCCGAGCGTGGCGGCGGCCGCTTCCAGGCGACGATCGGTCGCTTCGATGGACAGGCGGATCGCGCGCACCATCAACGGGAACCCCATCACCGCGCATGCAAGCGCCGCACCGGTCCAGCGGAATGCGAACTGGATGCCGAGGTGCTCCAGCAGCCAGCTGCCGACCGGCCCCTGCGTGCCCAGCACCACCAGCAGCGCGTAACCGGTCACCACCGGTGGCATCACCAGCGGCAAATGCAGCAGGGCATCCAGCAGCGCCTTGCCCGGGAAGCGCCGCCGCGCCAGCAGCCAGCCACAGGCGATGCCTGGCGGCAGGCTGGCGATGGCCGCAACGATGGCGACCTTGAGACTCAGGCCGATCGCGGTCAGCTCCTGCGGGTTGAACATCGACAACGGCGCGCCTCAATCCTGCAACGAAAAACCACGGCGCACGAAGATCGCCCCGGCCGGCTTGCTGCCCAGCCACTGCACGAACGCGGCGGTGCCGGCATTGCTGCTGTTCTTCAACGCGGCAACCGGATACACGATGGCCTCGTGGCTATCGTCGGGGAAGGTGGCAACCACGCGGACCTTGGGGTCGGCGCGTGCATCCGAGCCGTACACGATGCCCAGCGGCGCCTCCCCGCGCGAGACCAGCATCAACGCGGCGCGCACGCTTTCCGACTCGGCCAGGCGATTGCTCACGCCGTCCCAGTGGCCGAGCTTGCGCAGCGCTGCGGCGGCATACTTGCCGGCCGGCACGCTGTTGGTCTGGCCCACCGCCAGCCGACCGCGCTCGCCGAGCGCCCTGGCAATCGCGCCCGGCTGGCGCGGATCCACGCGCAGCCTGCTGCTGGCCGGGGCGATCAGCACCAGGGTATTGCCGAGCAGGTTGTGACGCTGCGCCGGCAGCACCAGGCCGCGCTGCTGCAGATAGTCCATCCATTCCAGGTCGGCCGGAAAGAATACGTCTGCCGGTGCGCCTTGCTCGATCTGGCGTGCCAGTGCAGAGCTGGCGGCGTAGGAGACGCGCACGGGCGTGCCGGTCGCCTTCTGGTAGGCGGCCGCGGCCTCGTCCATGGATTCCTTCAGGCTTGCCGCAGCAAACACCGTCACCGGCGCGGTCTGCGCCATGGCCAGGACGGGCAGGGCAAGCATCAGCACGCAGAACGCGCGCTGCCAAAAACCGATCGTGCGCATGGGGGGCTCCAGCAGGGTCAGGCACCGATCATAGCGGCTGCGCGCGATGCGCCGCGTGGCGGCCACGCTGACGCGTCAGCGAACCACCCCGTCACAGCGTCCGGCCTGCAGATTGGTCTGCAATGCCTGCCGGATCAGCCTGGGCTCGGGCAGCGTGGCATCGCGTGCCTGGCGCTGCGCCACGAACGCATCGACCTCCACGCCATCGCGCACATGGATATTGCTGCGCCGCTGCTCGCCGATGCTGGTCTGGTAGGCCACGTCGCGGCCGCCCGGGCCGTAGTCATGGCAGACGAACACGCGCGTGTCCTCCGGCAGCGCGTACATACGCTGGATCGAGGCAAACAGTTGCCGTGCATCGCCACCGGGGAAATCGCAGCGCGCGGTGCCGGCGTCGGGCATGAACAACGAATCGCCGGGGAACAGCGCATCGCCGATCAGGTACGCGATGCTGTCGCTGGTATGCCCGGGCACCGCGATGACACGCACCTGCAGCCTGCCCAGGGCGAAGCGCTCGTCATCGGCGAACAGGCGATCGAACTGCGAGCCATCGGCACGGAAGTCTTCCGGCAGCGCATAGCGTGGCGCAAGCGTCTGCTGCACGTCCCGGATGCCGTCGCCGATGCCGATGCGTGCCTGCGGCCAGTGCTGTTTCAGCCACTGCGCGGCAGACAGGTGATCGGCATGCGCATGGGTTTCCAGCAGCCACTGCACCTGCCAGCCGTGGTGGGCGATGGCATCGACGATCGCCTGCGCGGCGCGCGTGCCGACCACGCCGCTGTCGGCCGCATAGTCCAGCGCCGGGTCGATCACCGCTGCCGCCCCGGTCGCCGCGTCGGCGGCCACATAGGTGAAGGTGTTGCTGTCGGCGTGGAAGAACGCAAGCACCTCGGGCTGCATCGGCGTCTCCATCTCAGGGCGTGGCCAGCGCCGCGTTGAGCACGGTGGCCAGTCGGTCGCCAGCCTCGCGCAATTGGGTCTCGGCAACCGGACGGTAGGTCGCGATGTAGCCGTCCGGCAACACGTGCTTGTCCGGATAGACGCCGGGCGTGATCGCGATCCTGCAGGAGGCCTGCGCCCAGGCCGCGGCCGGCGGTGGCAGCAACGGCGATGTTGCCGCGGTCGCCGGCAACGCCAGCAGGCGTTGCAGATAGGCATCGTCATCAAGCTGGCGGTCGTTGAGCATGCCGCTGTCCCACAGCGCATGCAGGTTGCTGCCCTTGCCAGCGACCTGCAGCTGGAATGCATTGCCGCCCTTGTCGTGCGCGTAGCCGGCATGCATCGGCTGGTGGATGTCGCCGACAAAATGCACCACGAACTTCAGGGCCTGCCGACGCACGTCCAGGGGCTGGCTGCGATCGGCAAGCAGCGCGGTCTGCCGGTCCAGCGCGGCGATCACGCAGTTGCCGTCCGGGCAGTCGCGCGGCGGCTCGTACGTACAGTCGTGCTCGCCGAGATTGACGTAATGCCACGGGCCGGAGCGCTTGCCCAGGTCCGGATCGTGCTCGCGCAATTCGTCGGCCCAGGTGGCGACACCGGCCAGTGTCGGATTGGCGTCGCCTTTCAGCAATTGCGCCACTTGTGCCCGCGCCTGCGGGCTCAGCTCGGTCTCGGCAATGCGCGCCACCAGGCGGTGGCCTTGCGGCCCCCAGGCGAAGGCGCTGATGGGCTGGAATGCCGCGGCAACGGTTGCGGCAAGAAGGAGGAGGCGAGGGGAGAAGGTCTTCATCCGGCAATTGTACGCATCGGTCCGGGACGGTTTGATGGCTGTCCCGGTCCGACCACAGCCACGGCTCAGCGCGGCGTCTGCGGCAGGCTCAGAAGTACACCAGGTACGACACGCCATAGGTCAGCGGATCGATCCGCGCCTTGCCCAGCCGGCTGCCATTGAAATCGACATTGCTGCGCGAGTCGGTCCAGCGCGCATCCACGCGCAGGCCGCTGCGCTCGTTGAAGATGTAGTCCACACCGATATGTGCAGTGGCGCCCACCGAGTCGTCGAAGCGCAGATCGCCGTTGCCGAAGGCGTCATCGACGTCCTCGCCGAGAAACGTGGTGTAGTTGATGCCGACACCCACGAACGGCGACACCGTGCCGTAGCCGTTGATGTGGTACTGCAACAGCACGCTCGGCGGTACCGACCAATAGCTGCCCACCTTGCCGACGCCCTCAAGCTCCAGATCGTGCTTGCCCGACACCGCGGCATGCACCTCGATACCGAGATTGTTGCGCAGGAAGTATTCGTAGGTGAACGACAGCGTCGGGGCGCCCTTGATCTCGGCACGCGTGCCGCCGAAGCTGCCGCTGTCGGACTTGGGCGAGACATAGCCGGCGCCGTAGCCCGTGGTCCAGTGGCCGGCCGATTGTGCAAGGGCGGGTGCGGCCGAGGCGGCCAGTGCGATGGCGAGGGCGGTACGGATCAGCATGCTCATGAAATCCCCGGATAGGTCGGACAGGCGGTCGACGTGGCCAACCTGTCCGCAACTCCGGCGGTGGATTCACGTCCCTGGACGCCAAGTGTGCCAGAGATGCATCGCGCACGCTGCCGGGCTCAGAACCGGTGCACGTAGGCCAGGCCGTAGACCAGCGGGTCGATGTTGACCGTGCCGATGCGGCTGCCGTCGAGGCGCGCTTCGGTATCGATGTCGATCCAGCGCAGGTTCACCCGCAGTGCGCCGCGCTCGCTGAGCTTGTAGTCCACGCCTGCGTGCAGGGCCAGGCCCCAGGAGTCGTCCAGTTCCAGCTCGCTGCCGGCCAGCGCGCCACGCGTGTCGGTGCTGAAGAAACGGGTGTAGTTGATGCCCGCGCCAACGAACGGCGAGAGCTTGCCCTGGCTGTTGAAGTGGTACTGCAGCGAAATCACCGGCGGCAGATGCTTGGTGCTGGCGACACGTCCCAGGCCGCGCAGCGCGATGTCGTGCTCGAACGGCAGCGCAGCCAGTACTTCGATGCCCAGGTTGTCGGCAATGAAGTATTCCGCAGTGAAGGTGGGCTTGATGTCCTTGCCGACGTCCGCTTCGAGCGTACCGCCGACCAGGCGGCCGTTATCGGATTTGGGAGCGACCTGGTGGGCACCGACGGCAACGGTCCAGTCGCCTTTGGATTGAGCCAGTGCGGGGACGCTGGCGAAGGCGGCGGCCAGGCCGGCGAGCAGAAGGGTAGAGCGCATGCGCATGGAAATTCCCGTTGTGTGCAGAGGATGGAAGAAGTCTTGGGGCTTTGCCCGATGGATGCCTTGATCCTGATCAATCGCTGCGCGCGCTGCCGCGACAGGTCATGCGCGGAGGTGAGCAGGGACCGGCATCGGCAGCAGCGATCTGCGCCGTGCCGGTGATCGCACCGGCGCATCGCTTCTGCGCTGCGATGCCAGGCGCCTGGCGCCAGCGGCGGCGGGGAAGGAACTCCGACGCCTGCATGCGCGGGGGAGCCGGCAGCGAGCGGATGGCGGCAGGGATCGCGCACTTATCTGGCCTTGGCGAGCTTGGGCGCATCCACTTCCGGCATCGCCGAGCTGTGGTGGTTGATGATCAGCCACTTGTCGTCGCGCTTTTCGTACACGAAGGTGTAACGCGCCTGCACCTTGCTCTTCTTGCCGTCCTTGTCGGTCAGCGTGAAGGTATAGACGCCGGCATCCACTGCGCTGTCGTCATCGAGCACGCGCACGGTGCGGTAGTTGATCACGCCCTGCGGCTTCTTGGTCAGGAACATCGCGAAGTATTTTTCGATCTGCGCACGCGAGGCGCGCACCTCGTTGGAGACGGTCGGCAACAACACGCCGTCCGGCGCGTACAAATCGGCCACCTTGTGCGGGTTGCCAGTGGCCAGCGCCGCGTTCCAGGTGTCGAACAGCGCAGCGACTTCGCGCGCTTCGCCATCGGTGGGCAACGTGGCCTTGTCGGTGTAGTGCATCACGCCGCCAGCCAGCGCCGGGGTGGCGGCCAGTGCCAGGACCAGAGAGAGAAAGGTGCGACGCATGGGGGAATCTCCGTTGTGATGGATGGGTGCCTCAGCAGGCACGGCCAGTATCGAAATCCACGGAGCGCCGAAATGCTGCTGTTCGGCATATGCATCGATACGCCTTTCAGCGTATCGATGTAGAACTTAAGTAATTGAAATAATTTGGATATATCGAAAAATAAGGCGTATTTTAGATTGCCGCGTCCGTGCCGCACCTCAGATCGTCGCGTGCCCTCAAGTCAGGCAGGCGTCAGCCCATGCCGCATCGTGCTTGCAGCGCCGAACTCATCACCTTGTCGATTGACGGCACCCGCACAGCCTGCCCACCTTTCGATTCCCGATTCCCGATTCCCCAATCCCCCAAT